>JANPDV010000182.1:0-14580 GCA_031431655.1 Gammaproteobacteria bacterium | reverse complement strand
GCCGGCGCGTCGCGCCGGCTAGGGCAGCGGCGTCGGTGTCGTCGCGCTGGTGGGCGCTGGCGCGGCGCCGGGTTGCGGGCTCGGCGGCTGGGGAGCAGGTGCGGCAGGAGCCGCCACACCCGGCAGCAGCGGCGGATCCGTCATGACGGTGACTCGCTCGACGAAGTACGGTGTGTCGCCGAAGCAGGACGTTGGCACCCCGATGTGTTCAGTGTAGTGAAGCTGCACGTTTCGGCCGACCTGCCGACCGACCTCGGCCGCAACGCCACCGTCGCGGACAGAGAACGTCCAGATACGTGGCGCCACCCCCGCGACGACGTACTGAGCAACCTCGCCTTCCCACGTCTTGCAGATCCAGCCTTTGCGGGAAAACTTCTGCAGTACGCCCGCGCGATCGCCTTCCGAGTATGACCAGGTCAGCGAGAACCAGGTCCAGGCGACCATGCCCACCAGCAGCAGCACCAGCAGCATGAGCACGGCGCGGCCGAAGCCCCCGCGACTCTTCGGTGCGACCGGCGGAGCGGGTGGCGTCGCGGGTGCCGTGGACCCGGGCATGCTGGCGTTCATGGCATCGATTCTCGTGACCCGCAACCGCGCATGCAAGCCGCGCGGTCAGTTGCGGCCGAAGTGCAATAATGCGCGCGGGAACCCGGTCTGCTGATGTCGGACGACCGTTGCGGCCGTTGGGGGAATGCTTTGGAACAAGATCAGTTGCGCCGCCGGACGGTTCGGCCGCCGTGCCTGTGGGCGCTCGCGGTGCTCGTGCTGGCAATGACTGTCGCGCGCGCCGCAGAAGCACAGCAGGCGGGATTGACCATCAGCGTCTTGCGGGAAGCCGATGGCGCGCCGGTGGCTGGGGCGGTCGTCGTCATCGAGAACCCGGCGATGGCGTACCGCCAGAGCCTGCGCAGCGACGCCAACGGCGAGGTACGGCTGGCGAGCCTGTCGACGGGTGGCGAGTACCGGGTCAGCGTCGAGGCTGCGGCGGACTGGGGCGCGGTCGCGTCCACGGCGCTCGAGCTGCGCAACAACGCGGTACGCGCCGTCACGCTGCGCGTCCCCGCCGGCGGGGACGAGCTCGAAACCGTGGTGGTCAAGGGCGCGCGGGTCGTGTCCTCGCTGAACCAGGTTGACGCGGAGGTTTCGGCCACGCTGGATGCGCGCGAGCTTGCGGAGCTGCCGATCGAGGGGCGTGACGTACTGCGTGCACTGGCGCGGCTGCCAAACGTGGTGCCGGCTACCGGTTTCTATCCGGAAGCGCCGGCCGTATCGATCAACGGCGCCAACGGACTTTACGTCAACTACCTGATCGACGGACTCGACAACAACGAGAACTTTCTCGGCGGCCAGAAGTTTCCGGTGCCATCCGGGTTTGCGCGCGACGTCACGGTGCTTGCTAACAATTTCTCCGTGCGGTTCGGGCGCACCGCCAATGGCGTGGTGAACGTGTCATCGCGCGCGGGCGGCAACGAGTTCGCCGGCGAGGTGTACACGCTGCTGCGGCCGGGTCGGCCGCCCGATGCCGCGTCCGCGTTCCTGCAGCGCGACCTGTCGGGCAACTTCGTCAGTGACAGTTTCGAGCGCTGGCAGGCGGGCGGCTCACTCAGTGGCCCGCTGGTTGCGGATCGCACGTTCTTGCATGCCAATGTCGAGTACACGCGCGACCGCAGTGACACCGTGCTCGATGCGCCGCTCGCCGGAGCTGTCGCGAGCCTGCAGGGGCGCAATCAGTTCCTGCTGAGCTCGCTGCGCCTCGATCACCGGTTCGACGACGCCTGGACCGGCACGCTGCGCGGCAATCTCGGCCGCGTCACGATCGAGCGTCCGGGCGGCAGCCTCGGTGGCGGCAGCGTGCAGTTCCCATCGGCTGGCTCCGACCAGGATCGGGATTCCGCGCTGCTCGCGGTCACGCTGACCTATGCGGGCGAGCGCTGGAATTACCAGGGCAGCCTGCAGCGCAGCGGCTTCGACTGGGACTATGGCCAGGCGCGGCAGCCCGGACCGCAGGTGGTGGCGCGGGGGCCTTCCGGCCTGCCCCTGGCGATCGTCGGTCATCCCGGCTTCGTGTTCGACGATCGCGAGCGCACCTGGCAGACGCGGCACGAACTGGAACGGGTGCAGGGCGAGCACCGCTGGACCGTCGGCGTCGACGTGCTGGAAGCCGACTTCGCGCTCGCGGGCGGCGGCAATGCGGACGGCAACTACGTCGTGGATCTGACGACGGCGCAGCTGGCGACGCTGCGCGGGCGCGGTCTTGGCACGGCGCTGGGCGCATCGGACATCCTGTCGCTGAACCCGGTCGTGTCGAGCTACTCGGTCGAACTGCGGCCGCAGACTTTCGGGCGCAGCCAGCGGCTGTTCGCCCTGTACGCCGAGGATGCCTGGCGCATCAGTCCACGGCTTACGCTGACGACGGGGCTGCGCTGGGATCGCGACTCGCTGACCGGCGAAGGCGGGGGCGGCGTCGATGGCGACAACGTCGCGCCGCGCCTCGCGGTGAACTTCCGTCCCGACAGCAGCACCGTGTGGCGCGCGGGCGCAGGCCTGTTCTACGACAAGCTGACCTATGCCGTGATCTCAGATGCGCTGCAGCGCAACACTACCAGCGCCGCATTCCGCGGCCAGCTCGGTGAGCTGATCGCCCGCGGCCTGCTGCCACGCGACACCGACCTCGCGCAGGTCACATTCGACGGCAACCTGACCGTGAGCCCCGCCTGCAGCACGGTGGCGCAGTGCCCGGCGCCCGCTGCTGTCCAGGCGCTGCGCAACACGGCGCCGCTGAACGAAGCCCGTATCCTGAACCCGAACGGCTATGACAGCCCCTATGCAGTGCAGTTCGCCGCGGGCTGGCAGCGCCAGCTAAACGACGACTGGAGCGCGTCGATCGACCTGGTCTACAACCGCAGTCATCGCCTGCTGCGGCTGCGCGACCTCAATTCGCCCGCTGCCTTCAGCCCGAACGTCGCCGCGCTGACCCCTGCGGTGATCGCGGAACTGCGCGCGCTGCCGGACAACGCCGCGCGGGTCGCGCGCGCGCGCGCGCTGGGCCTGGTGCGCACCGTGGCCGAGGCCGACGCGTCGCGGCCGATCGCCGCACGGCCGGGTGGCGCGCGACAGATCACCGTCACCGAGACCGAAGGGCAGGGACGCTATCGTGCCGTCACCCTGCAGCTGGCCCGCGCACGCAGCGAGACCGAGCGCTGGGCTGGCCGGGTGGCCTATACCTGGTCGAAGCTGGAGAACGATACGGACGACATCAATTTCCGCGCCAGTAACGCCAACAATTTCGCGCAGGACTTCGGTCCCTCGGCTAACGACCGGCGACACGTGATCTCCGCTACGGCATTCTGGTACCCGCGGCCTTCGCTGACGGTGTCGCTCGCCGCGCTGCTGCAGTCCGGCCAGCCGGTGAACCTGGTGCCGGATGCGACCGTGTTCGGCACCCAGGACCTGAACGGTGACGGCGCTTCGTTCGGCGAGAACTTCGTCGGCAACTCGGATCGCTATCCGGGTGTCGCCCGCAATTCGGGCCGACTCGGCTGGTCCAAGGTGCTCGACCTCGGGGTCCGTTACGGGTTCCGCTTCAGCGGCTTCGAGCTCGAGGCATCGGCCGACGTGTTCAACCTGCTCGACGCCAACAACGAATCCGGCTTCGCCAACTCGGCCACCACCTCGAACCAGATCCAGTTCGGCGGTGGCGCGCCCTATGTGCAGCGCAACGGCGGCGCGCCGCGCCAGTTCCAGTTCGGCCTGACGGCGCGGTTCTGAGTTCGCACGGATGTTGCTGATGCTGCAGAGCGGCTTAGGTGTTCTCGTCGTGCTGGCGCTGGCGATTGCGTTCAGCGAGAACCGGCGTGCGCTGCCGTCCTGGCGCTGGATTGCCGGAGCCGTGGTGATGCAGCTGGTGATGGCGGTGCTGGTGCTGCGCGTGCCTGTGATCTGGGAGGCGCTGCGGGCGGCCAATGCGGGCGTCGCCGTGCTGGAGCAGGCGAGTCGCGCGGGCTCGTCGTACATGTTCGGCTATCTCGGCGGCGCGGACCTGCCTTTCGCGTTGAAACAGGGTGCCGCGCCACCGCTGATCATCGCGTTCCAGATCCTGCCGCTGATCATCTTCATCTCCGCTCTGGCCGCCCTGCTCTGGCACTTCGGCGTGTTGCGCTGGGTCGTGCGCGGCCTGTCCTGGGCGTTGCAGCGCGCGCTCGGCATCGGTGGCGCCGTCGGGCTCAATGCCGGGGCCAACGTGTTCCTCGGCGTGGTCGAAGCGCCCCTGGTGGTGCGCGCCTACCTGGCGCGCATGAGCCGCAGCGAACTGTTCATGGTGATGACGCTGGGGATGTCCACGGTCTCGGGGGTGGTGCTGATCCTCTACAGCCAGACGCTGGCGCAGACCGTCGACAATGCGTTCGGCCACATCATTACCGCCTCGCTGATCTGCCTGCCCGCTTCGCTGCTGATCGCGCGCGTGATGGTGCCGGGCGAGAGCCGCACCGGCGCCGATCCGCGGGATGACGAGGCCCTGCGCTACGACGGCGCGGTGGATGCCATCGTGCGCGGCACGATGGACGGCCTGCAGTTGTTCCTCGCAGTCATTGCCGTACTGATGGTGGTGTTCGCTTTCGTGGCCCTGGTCGATCACATGCTCGGCCTGCTGCCGGCGGTGGCCGGCGCCCCGCTGACGCTGCGGCGAGCATTCGGCTGGTTGTTTGCGCCGCTGATGTGGACGCTGGGCGTGCCCTGGGCAGAGGCGCTGAATGCGGGTGCGCTGATGGGCACCAAGGCCATCCTCAATGAGTACGTGGCGTATCAGCAGCTTGCGAACGAGTACGCCGGCGCGTTTTCGGCGCGCTCGACCCTGATCATCACCTATGCGCTTTGCGGCTTCGCGAACCTCGCCAGCATCGGCCTGCAGGTGTCGACCCTCACGACGCTTTGCCCGGAGCGCCGGGCGGAGATCGTCGGGCTGGGTTTCCGTTCGTGGATATCGGGCAATCTTGCGACGCTGATGATCGGCGCCGTCGTTGGCGTGATCACACCCGGCTGAGGACGATGCTGGATCGCTACGTGCGGCCGCTGATCGATCCTGCTCTCGGGGCGCTTGCCCGCGTGGCTGATCGGCTTGGCTTCAGTGCCAACGCCCTGACGACGCTCGGCGCCGCGTTCGGACTCGCGGCGGCGCTCGCGATCAGCCAGCGGCAGTTCGCGGTGGCGCTGGCACTGGGCACGATCAATCGCCTGCTCGACGGGGTCGATGGCCCCCTGGCACGACGCCGTGGCGGCGTCACCGATTTCGGCGGCTACCTCGATGCGGTCTGCGACTTCCTGTTCTATGCGGCAGTGCCGCTCGGCTTTGCGTTCGCGGATCCCGCGACCAACGCACTGCCGGCAGCCGTGCTCCTGGCTGCGTTCCTCGGCGCCGGCTCGAGCTTTCTGGCGTTCGGGGCGATCGCGGCGCGCCGCGGGCTCAAGCAGGAGCGGTTGCTGCCGAGGTCGTTCTATTACCTGGGCGGGGCGGCGGAAGGCACGGAGACGATCCTGGTGTTCGTGCTGATGTGCGTGCAGCCGGGCTGGTTCGGCATCCTCGCGTACGCTTTCACGCTGTTGTGCGTGTTGACCGTGATCGGGCGCGTGGCAACAGCGGCGCGACTGCTGCGCTGAGCCGCTCCCGGGGCGCCAGCGACGCCGCGCCCCTCAGGCCAGCGTGTGAAACACGTGCTGCACGTCGTCTTCCTGGTCGAGCTTGTCGATCAGCGCGAGTACCTCGGCCGCGTCCGTCTCCGACAGCTCCGTAGGCGCAGTGCAGATGTACTCGTGCTCGGCCGAGATCGGCGCGATCTTGCGGGCCTCCAGCGCCTCCTGCATCGTGCCGAAATCCGCGAACGCACAGCGTGCAACGATCTGGGGCTCGCCCTTTTCACCGATGCTGTCGCCCATCTCGTCGAGGCCGTGGTCCATCAGGTAGAGCTCGAGATCGTCGTGGTCGATGCCGGCCGGATCCAGCCGGAACACCCCCATCTTGCGGAACATGAAGCTCACGCTGCCGCTGGTGCCAAGGTTGCCGCCGTTCTTGGTGATGATGTTGCGCACCGTGGCGACGGTGCGGGTCGGATTGTCGGTCGCCGTCTCCACCAGCAAGGCCACGCCATGGGGCGCGTAGGCTTCGTACACGATCTGTTCGTAGTTGGTGGCGTCCCGGCCCTGGGCGCGCTTGATCGCGGCCTCGACCTTGTCCTTCGGCATGTTGACGGCGCGGGCGTTCTGCAGGATGCGCCGCAGTGTCGGGTTCGCGGCCGGATCGCCGCCGCCGCTCTTGACCGACATGTTGATGTCTTTGGCGATGCGCGCAAACTGCTTCGCCATCCGGTTCCAGCGCGCGAACATTGCATGCTTGCGGACTTCGAATATTCGACCCATGAGTTAATGTTAACGGGTTGGCGCGCCGCGCGCGCGGACAAGCCGATATCATCGCCGTAGCGGCGAGGAGGCCCCGATGAGCACACCACTGAACCAGATCTACCAGCCCGTGCATGACGAGCGCTCGCGCCAGAGCTTCGTCGCAGCGCTGAAAGGCTACGCCAACGGCGCGCTGGAAGGACAGCTCGCGCGCCTGTACGAGACGCGGCTCGAACCTGCGTTCCGGCACCAGCACGGCCGCCCGCCCGTCGATCGGCGCGAGGGCCGCGCGCTGTTCGAGCCCGAGCCGATGTACCAGCTCTGGGGTTCCATGGTTTACGCGTCGCAGGGCTTCATGTGGGACAGTGTTGGCACCACCTGCCGCCGCGTGCAGGCGCAGATCGAGGCGCGCGCGGCTGAGGTCACGGCCGCACCGAAAGGCAGCCTGCAGCTGGATCCGGCGCTCGAGGCGCCCCGGCCGATCAGCGCGGTGGAGATCCATCGCCAGCCGGGAGGCTACTTCGGTTCGACGCGCGAGCAGGACTTGTTCGCGCCGCTGGTCTATTTCGGCACCATCGAGCTGTATCGGGCGGCCAAGGGGCTGACGCCGGGGGCCGCCAGCGGCGAACCCGGCATCGGCCGCTACATCGTCTCGGTGCTCAAGCGCCGCTACCCGCAGCTGCGGCCGCGCCGCATCCTCGACCTGGGTTGCGGCCCGGGCCTGGAAACACCGGCGCTCAAGGAAGCGTTTCCCGACGCCGAAGTGCATGGCCTGGATCTCGCTGCGCCCTTCGTGCGCTTCGCGCATGCCTGGGCCGAGGATCGAGGCGTGCCGATTCACTACCGCCAGGCTGACGCGCAGCGTACCGGCTATCCGGACGGGCATTTCGACCTGATCGTCTCGCACATCCTGTTTCACGAGACCTGGCACGACGTGCTGCCGCGCATCTTCTCCGAGGCCCGGCGCATCCTGGCGCCCGGCGGTGTGTTCCTCAACGCCGACGTGCCGTATCAGCCTGCGCGCATGCCGATTCCGAAGCAGGTGACGAACGACTGGCAGGTGCGCAATAACGGCGAGCCGTTCTGGACCGGTTTTGCCGACACTGACGTGCCCGCCGCGCTGGCGGCCGCCGGCTTCGCCGCGGAACGCGTGGTCGCGGATTACGAGCCGCTCGGCGAGGGCTACTACTATTTTTTCGGCGCCCAGGCCGATGCACACACCCGGGTGGCGGCATGAGCGCGCCGGGGCCGCATCAGCCGCTCGATCACGTCAACGTGGCCCAGCTCGTCGCGGTGTCGCTGCGGCTCGCGATGGAGGTGGGCGTGCTGCGCGACAGGCTGCGCTCGCACGAGTTGCTGCTTTCGCGTCACGGACTGCTGGACCCCGCCCAGGTCGACGCGCTGGTGCCCGATGCGGCGGATCAGGGCTGGCGCCTGGCCCAGCACCGTGCGCTGATCGAGGCGCTGGGGCACGACGTGCTCAAGCCCGGTCAGCCATTGCCGTAAGCGGCATCGTCGGGCCGCGATTCGTCACGATCGCCTTGGTCCGCAGGTAACGCTCGATACCGGCCGGCCCGGTGCGCGAGCGTCCGAGCCCGGAGAACCTCAGGCCTTCCCATTCGAAGTCCGAAACAAAGCTCGACATCGAAACGTCGTTGATGCTGACGAAGCCGCCGTTCAGCCGCTCGGCAATCGACTGCGCCTCCGCTTCGTCTGCCGTGAGGATATTGGCCGACAGCCCGTACTCGCTGTCATTCGCCAGGGCGATGGCCTGCTCGATGTCGTCGAACGGCATGATCGGCATCACCGGGCCGAACGTCTCTTCCGTCATCAGCTTCATGCCGTGGTCGACCCCGACGATCACGGTCGGCTCGCACCACAGGCCGCCGCGCTCGATGATCCTGCCGCCGTGCAGGACGCGCGCTCCGCGGGCGACGGCGTCGGCCAGGTGCTCGCGGACGATCGCGGCCTGGCTTGCCATGATGAAGGGGCCGATCTGGCCGTCGTCCGGGTCCTCCGCGGTAGTGCGCAGGGTTCCCGCCAGCGCCAGCACCCGCTGCAGGAACGGCTCCAGCACCGCGCGGGCCACATACACACGTTCGAGCGACTGGCAGGCCTGTCCCGAGGCGATGATCGAGGCGCGCAGCGTGGCCGTCGCGGCGCGGTCCAGGTCGGCTGAACGAGTGACGATGGCTGCGTCCTTGCCGCCGAGCTCGAGGAAGGCGGGAATGAACCGGCGCGCCGCGTGCCCGGCGACCAGCCGGCCGGTCTTCACGCTGCCGGTCAGCACGACGGCATCGACATGGTCGATGAGGTCCGCGCCGGTGGTGCCGGGTCCGCGCACGATGCGGGTAACGGCCGCGATCTCCGGTACGGCGGCCAGCACGTCACGCAGGGGATCGACGTAGCGAGGCGTCACTTCGCTCGGCTTCAGCACGACTGCGCAACCGGCCATCAGCGCGGGAATCGTGTCGATCATCGACAGCAACAACGGAAAGTTCCACGGCGCGATATTGCCCACCACCGGAATCGGCGTGCGCTGCTGGCGTCCGAAGATGCCAGGCACGCTCGCAGGTCGCTCCACGTCGGCGCGCAGCGCCTCCGCGGCGTTACGCAGCGCGAAGCCGATCATGTCGCCGACGCCGCGCGTCTCGATGCGCGCTATCCGGCGTCTACCGGTATCCGCGCTCAGCGCTGCAAACAGCGGCGCTTCATGCGCACGAAACGCGTCGGCGAGCCGTTGCAGAGCTGCCGCGCGACCCGCTGCGCCGAGCGCATGCCAGCCCGGCTGCGCGGGGCGGACGGCGGCACAGGCGGCGGCTACTTCGGCGCGCGAGCTCACCGGGAATTCGTAGTCGAGCGCACCCGTCAGCGGGTTGCGGGCGGTCAACGTCGTCGTGGACATCGGCACTCCTGCGGTCGGCAGCCAGACTGTAGCCGAATATCGCCGGGAACCCGCTGCGGCCGCCCTCGGGGAGCTTTTCGGTCGCCCGTGTCAACAGATTGTCAAGTCGCTGACGGCACAGAGGAACTGCGTTGTAATGATCTGTCTCGGCGCCAGACTGGCGCCGTCGGTTGAGGACGTTCATGCCAGTGCAGGGCGCAGTCGCAGAGTCGGTGGGGTGGCGGAGCTGGTTACGCCCGCCGCGGATTTTCTGGCTGGTCGGCGTGCTGGTTGCGGTGGCTTTGCTGCTGACTCGCTGCGGCGGCGGCGAACCCAAGCCGGGCTGGCGGACCGCGGCGGCCGATCGCGGTGACGTGGTCATGCGCGTCAGCGCCTCGGGGTCTTTGTCGGCCGTGGTCACAGTGGAGGTCGGCAGCCAGGTTTCCGGTCGCGTGCAGTCCCTGTTCGCCGATTTCAACAGCGTGGTACGCAAGGGCGAGCGCATCGGCAAGATCGACCCGGCCCTGTTCGAGGCCGCCGTGGCGCAGGCCCAGGCCAATGTGGCCGCGTCGCGCGGCAACCTGCAGCGCCTGGAAGTGCAGGCCGAGGAGGCGGCGCGGCAGGCGCGTCGGGCCACCCAGCTGTTCGACCAGAAGATCGTCTCCGAGAATGACCGCGACAGCGCCGTCTCCAACCGGCGCGCCACGGCGGCTGCCGTCGCCCAGGCGCAGGGCCAGCTTGCGCAGACCCTGGCGGCCCTGCAGCAGGCACAGACCAACCTGCGCTACACCGACATCCTCGCGCCCACCGACGGCATCGTCATCTCGCGCGCCGTCAATGTCGGACAGACCGTGGCGGCCTCGCTGTCGGCGCCGGTACTGTTCACGATTGCGCAGGACCTTCGTGCCATGGAGGTGCACACGAACGTCGCGGAGTCCGACATCGGCCGGTTGCGCGGTGGCATGCCGGTCACGTTCACCGTCGACGCCTATCCCGGCGAGCCGTTCACCGGCCGCATCCGCGAGATCCGCAACGCCCCGCAGGTCGTCCAGAATGTTGTCACCTACGACGCTGTGGTCGAGGTCGCCAACACCGATCTGCGGCTCAAGCCGGGCATGACGGCTACAGTCAATGTCACGGTGGAGCGGCGCGACGCTGTGTTGCGCGTGCCGAGCGCGGCGCTGCGATTCCGGCCGGATGCGGTGGCTGGTCCAGCCAGTCCGACGATGGGCGGTGCCCAGTCTGGCCGCGCACCGATGGGCGCCCGGGCATCCAGGCCCGGTGGGGCGCCGTCGGACGACCGCGCCCGGGCGGACCGTCGTGGCAGCGAGCGCAGCGTCTGGGTGCTGGCGGCAGGGCAGCCTGCCGAACGTCGCGTCAGTATCGGAATTACCGATGGCACATTCGTCGAGATCACGGCTGGCGAACTGCGCGAAGGAGACCCCGTCATCGTGGGCGTCGAGGGTGCTGGCGGCGCCGGCAGCGGCCGCGGCGGCGCGCCGCGCGGCGGCTTCCGGATCCTGTAGTCCGAATTGTGGCCCTGATCGAACTGCAGAAAGTCACCCGGATCTACCAGTCCGGGGACACCGAGTTCGCCGCGCTGCGCGATGTTGACCTGTCGATCGCGAGCGGCGAGTTCGTCGCCGTCACGGGCTCGTCCGGCTCGGGCAAGTCCACCCTGATGAACATCCTCGGCTGCCTGGACTCGCCGACGCGCGGCGTCTATCGCCTCGACGACCGCGACGTCGCGCGGATGTCGCGGGTCGAGCTTGCGGACGTACGCAACCGCTCGATCGGCTTCGTGTTCCAGAGTTTCAACCTGTTGCCGCGCACCCCCGCGATCGAGAACGTCGAGCTGCCGTTGATCTACGCGCACGTCCCGCCTGCCGAGCGGCGCAGGCGTGCCACGGAGGCGCTGGAACGGGTGGGGCTTGCGGATCGCAGCAAGCACCAGCCGTCGCAGCTGTCCGGTGGCCAGCAGCAGCGGGTCGCGATCGCACGCGCGCTGGTGACGCGTCCGCCCCTGATCCTGGCCGACGAGCCCACCGGTAACCTGGACTCGGTCACCAGCCTGGATATCATGCAGTTGCTTGCCGGGCTGCGCGATTCCGGGATCACCATCGTGTTCGTGACGCACGAGGCCGACATCGCCGCCTTCGCCCATCGAAGGCTTGCGCTGCGCGACGGCGTCATCGTCGCCGACGAACGCAGTCACTCCCCAACCGCCACGGAGGCCCGCGGATGATTTCCGGAAGAGAAACCCTGCGGCTCGCATTCCGCGCCCTGCAACGCAATACGCTGCGTTCGTTCCTGACTGCCCTCGGGATCATCATCGGCGTCGCCGCCGTCATCTGCATGGTGTCGATCGGCGAGGGCGCCAAATCGCGCATCCGCGGCATGATCGAGGCGGCCGGCACCAACGTGATCCTGGTCTTCTCCGGTTCCAGTTCCAGCGGCGGCATGCGCGGTGGCATGGGCTCGCAGCCCACGATCACCTGGGACGACCTGCGCGCCATCCAGACCGAACTGCCTGCGGTCCGGGCTGCCGCACCGCAGGCGCGCGGTGGCTCCGAGGTCGTCTCCGAGAACGCCACCTGGACCACCACGGTCTACGGCGTCACTCCGGAGTTCTTCGACATCCGCAACTGGGCGCTGGACCATGGCGTGCTGTTGTCGCCGTCGGACCAGGCAGGTGCCGCCAAGAACGTCGTCCTGGGGGCGACGACGGCGGACAAGCTGTTTGGCAACGGCGTCGATCCGGTCGGCCAGAGTGTCCGCATCCGCAACGCGCCCTTCACGATCGTCGGCGTGCTGGAGCGCAAGGGCCAGTCCGGCATGGGACAGGACCAGGATGATGCCGCGTTCATCCCGATGTCGGCGTTCCAGAGCCGCTTCCAGCGGGGGCTCGGCAAGTTCGTTCCCGGCCAGCTCTACGTCAGCGCGGTGTCGTCCGAGGCGATCGAGCCGGCGAAGACACAGATTACGCAGCTGCTGCGCCAGCGCCACCGGCTCGACTCGGGCGAAGAGGACGATTTCTCGCTGATGACGATGGCCGAAATGACCGGCATGCTCACGGCAACCACGCAGACCCTGACCACGCTGCTCGCGTCGATCGCGTTCGTGTCATTGCTGGTGGGTGGCATCGGCGTGATGAACATCATGCTGGTATCGGTCACCGAGCGAACGCGGGAAATCGGCATCCGCATGGCCGTTGGCGCTCAGCCACTGGACATCATGGCGCAGTTCCTCATCGAGGCACTCACGCTCGCGGCTCTCGGCGGCGTGGTGGGCATCGCGCTTGGCATCGGCGCTGCCGACCTGCTGTCATCGCGCTTCGGCTGGTCGATGGCGGTTCGTACCGACATCGTGGTGCTCGCGTTGCTGGTCAGCGCCGGTGTCGGCGTGGTGTTCGGGCTCTATCCTGCGCGCAAGGCCTCTCGACTCGATCCAATCGAGGCGCTCCGCTACGAATGAACTCCGGGCTGCGGCCGCTCAGGTGGCGGCCGCGACGGGCTGTGCGGCGGCAGTGGGTGGCAGCGCCGGCGCTGGTGCCGGTGCGGTCTGCGGCGCTGCCACTTCCGGTGCGTCGCTGCGCTGCGCGGCCTCTTCGGCACGCTTGTTCATCACGATGAGGCTGATGCGGCGGTTGATCGGATTTCGTGGATCCGCCTTGTCGAACAGCACGGACGACGCCAGCCCCACGACACGCGCCACCTTGTCGCTGCGCATGCCGCCCGATTCCAGCGCGCGGCGCGCCGCATTCGCGCGATCCGCAGACAGCTCCCAGTTCGTGTACCCGGCAAGTGACGAGTACGGCGTGGTGTCAGTGTGTCCGGTCAGGCTGATGCGGTTCGGCACGCTGTTGAGGTACTTCGTGAGCTCGCGCAGGATCGTGCCGGTGTAGTCCTTGAGTCGCGAACTGCCGATGTCGAACATCGCCCGATTCTGCGCATCGACGATCTGTATCCGCAGGCCCTCCGGCGTGATGTCGATCAGCAGTTGGTCCTTGTAGGGCGCCAGCGTCTCGCTCTTTTCGATCGCTTCGCGCAGTTCCGCCATCAGCGCTTCGAGTTGCCGGCGCTCGGCTTCCTCGGCGATGCGCCGTGCTTCATCGACGGTGGGAGTCGTCTCAGAAGCCTTGCCATCGGGCGCGACGGGCGCGCCCAACCCCACGTCCGGTTTCTGGGCCGACCTGGGTGCGTCGAGCCCGCCGCGCAGGTTGATCGGGCTGGTGCTGGCGCCGCCCGGGCCGGCCTGGCCCGGCGCCGGCTTGGATGCCTTGCCAGCCTCCATGCTCGGGTTCTTGAAGTAGTCGAACAGCGCGGCCTTCTGTTCCTTGTTCACGCTGGCTACGAGCCACATCACCATGAAAAACGCCATCATCGCGGTCACGAAGTCGGCGTAGGCCACCTTCCAGGCGCCGCCGTGGTGGCCGCCCGCAATGATCTTCCTCTTCTTGACGATGATGGGCCGCTTGCTGGCCTTGGCATCCTTGTCGGGATTCGCTGCCATGAGCTGCCGCCGGTGCTACTTCACGGCCTGCGGTGTCTTGCCCTTGAGGTGGTTCTCGAGGTCGGCGAACGTCGGTCGCACGTCCGAGAACAGCAGCTTGCGCGCAAATTCCACCGCGACCTGGGGCGGATAGCCCCGGACGCTCGCGACCAATGCCATCTTCACCACCTCGAACACTTTTCCCTCTTCGTGGGCGCGGTGCTCCATTGCGGTGGAGATCGGGCCTACGAAACCGTAGGCAATCAGAATGCCGAGGAAAGTGCCGACCAGTGCTGCGCCAACCTTGGCGCCGATGGTGGCGGTATCCGCTCCTTCGATCGCCGCCATCGTGTTCACGATGCCGAGTACCGCCGCCACGATGCCGAATCCGGGCAAGGCGTCAGCAACCTTCTGCACAGCATGGGCAGGCTCGGCGGCTTCCTTGTGGTGAGTCTCGAGTTCGTACTCGAGCAGGCTCTCGAGTTCGTGCGGGTCGAGGTTGCCGCTGACCATGAGGCGCAAGCAGTCGGTGATGAACTCGATCATGTGGTGATCGGCCATGATCGTCGGGTACTTCGAGAACGTGGCGCTCTTCGCCGGGTCCTCGATGTCCTGCTCGATGGCGAGCAGGCCTTCCTTGCGGGCCTTGGTCAGCAGGTCGTAAACCAGTTTCAGGATGTCGACGTAGTCGGAGCGCTCATAGCGCGGCTTCTTGAACAGGGCGAGGGCGTTGGTGAACGCGCCCTTGACGACCTTGAGGGGGTTGCTGGTCATGAAGGCCCCCAGGGCCGCTCCGATGATCACGACGATCTCGG
>JANPDV010000181.1:0-4816 GCA_031431655.1 Gammaproteobacteria bacterium | reverse complement strand
CTGCAGACCCTCTCGCACGATGAGCCGGTCAAGGCCGTGCTCGAGCTGCGCGGCGGCGAGGCGCAGCGGCGCGGCCTGAAGGCCGGCGACCGGGTGGAGCACAGTGCGTTCCGGGGCCGGCCGCGCTGATCCCGCGCGTAGCGGGCCCGCAACACCGGTTTCTTTCGATCGGCGGCGCGGTTCGGGTATCATTCGCGGCGTTCACGCGGGCACGAGTCGTCCGCGCAACAACAAATCACACGGAGTGAACTCCATGAAGAAGACCCTGGGTCTCGCCGCCTCGGCGCTGGCCGTATTGCTCGGATCGCAGGCCGCACAGGCCGGCGCCGACGTCGGCAGCACCTATGTCGCCCCCCTGCTCACCGGCAGCTGGCTCGACGACTCGCGCAAGGCCGATGACGATTCGGGCTTCGCCTTTGCCGTCGGCAAGGCCGTGGCGGAGAAGTGGAACGTCGAGGCGCTCGTCACCAGCGCCAGCCACGGCATCGGCGCCGGGCAGAAGCTCAAGCTGCAGGGCTTCGAACTGGCGGCGCAACGCCTGTTCTATCGCGCAGAGCGCGTCTCGCCTTACCTCACGATCGGCCTTGGCCGCCTCGAAGACCGCCGGCCCAACAGCAAGGACGCGGACTTCTACGTGAAGTACGGCGCCGGCATCCTCGGCGACCTGAAGAAGAACACCAAGACCGGCACCAACCTGCAGCTGCGCGCCGAACTGGCCGGCCGCCGGCTCGACTCGCGCGCCGGCAGCGGCGACCCGGTCGATTACGTGGCGATGCTCGGCCTGCAATACAACTGGGGTGGCGCGATCGAACAGCCGCCCCCACCGCCGCCGGAGCCGACCGTCGCGAGGGACCTGCCGCCCCCGCCGCCGGAGCCGGTCGACGGCGATGATGACGGCGATGGCGTGCCCAACAGCAAGGACAAGTGCCCGGGCACTCCGCCCGACACCAAGGTCGATGCCAACGGCTGCGAGTGCGGCGACATCGTGCTTCGCGGCGTCACCTTTGTCACCGGCCTGGCGGAGATCACTCCCCAGGCACAGCAGCTGCTCGACACGGTGAGCGTCGGTCTCGCCAAGCGCACCGGTGCGAAGATCGAGATCCGCGGCCACACCGACGACGTCGGCTCCGAGAACGCCAACATGGCGCTGTCGCAGCTCCGCGCGGAAGCCGTCAAGGCCTACATGGCCAGCAAGGGTCTGGACGCCAGCAACCTCACGACCATCGGCCTGGGCGAAATGCGGCATATCGCCGGCAACGACACGCCGGATGGTCGCGAGCAGAACCGCCGCGTCACGCTGCAGATCCTCAGCGTGGTCTGCGACGAACGCGCCGAAGAGGACCTGGTACTGCGTGGCGTCACGTTCGCCACAGGCACCAACAAGATCACTCCGACCAGCCGGCTGGTGCTGGACTCGGCGGTGCAGTACGTGAAGGCGCGTCCGATGGCTGCCACCCAGGTGCGCGGTCACACCGACGATGTCGGCGGTGACGAGGCGAACATGCGGCTGTCGGAGGCCCGCGCCAACGCGGTGCGCGACTACCTGATCGAAGGCGGCATCGACGCGTCGCGCGTCGAGGCGGTCGGCCTCGGCGAGACGGATCCCATCGTGGCGAACGACTCGCCAGCAGCGCGCTCGCAGAACCGTCGCGTAACGCTGCGCATCAAGCCCTGAGGCCGGATGCGGGATGAACCTGGGCCGGGTGGCGCAATCCACCCGGCCCATTTTTTTGGCGGGGTCGGGCGTGTCTATCAGGCGGCGCTGCATCGCACCGAAACACCATGCTTGAGCTGGCCGGCGAGCCCAGACTCGACAAGACCGCACTGATCGGCGGCTGCATCCGGCTGCCGTTGCGAGTCGACGCGGCGCTGCTGCGTGCCGAGATCGAAGCACTGCCCGCAGCGCTCTGGGCCGGCACCGACGGCCGCGTCGGCGTGCACAACGTGACGCAAAGCCTGTTCCTGCGGGGCTACGCTCCCGCGCAGGGCAACCTGCCGATCGAAGACCGCGCGCCGCTGGCGCATCTGCCCTACATACAGCAGCTGGTTCGCGCACGGATCCCGGGCGCGACACAGCGCTGCGTGCTTGCACGCCTGCCTGCAGGAGCGTCGATCCTGCCGCATATCGATCGCGCGCCATACTTTGCGCAGACGCTGCGGCTGCACGTCCCGGTCATCACCCACGACGCCGCGTGGATGCTCGCGTCGGGCCTTTGCTACCGGATGCAGGCGGGGGAAGTCTGGGCGCTGAACAACAGCGCGCCACACGCCGTCTGGAACGCGCATGCCAGCGCAAGTCGCACGCACCTGATCTGCGATTTCCTGCCCTCGCCCGCGTTGCTGGCGCTGCTCGCAGCGGGCGCGCGTGACCTCGGCACGCGCGAACCCCGCGTCGACGCGCATTTTGCGGCGCTGGCGCGCCCCGCATGATCCTCACCGACCAGCTGGTTTTCCTGCACCTTCACAAGGCCGGCGGCAGCTTCGTCAACGAGTTCCTGCTCGGTTGCGTCCCCGGCGCACGCCAGGTGGGCTATCACCTGCCGCGCGCGCTGATTCCCGACAGCCATCGCGAGCTGCCGATCGTCGGCTTCGTGCGCAGTCCGTGGAGCTACTACGTCTCCTGGTACGCCTTCCAGAAGCGCCGTCCCCAGCCCAATGCGCTGTTCAGCATCATGAGCGACGGCGGCCGGCTGGACTTCGAACCCACCGTGCGGAACCTGCTCGACCTGTGCGACGGCGGGCCTCGGCTCGACGCCGTCGTCGCCGCGCTGCCCGCCCAGTACGGCAATCGCGGCCTCAACCTGCCCGGACCGAGACTGGCTGGCATCGTCGGCAGTAGCCGGGGTTTCTTCGGCTTTCTGTATCACTACATGTACGGCGAGCCTGGCGCCCGTCGCTACATCGGCCGCATGGAACTGCTGCGCGACACCCTGCTGCTGACGCTGCAGTCGATCGGCATGCCGGTGACTGACGCGATGCGGGCCTTCATCCTGCGCGCCCCGGCCCGCAACACTTCGGAACACGGACCTTACGAGTCGTACTACAGCGCCGCGCTGCGCGAGCACGTGGCCCGCCGCGACGCCGAACTGATCGCCGGCCATGGCTACCGGTTCGGCGAGTGATGCCCGTCCGCGCCGGCGGCTGCGACCGGCCCGTCGCACCGCTCGCAAAATAGTTGTTGGCTTTCACTGACGGGTAGCGGCTAGAATTATGGCATCGACAGCCTAGCTGTCTCATTTACGCAACAATACAGGGGGGGACGGCGTGTCCAGCGCCGCGGCCTTCCCGTTCGTCATCACGAGCCAGGGAGCTTTAGCAATGAGCAATCTCGAACAGGCACAATCGCACAGGATCATCAAGGATGCAGTTGGTCTGGCGGTCGCTGCGAGCGCCACCGCCGCCGCGGCGATGGTTCCGGTACAGAGCGCGATCGCGCAGGGGCAGGCAACCGCAGACGCTGGCAACGAACTTGCTGAAGTCGTCGTCACCGGTTCGCGCATCCGTCGTGTCGACGCGGAAACCGCCAGTCCCGTGCTGGTCATCGACAGCGAGGCGATCCTCAAGTCCGGCGTCAAGACGCTCGGCGATCTGGTGCAGCGCATCCCCTCGATTTCCGGCGCCGCATTCACTCCGGCCGTCAACAACGGCGGCGGGTTTGGCGAATCCACCGTTGAACTGCGCGGCCTGGATGCGAAACGGACACTCATCCTGCTGAATGGCCGTCGCCTCGGCCTGGTCGGTTCGCCGGCGGCGTCGAGCGGCGCGGTGGACGTCAACCAGATTCCGGTTTCGATCCTCCAGCGCGTCGAGGTGCTGAAGGAAGGCGCGGGCGCGATCTACGGCTCCGATGCGATCGCCGGCGTCGTCAACTTCATTACGCGCAAGGACATCGAGTCGCCCGAGATCAGCGTCGACTTCGGCCAGACGGCCGAAAACGATGGCAAGCAGTATTCGGCGAGCCTGGCCTGGGGCACGAACACGGACAGCTCGAACTTCCTGATCACCGGCAGCTTTGCCAAGCAGGAAGCCGCTTCGGCCGGCGATCGGGACTTCTCCCGGTTCGCCCTCTACCTGTACAGCGGCTCGGTGCAGAAGGGCGGCTCCAGCCGAATCCCGACGGGCCGGGTGTTCCTGCCCAGCGGCAATCCGATACGCACCGCGCTCGGCTGCAGCAGCGTGACCCGCATCGCCGGCACGTCGGGCGCAAGCACGGCGAACTATCGCTGCTTCTCGGCACCGGCCGATCTGTACAACTACCAGCCGTTCAACCTGGTCATGACGCCGCAGGAACGTGGCGCCGTATTCATGTCCGGCGACACGGACATCAATGAGAATGTCGAACTGTATGCGGAACTGCTCTACAACCGCACGAGCTCCGGCTACCAGATCGCGCCGCTGCCGTTCGATGCGCTGTCTGACGACGTGATCGTTTCGCGGAGCAGCATCTACAACCCGTTCGGCATCGACTTCGGCGGTTTCAATTCGCCGCGGCCGAACTTCCGCGTCCGCCTCGAATCGCTGGGCAACCGCTTCAGCAGCACGTCGTCGGACACCAAGCTCGCAACCGTGGGCATTCGGGGCCAGCTGGGTGCTTCGGAGTGGGCTTACGACGCGAGCGTCGGCTATGGTCGCCTCGACCAGACGCAGGAGATCAACGGTTACCTCTACCAGCCTGGCCTGCGCGACGCCCTTGGCCCTTCGTTCCTCAACAACGGGGTACCGACCTGCGGCACCGTCGCCGCGCCGATCAGCGGCTGCGTGCCGATCAACATCTTCAACGTGCAGTTGCAGTCGTCGATCGACGCCTTGAAGCGCG
>JANPDV010000180.1:0-16924 GCA_031431655.1 Gammaproteobacteria bacterium | reverse complement strand
CGGCGCGGCGCCACCCGCGGCGTCGAGCAGCGCCAGCGCGGTAGTGGCAAACGCCACCATGTCCTGGGCAATGCCTGCCTGCCTGGCTTCAGGCTGCTCACTGTCACCAGCGAGTCCGGTCAGCAGCACGCGCCCGTCCCGCGTGCGCAGGCAATGGTCTGTCGATAGTGCGCCGTGCCACGCGCCTCGCGCATGAATGTGGCCGAGCAGATCGCCGAGTGACGCCACCGACTTGAGCATCGGCAGGGGACCCGCCAATGCGCTCTGGATGAGCAAGCCAGCCGGCTCCGGATCGACCGGCTGCACGACATGGCCCTCCTCGATCAGCGGTACGTCACAACGCAGCACTCCCGGCTGGGCGAGACGCTCAGCGAGCACCCGCTCGCGCTGCAACTCCGCGAGTCTTCCCGGCAGTTCAGCCGGCGCTGCGCGATACACCCGCACGACCAGCTCGCGACCGCTGCGCCCGTCGATCGCGTGCCAATACTCGGCATGCGCGGCGCGCACGATACTGCTTACCAGCTCGAAGCGAAGCGGAGCGGACTGCGCAGCCGCGCCAGCCGGACTGCGATCGGACTGTACGGTGGACAAGGGGTCCCCGACGTTTCTTGGAATGATGGTCAAGGATTCTCCACCGTGGGAAAGGCGGTCGTGACCAGTGACAACATAACCCGCAACAGCGATGGGCGGTTCGTGCGCTGGCTCACCTTTCGGCAGCAGCACGCGGGATTGTGACAGGCATCACAGGAAATCGCCGCACGCTCGCACGGCAAATTCCGGTCGGCTCGACCGGACGGTTGGCCGAACATACTGCAGGCCGCGAAGCCTCAGCCGACTGCCCCGCTCGCGCGCATTGCCGCAACTTCGGCTGCCGCGAGACCCAGGCCCGCAAGGATCTCGTCTGTGTGCTCGCCAATCCGTGGCAGCACGCCGCCGCGCGTAGGCCGCCGGCCAGCCATTTCCAGCGGCAGGATCGGTAGCCGCGTCTGCCGCCCGTCCGGCAGAGTGACTTCGCCGAGACCGCCGCTGGCCAGCAGGTGCGGGTCGTCGAACATGTCATCCGGTTTGCCGATCGGCGCAAACGGCAGTCCGGTACGTTCGAGCTTGGCGACCAGCTCGGCCTTGGTGAAGGTCTTGAACAGCGCGCGGACCTGGGGCAACAGAGTCTCGCGGGCACGAACACGCTGCGAATTGGTCTTGTAGTCGGCATTCGCTGCCAGCTCCCGCTGCTCGAATGCGGCGCAGAACTTCTCCCACAGTCCGTCGGAGACGATTCCCACGAACACCTGTTCCTCATCGCGTGTTTCGAATACGTCGTAGATGGCCCAGGCCGAAATGCGCACTGGCATTGGCTTGGCTGCCTGTCCGGTGACCGCCTTCTGCGCCATATGCTGCCCGACCAGGTAGACCGTCGTCTCGAACAGCGCGCTGGTCACCTTCTGTCCACGACCGGTCCGGTGGCGCTGCTCGATTGCAGCGAGAATGCCGATGACGCCGAACATGCCGCCAGTGACGTCGATCACCGAGGCGCCGGCGCGCAGCGGACGTCCCGGCGGGCCGGTCATGTACGCGAGACCGCCCATCATCTGCGCCACTTCATCGAGCGCCGTCCGATGCTCGTAGGGACCGGCGAGGAACCCCTTCTCCGAGCAGTAGATCAGCCGCGGATTCAGTTTCGCGAGCGGCTCGTAGGCCAGGCCGAGCCTATCGAGCGCACCGGTACGGAAGTTCTCGACCAGGACGTCGGCGCTGGCGCACAGGCGCCTGGCCACCTCGAGCCCGGCCGGATTCTTCAGGTCGAGGCAGATGCTTTTCTTGTTCCGGTTGTAGGTTGGAAAGTAGCCGGCGCCCGATCCCAGCAATTCGCGCGTGGCATCGCCGCCAACGGGCTCTACCTTGATGACGTCCGCGCCAAGCTCGACCAGGATGGCGCCCACGGCGGGGCCCATGACCATGTGAGTGAATTCGACGACCTTGATTCCGGCCAGGGGCAGATCGCTCATGGTGCGGCTCGCTGTTCGTGCGTCGGGGAGTCGAGTGGCATGGGCACGGTCCTGGCCATGCCGGGATCCGGCGTCGATGCCGGCCTGAAGTTCAACGGCAGCCCCGAGTCAGGCGTGAACCCATAGAGCGCGTCGTCAGGCAGGGCCGCTTTCAGGATGTCGCGCACCCGCAGCAGTCGCGCGATGTCGATGCCGGTTGCAAAACCCATGGCTTCGAGCATGAACACGAGGTCCTCCGTGACGATGTTGCCCGATGCGCCAGGGGCAAACGGGCAGCCACCGAGTCCGCCGAGCGAGCTGTCGAAGGTGGTGATACCGACCTCCAGCCCGGCCAGCACGTTGGCAAGACCGAGCCCGCGTGTGTTGTGCAGGTGCAGCCCCGACAGCGCCTGCTGGCCGACGGTGGCGTGGATCCGGCGCACCAGGTCCTTGACCTGCGCAGGATTGGCGTAGCCGGTGGTGTCGGCAAGGCCGACCTCGTCGCAGCCCGCCGCCATCAGCTGCTCGGCGAGACGCACCACTTTGTCGGCGGGAACGTCGCCCTCCAGCGTGCAGCCGAAAGCGGTGGACAGGCCGCCCTCGAAATGCGGCCGCTGGTCCTTCGGCAGAGTTGCCAGCAGCGCCGAAATGCCACGGGCTTCGTCCAGCATCTGTGCATGGGTGCGCCTGACATTCCTGAGGCTGTGCGTCTCGGAGCAGGACAACGGCAGGGTCAGCTTGTGCGCGCCGGCGGCCACCGCGGCTTCGGCGCCCTTCAGGTTGGGAACCAGAACTGCCACATTGAGGCCCGGAATGCTGCGCGCGTAGCGAACTACCTCAGCCGTGTCCGCCAGCTGCGGCAGCAGCCTGGCCGGCACGAAGCTGCCTACTTCGATTTCGCGTACGCCGGCTGCAGCCTCGGCGGCAATCCAGGCTTTCTTGGCCGCCAGCGGCATGATGCTGGCGATACTCTGCAGGCCGTCGCGCGGGCCCACTTCGCTGATCAGGATGTTCATGGCTTCACAATCATGGTTTGGCGTCCAGGTAGATCCAGGGTCGGCCGCGACGATCGCGCTCGAGGAAGGCTTCGATCAACGGCCGGGACTTGAGCGTAAGGTCGATACCGTCCAGCCCCTCGAGCAGCATCAGCCTCGGCTCTGGCTCGATGTCGAACTTGAAATCGAAAGCAGAGCCGGCCTGCACCCGGCACTGCATGAGATCGACCGTAACCAGGTGCTGCCGCGGATCGAGCTGCACCCAGGAGGCGATGCTCGCAATCGAATCCGCCGCAAGGCGCACCGGCACGATGCCGTTGCGGATGCAGTTGCCGTAGAAGATCGGTGAGTACGACGGGGCCACCACGGCGCGAAAACCGTACTCGTGGAGGGCCCAGACGGCGTGCTCCCGGCTGGAACCGCAGCCGAAGTTGTCCCCGGACAGCAGGATCCTGGCGCCCGCGAACGCACCCTGATTGAGCACGAACTGCGGGTTGGGCTCGCGGCCCCCGATTGCGGTGTATCGCCAGCCGGCGAACAACCCGTCCGCGAGACCGGTCTTGCCCACCGTCTTCATCTCGCGCGAAGGGATGATGGCGTCGGTGTCGACGTTGGCCCGCAACAAGGGCGCGGCAACGGCGGTCAGTGTCGTGAAAGGCTGCATGCCGGTGCACCGCTCCAGGATTCGGATCAGGCCGCGATCGAACGCGCGTCGGCGAGCCGCCCGGCAATCGCGCTCGCGGCCACCGTCTCCGGACTCGCGATATGCGTGCGCGTTTCGGGCCCCTGTCGGCTCTCGAAATTGCGGTTGGTGGAGGAAACGACCCGCTGGCGCGCGCCGAAACTCTCGCCGCCCGCATAGAAGCACATTGAGCAACCCGACTCGCGCCATTCGAACCCGGCCGCGAGGAACACCTCGTGAAGTCCCTCAGCTTCGGCCGCGCGCTTCACCGTCATCGAGCCGGGGACGACAATGGCGCGTACATGCGGCGCGACTCTGCGGCCCTTGAGCACGGCGGCGGCACGCCGCAGGTCGGAGATGCGGCTGTTGGTGCATGACCCTATGAACGCCGCTCCGATCGAAAGGTCCTGCATCGCGGTCCCGGGCGTTACATCCATGTACTGCAGGGCGCGCTCGTAGGCCTCCGGGGTGGCGCCACTGCTGGCCTGGTCCGGAACCCGGCCGGTCACCGGTACCGCATGCTGCGGGCTCGTGCCCCAGGTAACCATCGGCGGCAGCGTCGTGACATCAAACTGGATCTCGCGGTCGAAAGTGGCGCCGGAGTCCGAGTGCAGTGACTGCCACTGCGCGAGTGCCGCATCCCATGCGGCGCCGTGCGGCGCGTACTCCCTGCCCTCGAGATACTCGAAGGTGCGCTGATCCGCGGCGATCATTCCCGTCATGGCAGAAAACTCGGTGGCCATGTTGCAGAGAGTCAGCCGGGCTTCGATCTCCAGTGCGCGCACTGCGGCGCCGGCGTACTCCACCGCATAGCCGTTGCCGCCGACGGCGCCGTGAGTGCTGAGCAGCAGCAGGCTGAGGTCCTTGGCGGTGACGCCCGGTGCCAGCCTGCCCTCGAAACTGACGCGCATCGTCTTCGGCCGGTTGACGCGCAGTGTGCCCGTTGCGAGCGCGTGCTCGGCCTCGGTCGAGCCGATGCCCCAGGCCAGCGCACCCATCGCGCCCTGGGTGCAGGTATGGCTGTCCGGGCAAACGACGGTAGCGCCTGGCAGCACGATGCCGAGCTCCGGCGAGACCACGTGCACGATGCCTTGCTGGGGGTCGCGCACATCGAACAGGCGGATTCCGGCCTGCAGTGCCGCGGCGCGGGTTTCGGTGATGAAGGCCTTGCCGCCGGGCATGCGGGTGTCATCACCGCGACCGGGCAGCGTGTCGACGATATGGTCCATCGTGCAGAACACGCGATGCGGATCAAGCACCGTGCGGCCACTCGCCGCCAGGCTCTTCAAAGCCACCGATCCGGTGCGTTCGTGCAGGAAAATGCGATCGATCGCGAGCAGTCCGATCCCGCCCCCCAGGTCGCGTACCAAATGCAGTTCCCAGAGCTTTTCGAACAGGGTCTTGCGCATTCGACGAGTATAATCGCGCCTGAATACCGGCCGACGTACTGCATTCCTGTGAGACCACGGCGCGCACGATGACCAACACCGTCAACCTGTCCACGCGCACCCAGTTCGGCATGGTCATGGAGGCGTCGCCGCGTCAGACCGCGCCGCTGGCTCGGGAAATCGAAGCCATGGGCTTCGACGTGCTGCTGTGTCCGGACACCCAGAACCTCAGCCCCGAGCCTACCGGCCAGCTATCGCTTGCGGCCAACGCCACGCAACGCCTGCACGTCGGCACCGGGGTCACCAATCCCTACACTCGCGACGTGGCGGTCACCGCATCCGCGTTCGCTACGCTGCAGCTCGAATCCGGCGGCCGCGCCGTCTGCGGCGTCGGCCGCGGCGATTCGTCCGCAGCGCATATTGGCCGCGCGAATGCCTCTACGCGCGAGCTGCGCACTTTCGTCGAACGCTTTCGTGCCTATGTCCGTGGCCAGGAAGTCCAGCGCGACGGCGCGACCTCGCGCTTGCGCTGGCTCGAACCGGACAGCCTTGCCCCCGTGCCGATCGACGTCGCCTGCACCGGCCCCAAGACGATCGAAATGGCGGTCGCCGTTGCGGATCGGGTCAGCTTCGCCGTGGGCAGTGCGCCCGAGCGGCTCGAGTGGGCCCTGCAGGTCGCACGCACCGCCCTCGAACGCCTGCAGCGTGACCCCCGTGAGGTGCAGATCGGCGCCTATGTCAATCTCGTCTGCGACGCGAGCGAGTCACGCGCGCTGGCGCTCGGGCGGACGATTTCGGGCATGGTGGCGCACTTCGCCGGCATGCCGAATACCGAGTCCTTCGACCACCTGCCGCCGCGCCTGCGGGTGGTGGCGCAGCGCATGAAGCAGCAGTACGACATGGGACGCCACGCGCAGGACGATGGCAGCCACCTGCAGCTGATCGACGATGAGTTCGTCGACTGGTTTTCCATCTGCGGGCCGCCGGCGAAGTGCCTGCCGCGGTTGCGGGCACTGCTGGACCTGGGTCTGCAACACGTGTACCTGCTTGGCGGGTCGCCCGTCCCACACCCGCATGCGGCCCGCCAGCGCGCCCTGGTCGAGCAGACCCGGCTCTTCGCCCAACAGGTGCTGCCGCAGCTGCATTGAGTTTGCGGAAATGCACCGCAACTGCGAGCCTAGGGTGCGTGAATGATCGCGGCCCAGCGAGCCCTGCCAGGAACCCCGCCCAATGAGCCTACAGACCCCCGCGCCCGACAGGTTGCCGCTGCTGAAGCGCACCACGCTGATCGTGCGCAGCATCGAGCGGTCGCGCATCTTCTATCGCGACGTCATGGGCTTCAAGGTCTGGTACGACCGGGACTTCGAGTTCAGCGGCGGTGGCTTCCCGGGTACCAGCAAGGGCGAACGTTGCCGTCTCGTGATCCTCGAGGCGCGTGACCCGTTGATTGGCAAGATCGGCCTCATCCAGTATCTCGATCGGCCGGTGGCCGAGGTGACGGTCGACCTGAGCTTCCTGGCTCCGGGCCGCATCGTGTTCGTCGGTGAAGTGGATTCGGTCGCAGCGCTGCACGCGCGGCTGCAGCAGTGGGGCGCCGCCATCGCGACGCCGCCGCATCGCTTCGATGTCGTTGGCGCCGATGGCAAGGAAAAGCACATGCAGCGCATCTGTTTCTTCGATCCCGACGGCAATTTCATGGAATTCAGCGAACCGGCGCAGGTCTGACATGGCAATCCAACTGCATTCCCGGCCCGCCTCACTGCTGACCCCGGCCGATGTCGCCATGTTTCGCGGCATTCCGGTGTCAATCATCGGCGATGAACTGAACCGCTCGCAGATGATGCACAGTGCGCTGCGGCCGCTCGTGCCAGACGTGGCGCTCGTGGGTGTCGCGCTCACGGTGGAGTGCATGGTCGGGGACAACAGTGCCCTGCACTATGCGCTCGAGCAGGCATGGCACGGCGCCGTCATCGTCGCGGACGCGCGTGGGCACGTGGAGACCGCCGTCTGGGGCGAGATCATGCACACTTGCGCGCGCGCGCAGGGCGTCGCGGGCCTGGTGCTCGACGGGGCGGTGCGCGACTCCGCCGCCATTGCTGCCTCGGGCCTGCCCGCCTATGCACGCGGCATTTCCCCACGCGGCCCGCACAAGGGCTGGGGCGGGTCGATACTCGGGCCCGTTCAATGCGGCGGAGTCATGGTCGCGTCTGGCGACCTCGTCGTCGGCGACGAAGATGGCGTCATCGTCGTGCGACCCTCGCAACTCGACGGGCTTCTAGAGCGCTGCCGCCGGCGCCTCGAGAAGGAAGTGAAGATCCTCGAGCGCGTCCGCGCCGGGGAGCCCACTGTCAAAGTTCTCGGCTTCCCGCCGTGGGAGCAGATCGGACGATGAGACTCACCGCAGCGCCGCTGTCCGATTGCCGCCCGAGCGCGCGCGCGTTGTCGAGCGCCATCCTGTCCGCCCTGCTGCTGGGCGGCTGCGCCGCCGGCGCGGGTGCCGGCAGGTCCTCGACGGAAGTGGCAGCCGCGGATGCAGTTCCAGTCGCTCGACTGGAAGCGAGTTGCAGCATCCGGGTGATCGCGGAGCTGGCGGCGCCGCAACCGTTCGGGCCGGGAGCTCCCTGGCTGACCGACGTGGCGCAGCGCGCGAACGTGCGCCTCGCACAACGGCAGGCGCTCGGCGGCCGCTTCGTGGTCCTGGACGTCAGCACGACCGAGCGCGATCCCGGATGTCGCGCAGCGCTGGGCCGGCTGCGCAACGAACCGCTGTTTCGTTCGGTCGAAGTCGACACCCTGCGTCGGGCGCAGTCACGATGAATCCGGGCAGTTTCCCAGCAGCCGGATCAGGACGCACTCGCGGCCTGCGGCGCTGGTCGGCCCTGCTCGTCGTGAGCTGCGCGCTGGTCAGCG
Organism: Gammaproteobacteria bacterium; assembly: GCA_031431655.1. GTDB lineage: Bacteria > Pseudomonadota > Gammaproteobacteria > Steroidobacterales > Steroidobacteraceae > UBA964. The sequence continues at coordinate 8,967 of JANPDV010000180.1, read as the reverse complement.
TCCTGCTCCCGGCGTCCGAGTACAACCCGGTGCGCATCGCGCCCGCCGGCAACGCGCCGCCGCCGGAGAGCACAACGCCCGGCGTGCGGCTGATGGTGCAGTGGCGTTCGGAAACCGGCTCGGCGGCAGCGCAGCTGGCTCCGGTGTCGCGAGGCAAGTCGGCCATCGAGCGCGCCGCCGGGTTCGCGGCGCGCAACAAGCTCTCGCTCGAGACGTCGCGCCCGATCACGCCGCGCTGGCACGCGGTGCAGGTGCAGGCCGCCAGCGGCGAGTCGCTCGGCGCGCTGCTGCAGCGCCTGGGGGCCGATCCTGACGTCGCCGCCGTCGAGCCCGACTACTGGCGCTACCCGCACGCGACTCCCAACGATCCGCTGTTCGCGGGGCAGTGGTATTTGCAGAAGGGCGCGGCCACCGCCAGCGCCGTCAATGCAGTCGATGCATGGGACATCACCCAGGGCAACGGCGGCGTCGTCATCGCCGTGCTGGACACCGGCGTGCGCTATGACCACCCGGATCTTCTGCGTGCCAGCGAGGGCGGGCGGCTGCTGCCGGGTTTTGACTTCGTGTCCGACGTCCCGATCGCCAATGATGGCGATGGCTACGACGGCGATGCGTCGGATCCGGGCGACTGGGTCGCCGCGGGCGAAGGCTCCACATTGCGCATTTCGGGCTGCTCGTCTTCGGACAGTTCCTGGCATGGCACTCGCGTGTCCGGGATGATCGGCGCGCTCACGCAGAATGGCGCGGGTATCGGTGGCGGCACCTGGCGCGGCTTCGTCCTGCCGATCCGCGGCCTGGGCAAGTGCGGTGGCTTCGATTCGGACATCGTGGCGGGGATGCTGTGGGCCGGAGGTATTCCGGTCAGCAGCGCGCCGGCCAACCCGTATCCCGCGCGCATCATCAACATGAGCCTCGGGTCTGCGGGGGCCTGCACCGCGCTCTATCGCGACGCCGTGGCACAACTCGCAGCGCGTGGCGTCCTGGTGGTGGCATCCGCCGGCAACGAAGGTGGCCCCGTGGGCACACCGGCCAGCTGTCCGGGCGTCGCGGGAATCGCCGGCATTCGCCATGTCGGCACCAAGGTCGGCTTCAGCAACATCGGGCCCGAGATTGCGCTGAGCGCGCCCGGCGGCAACTGCGTCAACGTCGGAGCGGGCCAGCCCTGTCTGTTCTCGCTCGATACCACCAGCGATTCGGGCAAGACCGCACCGGCGGGCAGCATCGTTACCAACCAGCTGCAGTTCAACGTCGGCACCAGTTTTTCAGCACCGATCGTCAGCGCCATCGCGGGACTGATGCTCAGCGTCAACGGCCAGTTGAACGCGGCACAGCTGCTGGCCCGCCTGCGTGAGGGCGCGACCTCGCCGTTCCCGGTATCGACCGACGCGGCCATCCCATTGTGTCGAGTGCCCGCCGGGCGCAACGACCTGCAATCGACCGAATGCAACTGCACCACGGCGACCTGCGGCGCCGGGATGGCCAACGCGCTCGGCAGCGTCAATGCAGCGCTGCGGCCTGTGGCGACGGTAACGCTGCCGGCAAGCGTCGCCGCGGGCCAGGATCTCACGTTGCGCGCCGTCGGCGGTGCTGCCTGCGGACGCGCGGTGAGCGGCTATTCCTGGACCCTGGTCAGCACCAGCGGCGGCGCCAGCGCGCCGGGACTGGGCGCCGCGAATACGCCGCAGCTGACGGTAACGGCCCCTGCCGGAGCCGGAGCCTACGTCCTGCGATTGACGGTCACCGATGATGCAGCAGGAACGGACTCGGCTGACATCACGGTCACGGCCGCCGCGGCAACATCACCAGCCGCGAGCACGAGCGGCGCGTCAGTTGCGCTGCCGGCATGTATAGCCGCATTGAGCAACGCGCCAGCAATCCTCGGGGTGTCACCGGCGGCGGCCGTCGTCCCGGTCGGCACGACACGCAGTTTCAGCAGCAGCTTCAGCGCCGCCACCGTCACCTGGCAGGTGAATGGCATCGCCGGCGGCAGCGCCACCACGGGTACCATTACGGCCAGCGGTGTGTTCACCGCGCCGGCGGTCGTGCCGGCGCCGGCTGAGGTGCGAGTTTCGGCCGTGTCCCTCGCCGACAGCGCACGCGTCGCCAGCGCCGACGTCACCATCACCAGCGGGCCACCGGTCAGCGTGACGGTGTCGCCCGCGTCGGCAAGCGTACCGGTCGGCAGCACCCAGCCATTCAGCGCGGCGGTCGCGAATACCAGCAATGGCAGCGTAGTCTGGCGCGTCAACGATATCGTCGGCGGGAATTCAACCCTGGGCAGTGTCTCCGCCACGGGTGTTTACACGGCGCCGGCGGGAGTGCCAACCCCGGCCACGGTCACCATCAGCGCCGTCGCTGCGGCGGATGCAGCCCAGAGCGGCAGCGCCGTCATCACGGTGCTGGCGGCACCGGTTGCGTCCGCGGCTGTGTCCGGCGGATCGGGTGGCGGCGGCGGCGGTGCACTCGACGCGGTGACGCTGCTGGCGTTGCTGCTCGGGCTCATGGCGTTGCGGCGTACCAGGCGCGCGTAGGCGTCGCGCCTGTCGCGTCGAGCACGGGCGCTTCAAGGCAGTACGTTCGCCAGCGCCGCCTGCGCGATCCGCACAGCAAGTCGCGCCCGCTCGAGCTGCTCGCGGACATCGAACAGAGAACGTTCGGCGCTCAGTCGTTCCAGCAACGACAGCCGGCCAGCGTCGTAGCCCTGCTGCGAAAGGCGCGCTGCAGACTCGGCGGCTGGCAGTCCCGCAGCCGCCAGCGCTCGTGCGTCGAGCAGCGCAGCCTCGAGCTCGGCGCGCGCGCGACGTTCGGCGGCTCGCAGTTCGCGCGGCGCCGCTTCGGCGTCGATTTCGGCCTGGCCCAGGCGCGCGCGTGTCTCCGCGACGTCGACCCAGTTGCGCTGCCACAGCGGTAGCGGCATGGCGAGGCCCAGCACGAAGGCCCGGTTGCTGTCACTGGGAAGGTCCTTGAACTGGCGTGTACCTACGGTGGCTTCGATGCCGCCCACACGCTGTGCGCGAGCCGCGTCGAACGCCGCCGCGGCCCGCGCACGCTGCAGTTGCGCCAGAGCGATACGCGGGTGCTCGCTGGCGGCAGGCAACGCGGCAGCGTCGTCCGTTGAATCAAACCAGGCACCGTCGAGCGGCTGATCGAGCCGGTCGTCACGCCACAGGCGCGCCAATGCGCTGCTACGCGCGTCGGACTCCGCGAGTGCCCGGCGCGCCGCGGCGCGCAGCCCACTGCTCTCGACAGCGATGCGAGCACGCTGCAGTTCGGATTCCAGACCAGCGGCGAACCGCTTTTCGACCGCCGCCTGCGTCTCGTTGGCGACGCGGGCCCGCTCACGCGCAATCAGGCTCAGTCGGTCCGCAGCCAGAGCCTCGGCATACGCCACGGTGACGTCGTGTCGGACAGTTCGGCGCGCCAGTTGCAGCTCAATCGCCGCAACCTGACGATCAAGCTTGGCCACATTCAAGCCGGCGCGACGCCCGCCGCCCCACGGCAGTGGCTGCGAGAGCGTCACCGTGGTCTCGGCGGCTCCGAAATCCGCAAAGGCTCCGTCACCGAGAACGTTCTCGGTCTCGATGCCAAGAGTCGGGTTGGGCCAGGCGCGCGCGGCACGCAGGCGCGCCGCCGCGACGTCCTGGTCTGCGGCCGCCGCCTGCAGCGCCGGGCTGCGCTGCCGAGCCTGATCCAGGGCCTGCTGCAACGTCAGAGGCGCAGTGGCCGGCTTGCTCCCCTGGGCACCGACGAACGGCGCCGCCAGCGCAGCGCCCGCAAACAGCGCGGCAAGCGCGACCCGACGCGATCGCCCGCGCACCCGCAGGCCCGGGCCTGCCGTGTCAGTGATGGCTGGGGTCATGGCCGTCGGATGCATCACCCTTGGCAGTCTTCGACGCAGCGGCTGCCGGGGCGTCCTGCCCGCCGGGTTTCATCTTGGACGAGTAGCGGATCTGCGCCGGCTTCATGCCGGGCATCGTGACGCGGAACAGCATCACCCAGTCACCGGCAAGCGGCTGGCTGCCGGCGATGACACCCACCTGCTTGATCGTAATCGGCACCGGGCTGGTCTTGCCGCCGGCGAGTAACGTGGCCGTGACCTTGCCCTTGCTGGTGTCGACGCCGCTATGCGTCGCCTTGTCATGGATGTGCAGCTGAAAGCCGCCATCGACACTCATCAGGTGAGTGTGGAAATCCCCGGAGGTCATGTCCCACTGCGTAGCGACGGCCACGCCCCCGGCGCAGCCGAGCGCCGCAGCAACGCCCCACGCAGCCAGTGTGCGAAGTTTCGTGATCATCCAGTTCTCCTCTTGGGTCGGTTGGCACGCATGGACACGTACAGGTTCAGTAGGCCTCGGCCGCGGCACCGGAAGCAGGCAGCTCGAGGCGAAGTTTCGCTACCGCCGGCGCGCCGAAGCGCTCCAGCAACGTCGGCGTCACGACAGCATCCAGCAGCGTCGCCGTGAACAGTCCGCCGAAGATCGTGACCGCCACCGGGTGCAGGATCTCCTTGCCGGGCTGGTCGCCGCCAATCATCAGCGGCACGAGCGCTATGCCGGCCGACACCGCCGTCATCAGCACCGGCGTCATGCGCTCGAGGCAGGCCCGCCGGATGGTGTTGCGGTCAAAAGGCAAACCATCGCGCAATACGAGATTGAGCGTGTGGCTGATCTTCAGGATGCCGTTCCGGGCCGTGATACCCGTGAGCGTGATGAAGCCCACCATCGCTGCGATCGACAGATCCAGCCCGGTGATCCACAGCGCCACCACCGAACCGACCAGCGCCAGCGGCACATTACCCATGACGATCAGGGCCAGCGCGCCGGAGCGGTAGCGCGCGTACAGCACGAGAAATATCAGGGCCATCGATACCAGCGACAACAGCCCGATCATCCGCGAGGCTTCCTGCTGCGCACGGAACTGCCCTTCGATCTGCAGCGCGTAACCAGTGGGCAGCTTCAGCGACGCCAGCCGACGCTGCATCTCGGCGACAACCTGGTCCGCGCCTGCCCCGTCGATGTTGCCCGAGACCACGATCCGACGCCGCCCATCCTCGCGCTGCACCTGGTTTGGCCCGTCAGCGAGCTCGATGCTCGCCAGGCTGGACAACGGCACTGCACCGCGGGCTGTTTCCAGCAACACGCCGCCCAGGGTCTCGATCGACCGCGAGCCCTCGTCCAGCTGGATGCTGACGCCGAAACGTCGCGCGCCGTCGATGATCTCGGCGACCCGCTCGCCACCCGACAGCAGGTCGATCCGGGCGGCGATGCTTGCGGGCGTGACGCCATGGAATCTTGCGGCATCTTCATCGACCCGGATCTGGATCTCCGGCGCGCGCACCTGTCGTTCGAGCCTCAGGTCCACCAGGCCCGGCGTGCCCTGCAACAGCGCCTCGGCACTGCCGCCGAGTGACCGCAGGGTGTCCAGATCGTCGCCCGAGATCTTTACGACCAGCTGCGCCTGCACCCCGGACAGCAGGTGATCCAGACGATGACTGATCGGCTGGCCGAGGGACACCGAGCCCGGCATCGGCGCCAGGCGCTCCCGGATGTCCGATAGCACCACGTCCCGGCGGCGCCCGCTGGGTGCGAGATTCACGTCGATCTCGTTCATGTGCACGCCCTCGGCATGCTCATCGAGTTCCGCGCGTCCCGTACGCCGACTCACCGAGACCACTTCCGGCACCTCGCTGATCAGGCGCTCCGCGATCGCCCCCATGCGCTCCGAGTCGGCCATGGCGATTCCGGGCGTGAATGCCAGCGACACCAGGGACGTGCCTTCATTGAAGTTCGGCAGGAAACTCCGGGGCAGGCGCCAGGCGCCCGCCACCGCCAGTGAAACGACCAGCGCGGCAACCACGAGTACCGGCGTGCGGCGCGGCAGCGTCCAGTCAAGCAGGCGGGAATAGCCCGCCTTCAACCACCGAACCACCGCACTATCCTGCTCGTCCTGCGCGCGCTGCTGCGGCAGCAGGTAGTAGCAGAGCACCGGCGTCAGCGTGATCGACACCACCAGGCTCGCGAGAATCGAAACGATGTAAGCGACGCCCAATGGGGCAAACAGCTGCCCCTCGATGCCGGTGAGCGCGAACAACGGCACGAACACCAGCACGATGATGATAGTGGCGTAGAAGATGCCGGATCGCACCTCCTGGCTGGCTTCGGCCACGACCGCCAGCAGCGCGCGCGGCATGGAGCGCAGGCGGTTCTCGCGCAACCGCCGGTAGATGTTCTCGACGCCCACGACGGCATCGTCGACGAGTTCGCCGATCGCGATCGCGATTCCACCCAGCGTCATCGTGTTGATGGAAAGATCGAACAGCTGGAAGACGATTGCCGTGACGAACACCGACATGGGAATTGCCACCAGCGAAATCAGCGTTGTCCGCAGGTTCATCAGGAACAGGAACAGCACCACGCCGACGATCAGCAAGGCTTCCAGCAGTACCGTCTGCACGTTGCCGATTGAAGTCTCTATGAAGCTCGCCTGCCGGAACTGCACGCGCAGCGTGGTGACCTGCGGCGGCAGGGTCTTGCGCGTCTCCTCCAGCGCAGCTTCGATCGCTCGCGTCAGCTGCACCGTGTCCACACCGGGCTGCTTCTGCACACCGAGCACCACCGCCGGCTGTCCTTCGAAACCCGCACTGCCGCGTCGCGGGCGAGCGGCGAAGCCGACGTCCGCCACCGCCCGCAGCAATATCGGCACTCCGTCCCGGGTCGCCACCACCAGCCCGGCCAGCGCATCCGGATCGCGCTCGCGGCCCAGCGTGCGGATCACGAATTCCTGCGAACGCTGGTCAATGAAGCCGCCGCTGCCGTTACCCGAGAAGCCGCGTACAGTGGCCTCGATTTCGTCCAGCGTTACGCCCAGTTGCCGCATGCGCGCCGGATCCGGCGCCACCCGGTATTCGCGCACCTGCCCGCCGATGGGAATCACCTGCGCAACGCCTGGAATCGCCAGCAACCGCGGACGGATGCTGAACTCGGCCGTTTCGCGCAGCAGCATCGGGTCCGCCCGTTCGCCGGCAATCGCGATCAGCAGGATCTCGCCCATGATCGACGTGATCGGCCCGATCGATGCGCGGATGTCCGGCGGCATCGAGCTCTGCACTGCGACCAGGCGCTCCGCCACCTGCTGCCGCGCGCGATAGATCTCCGAACCCCACTCGAACTCCACGTAGATGAACGACAGGCCCAGGCTCGACGTGGAGCGCACCCGCGTCACTCCGGGCAAGCCCTGCATCGCAGACTCGATCGGCACCGTGACGAGTTGCTCGACTTCCTCGGGCGCGAGCCCGTGCGACTCGGTCTGGATGTTGACGGTCGGCCGGTTCAGGTCCGGCAACACATCGATCTGCAGCTTCGGCACCAGCCACGAGCCAAGCGCGATCAGCAGCAGCGAGGCCGCGAGCACGAACACGCGATTGCGCAGGCTGGTCGAAACGATCTGGTTGAACATGCCGGGTATTCCTGCTTGCGATCCGCCGCCGCGCTTCAGCGAATCTGCGCGACCAGCGCCGCGCCGCTGACGACGACCCGCGCGTCCGGCTTCAGGCCGGCGAGCACCACGATGCGCTCGGCTGACACCTGCCGTACCTGCACCGTGCGCGGCAGGAACCGCTCGGCCGATATCTTCTCGAAGACCACCCGATCACCGTTCGGCGTGCGCACCAGCGCCTCGACGGGTAGCGGCAGTCCGGGCGTCGTGACGGCGCGCTCGAGGTACACCACTACCGGTTGCCCGACAGCCAGCCCGGGCGCAACCGAGGTCAGGTTCAGGCGCACGGAGATCGCCCCGCCCTTGAGCTGCGAGCCGACTCCCTCGACCCGCGCTTCCAGCCGCGTGCCGTCGCGCAGCGCCACGCTGGCGCGCGTGATCGCCGCCGGCCCGCCCGCCCCGATGGGCTCGAACGCGAGCGCCTCCACGGACAGCCGCGCCGGATCGATCAGGCTGATCAGCGATTCGCCCGGCGCGACGACCGCACCCGGTCGTGCGTCAATCGACGCGATCACACCGTCGATCGGCGCCACGATCGCCTCGCCCGCACCGGTCGGCCCCGACAACGCGACGCGCTGCGCCCGCAGGCTCTGCAGCCGCGAACGCGCCGCCTCGACTTCGGCCCGGGACACGATGCCCGGCAAGCCTTCCAGGCGCGCCAGTTCGGCCTCGGCCTGCTGCAGCTCAGCCTGAATACGCGCGCCGTCGGCCGCCGTTGAGGCGCGCTCTCCGCCGGAGCCGCTCGGCGTCAGCCGCAGCAGCACCTGCCCCCGGCGCACCCGCGCACCCAGCACCGGCCACTGCCCTCCGGCGGCGCCCACGCGCCCGCCCTGCAGCGTTTGCAGCAAGGCACTGGCGCGTGGATCGCCGACGATCTCACCCGCCAGCCTGATCGACAGCGGCGTCGGACCCTCGACCGCGATCTGCGTGCGCAGCTCGATGATCCGCTGCGTTGGCTTCGGCACGAACACGCTGCCATCCGGCAGGCGCATCGGCCGATTGCCGCCCGCGACGACAGGCACGGTCTCGTCTGCGTGATCGTGACCCTCATGCGCCGCGAGCGTCGCGCTGCCCATCGCAAGCGCGCCGAGCGCCGCGAGGCCAAGCCCGGCGAGGAGCGGCGTACTCACTGCGGCGAGCGACGCGGGCAACGCCCCGCTGCGCCGCCGCGAAGCGCGGTACCACTGCCGCGCGACCACGGCCCCTCCCACCAGCAGCGCTGCCAGCACCCACGGCCACTGGGATACCAGCCAGCCAGCGAATCGCGAGCCGATCGCGCGCTCGGGGTCGCCGGCCGCCGCGAGCGTGCCACCCAGCAGGTCCTCACCTGCTGGCGAGCTCACCGCCAGCGTCAGCGTCACCGCCGACCCCGGCGCGAGCGGCTTGATCTCGACCATGTACTGCCCAGGCGTCTCCTCTTCGGCCGGCACCGGTGCACCATCGTCGATCGAGAGCGTCAGCTTCGCGCCGACC
>JANPDV010000179.1:0-2710 GCA_031431655.1 Gammaproteobacteria bacterium | reverse complement strand
TCGCTGACCTCGCGCTGGCAGGCGTTGCCGGCCATCGTCGACGCCGCGGTCAGCGACGACAGCGTGGGCGCGTAGAGTGGATCGTGCGCGCGCGTGCCGTGCTTCTCGATCGACGCGCACAGCGCAGCGGCCTCCTGGGCGGCCTGTTCCACGCTGCGCTGCCCGGCGAGCAGCGCGTCGGTCCGCTGCTTGATGAGTTTGTAGACCGCCTTGTCCTTGCCGCGCAGGCGCGGCAGCAGCTCATGCCACAGCGCGGGATCGTCGATCGACGCTGCGGCTGCCTGCCGCACGCGCGTCGTCGGCCCGTCGACGGCCAGGCGCGCGAGTTCGGCGGCATCGACGGAGCCCGCGGCGATCGCGCGCAACAGCTGCTCGTGTTCAGCCGGATCGACTGCCGGCTGCGGTGGCGCAGTCGGCATCGACGCAGGGGCTGGCCCGGGCGGCGGCGGGGCCGGGGCCCGTACCGGGGCCTTGCGGAACAGGTCGGAGAGCATCTTCATCGTCGAAAATCATACAGGATCGACGTGGCAGCACCGGGCGGGACTTGAGGAAGTGGACGACAGGCTCACTGTGGCAATGACAGAGCGCTGAATGCTGCGATCCCACCGGGCGTCGCGACCGGGCGTGACATCACGCCGGGCGCCGCGGCACAGACCAGCGGGATCGCATTGATCACCGAGCCGGCCACTGCGATCTGCTCAGCCGAGGTCGGCGAGAGGTCGCCGGCGCGTTTCTCGAGGTCGACCGTGAGCCGCACACCGGGCTGGCCTTTCACGTGGATGCGCCACAGCGACGGGTGCGGTTCGTGGAGATGGGTGCGCTCCATGTACCAGTGGATCGACATCGTGAGCTTGCGCGCGCCGTCGACTACGCCATGCCAGCGCCAGTTGAAGTGCGCAAGCCGTCCGCGTGCGATGAGTCCGGCCGCGACCTGCAGATCCTGTGAGGCCGGGAATGCGCGGTGGTCGCTCTCGACTCGCGTGAGCTGCATCCCGAGCCGTGCGGCCATGGCCGCCAGCACCTCGCTGTACATGCCGTTCAGCGACGCGGCCGGCCCCCAGTCCGGATCGGCGAGGTCGACCGCCGCCGGGTCGGCACCAAACCCGAGTGCCTTGAAGACGTAGTCCGGGTTGCGCACGGGAATGCAGTCGACGCTCTCGACGAGCTCGATGTGATCGATCGCCGTGCAGACCCCGGTTGCCACCACCGCGAGCTGCTCGCCGGCGAACCCGGGGTTCAGCCCGGCACCGAGCAGCGACGTGCCGCCCTCGTGGCAGGCCGCCTCGAGCGCGGCGAAGCGCGCGCCACCCCAATGCTGCGGATGACTGTAGCCGTTGATGCTGATCACGTTCTTGCGTGCGGCCAGCAGGCGCAGGATCTCGGCGTCGTGCGAACCGTAGGGCGGCGCGAGCCGTGCCGCATGAATCACGACGTCGGCCTCGAGCGCGAGGATCTTCGCAACGTCGTTCGTGGCGACGACGCCCGTCAGCGGACGGCGCGCGATTTCGCCGGCGTCCTTGCCGACCTTGTCGCGGCTGTAGACGTACACGCCGACCAGCTCCATCGCCGGATGGTCGATCACGGCGCGCAGGACGTTCCTGCCCATGCCGCCGGTGGCCCACTGGATGACGCGGTACTTCATGTTCGCTCCTTTTCACAGAGTCGCCACAATGACGTGACCTCGGCCTTGCGCGCCTCGTGCAGCGGATCGCTGGCGTCGGCGGCGCGCGGATGCGTCGGCCGGACGTCGATGCGATCCAGCGCCTGCAGTCCCGCTGCCTCGAACGCGGCGAGCAGCTGCGTCCTCGGCCGCAGGCCCAGGTGTTCCGCCAGGTCCGACAGGATCAACCAGCCCTCGCCGCCGGGCACCAGGTGGGCGGCCAGGCCGCGCAGGAATCCCAGCAGCATCAGGCTCTCCGGATCGTAGACCGCGCGTTCGAGCGGCGAACCCGGACGCGCCGGAATCCACGGCGGGTTGCAGACGATGAGCGCCGCGCGGCCTGCCGGGAAGAGATCGGCCTGCTGGACATCAACCCGGTCCGCCAACCCGAGCCGCTGCAGGTTGTCGCGCGCGCAGGCCAGTGCCCTGGGTTGCAGCTCGGTGGCGACCACGCGCCCGATACCGCGCCGCGCGAGCACCGCGGCCAGCACGCCCGTGCCGGTGCCGATATCGAACGCGAGATCGACGGACGCGAGCGCGGCAGGCAGCGGTTCCTGCGCAACGAGGTCGACGTACTCACTGCGGATCGGCGCGAACACGCCATAGTGAGGATGGATCCGCCCGCCCGCCGCCGGGATTTCGATGCCGCGGGTGCGCCACTCGTGCGCACCGATGATTCCCTGCAGTTCGCGCAGCGAGACCACTGTGCGTGCTTCGCCGGCCTCGAATGCCGCGGCACAGGCGGCGCGGATGTCGGGTGCGCGGTGCAGGGCGATGCCGAAGTCCGGCTCGAGCTCGACCAGCAGCATGCCCAGCGTGCGTGCACGCTGGGCCCGCGCCTGCCGCTGCAGATTGAAGGCCTCGGCGTGCGTGGCGCGGCCCGGCGCGGCCGCCGCCGCCGTGCCGGACTTGCGTTGCCGGCGATCGGCACGGTTCGCGAGCGCAGTGAGCAGCTGCCGCGCGTTCTGGAAATCGCCGCGCCACAACAGCGCGACGCCCTGGCCTGCGTGCCCGTACGCGTCGTCGGCAGTGATGCGGTCATCGACGATC
>JANPDV010000178.1:0-5318 GCA_031431655.1 Gammaproteobacteria bacterium | reverse complement strand
CAGGGCGCGGGCGGGCAAGGTGGCGGTCATGCCGGAGAGACGCAGCGAACGCAGTGCATGTTCCAGTTCGGTCATCGACATCGTCATGGTCACAGTCTCCTTGGGGTTACGGGGTGCTTGTCATCGGATCGGTAGGCGTCGCCGCAGCGTGCTGCTCGAAGAAGTCGCGGTACTCCTCGATCGGGCGGATGTGCGCGCCGCTCTGCTGCAGCGGCGCAGGCGACGCGGCGGCGGCGAGCGCGGCGGCCTGCACGGCGTACCGTTCAAGGATCCGCTTCAGAGCCTGGTAGGACGGCCGGCTCAGCGTGAGCACGCGCTCGCAGGCGCGCTCGATGTCCTCGCGCCGGTAACGACGCGGCAGGTTCGCCATGCCGTAGATCGCCTTCTGCCCGGGCCGGCCGAGGCGGGCGAAGATCTCGCGCGCGAGCTGCGCACTGTGCGGGCCGATCTGGCTCGCCTTGCCCAAGATCCGCGCCGTCTGGCGCGAGGGGTTGAAGATCCGATCCGCCTCCGCGATCTCGAAGTGACCGGGCCGAGTGGCGCGCGGATGCCGGCGCAGCAGCACGCCCTGCGCATCGAGGATCTCGAGATCATGCTCGTAGAGGCGCACCGTCACCTGGCTGTGCGGCGCCGCCGGGGTCGCGGCATAGTACGAGCGTGCGACCTGCACCAGCCCCGCGTCATCCACGGTGCGCATCTCCTGCAGGAAGTCGCGGAAGCGCTCCGCGGGCAGCGGCTTGAGCATCGGCCGCTCCTCGGCGAACATCGCGAGCACCTGGCGCTTCTTGCGCCCGTGGATGCGCGGCGCCGCCCAGCGCTCCTCCCAGTGCGCGAGCCACGCGTTCTGCGCCTCGATCGACTCGAACCGGCGACCCTGCAGCGCCGTCGACTGCGTGTGCTGGATCGCCGACTCCACGGTGCCCTTCTCTCAAGTCATCAACTGCATCACGACCGGGTACGGCGGAAAGTTCGTTTGAGGTAACTCACCTGTTCCACCCGAAGCGCGGCATGCGCTTTCCGCTGGCCACCCGTCAGTGGAACTGGGGTGAGGACCGGGTGATGTACTTCGATGCGCAGGGCCGGCTGCGCTCGATGCTGGCGTCCTGGACCAATCTTGCGGACGAGGAACTCTTTGCGCGGGCATCGGCGGGGCGGTCGTGGTTTAGACCCGACGATCTGATGCGGCTGCGCGCGTTGCTCGACGAACTGCTGGGGAGCGCCGAGTCATGATCGTGTCAAGTCAATTACGCCGTATATGTAAGACAATAAATGCCGCCAACGTTGATTCCAGCTTGAGAACAATGCCCGAATACAACGGCTATAGCGGCCATAAATGCTTGAAGTGCCGTCGTATGGCTCTTTACATCGATATGATGACGGCATATATTTACTTACGTTGTCTCCAAGGAGTGCGCCGTTCTGAGCAAGCGCGACACCAAGGCCGAGCGTCTCAGGCAGCAGGGTGGCCTGAACCGTCATCCCGATACCGTAGGCGCCTCCTGGTTCCGGGCCGACGGCTTCTTCGACGCCCGCGACTTGGTTCAGGTGAAGTACGAAATGCTGCGCCACGTGCGTGTCGATGGCGTCCAGAAGGCCACCGCCGCGGCGCTCTTTGGGGTCTCGCGCCCGACGTTCTACCAGGCGGAAGCGGCCTTTGCGACCGCCGGCCTTGCGGGGCTGTTGCCGAAGGCGCGCGGACCGAAAGGCGCCCACAAGCTCACGCCGGAGATCATGGTGTTCATCGAGACGCAGCGGAGCGAGGAAGGAACGCGGGGTGCGCGGTCGCTGGCTCGGCAGATACGCAGCGAGTTGGGCCTCAGCGTTCACCCCCGCAGCATCGAGCGCGCCCTGGCGCGGAAAAAAAAACGCTGAGGCGTTCTGGTGCCGATACGCCACTGCCGCCGACACTCGCGACGATGTACGAGAGCCTGCGAGCCGAGGTGGTGGCGGGTCACGCGCGACCCGACGGACTGACCGCCGTCGTTTACCACGGCCTCGTCGCCGGCATGACGCTGCTTGCCGGTACCGTACACAGGGATCGCAGCGCGGCGGCGCGTTCGCCGGCTTCGATCGCCGTCGCCCGTGATCCCGAACTCCTGCGTGTACTGGCCAACATGGTGCTGCAGACTCAATCGGAGGTGAGGCATGTCTACTGACAACCATCAGAAGATCAGCACCGATCACCTGCGACGCGAGGCGTTCCTGTACGTCCGTCAGTCGTCACTGCGCCAAGTGTTCGAGAACACGGAGAGTACCAAGCGCCAGTACGCGCTGCGCGAGCGCGCGGTGGCGCTGGGCTGGCCGATCGAGCGCATCCGCACGATCGACAGCGATCTTGGCCTCTCCGGGGCGCACGCCGAGAACCGGGATGGCTTCCAAGAGCTGGTCAGCGAGGTGGCGCTGGGCCACGCGGGCATCGTGCTGGGCCTGGAGGTATCGCGGCTGGCCCGAAACAACGCCGACTGGCATCGACTGCTTGAGCTTGCCGCCCTTACGCGGACGCTGATCCTCGACGAGGACGGCGTCTACGATCCCGGCCAGTTCAACGACCGGCTGCTGCTCGGTCTCAAGGGTACGATGAGCGAGGCGGAGCTGCACGTCTTGAAGGCTCGGCTGCAAGGCGGCATCCGCAACAAGGCGCGCCGCGGCGATCTGGAGATGCCGCTGCCCATCGGCTTGGTCTACGACGCCCTCGGTGCCGTCATCCTCGATCCGGACCAGCAGATCCAGGGCGCCCTTCACCTGTTGTTCGACACGTATCGACAGATCGGCTCGGCGACGGCGACTGTGCGCCGCTTCCACCGTGAGGGAATCCTCTTCCCGCGCCAAGTGCGTCGCGGCATCGGCAAGGGCGACGTTCTATGGAGCCGAATCGATCACTGCCGCGTCATCCAGATCCTGCACAACCCACGCTATGCCGGCGCGTTCGCCTACGGACGTACGCACTCGGTGCCGACGCGGGATCTGAAGTCGACCACGCAGCTGAAGGTGGAGCGCGAGCACTGGCAGGTGCTGATCAAGGCGGCCCATCCGGGCTATATCAGTTGGGAGCAGTTCGAACGCAACGAGCAGACCTTGCGCTCGAACATCGCCGGCTGGAGCTCGGAGGGGCGCGGTCGCAGGCCGCGCGAAGGGATCGGCCTGCTGCAGGGGCGCGTCCTCTGCGGGCTTTGTGGCCATCGCATGCGCGTGCGCTACCAGACGCTCGGTGAGGCACTGCTCCCGTACTACGTGTGTGAAGAAGCGGCCGTGCGGCGTGCTACCAAGGCGTGCCAATCGATCCGCGGGCGTGAGATCGATGCTGCCGTCAGTGCGCTGCTGCTCGAGACGGTGGCGCCGGCAGCGCTCGAAGTCGCGCTGGCCGTCCAGGATGAAATCGCCGGCCGCATCGAGGCAGCTGAGGCACTGCGGCGCTCGCAGCTCGAGCGCGCACGATACGAGGCGGAGCTCGCACGCCGACGTTACGTGAAGGTCGACCCCGACAACCGCCTCGTCGCGGACACGCTCGAGGCGGACTGGAACGAGCGTCTGCGAAGTCTTGATGCCCTGCAGCAGGAACATGATCAGCAACGCAAAGCCGATCAGGGACTGCTCAGCGAGGAAGCCCGCGCACGAATCCGCGCCCTCGCGGCCGACTTCCCACGCGTCTGGAATGATCCACGCACCGCGGCGCTGGAGCGCAAGCGGATGATCGCGTTGCTGATCGAAGATGTCACGCTCGTCAAGGCGGAGCAGATCGCAATCCATGTACGCTTCCGCGGTGGGCAATCCACCTCGCTGTCGGTGGCACGGCCGCTGCCGATGTCGCAGGTGCGAAAGACACCTCCCGAGGTGATCCACCGGCTCGATCAGCTTCTCGAGACCTGTTCGGATCGAGAGGCCGCAGCACACATCAACACGCTGGGCTTCGGTAACTGGAAAGGCGAGCCGTTCACGGCGAAACGGGTGCGCTACCTGCGCCACATCTATCAGCTGAAAAGCCGCTTCGATCGTCTGCGCGACCGAGGCTTCATCACTGCCGACCAAGTGGCACGCGATCTGGGCGTCTGCCTGACGCAGGTCCACCACCTCGGTCGAGAAGGAATACTGCCCCGGCAACGCTACGGGAATGATCAGCGCTGCCTCTACGCACCCCTCAATGGCGCCGTGCTCGTCAAGGGTGCAGGCGGGCGGTATCGTCCGCGGCGGCCCGCGCTAATCCCTGCTCCAACGTCAACACAGGAGACAATATGAAACACACGCCTTGTCGCGCGGCTTGCGCACTCGCGTCGGCAGGATCGCCACGCCATAGTGTTCGGCGAAGTCCTGGTAGGCGGGGTTGATATCCGGCTCGTAGCGGTGCGCGCGCAGCACGCCGCTCTTGAGGTTGTCGGGCACGATCGCGCGCGGGCTGCCGCCAAAGTACTGCAGGGCGCGCACGTGGCTGCCGAGCCACTCCGGCACCCGCTGGGTCCAGGTCGCCTCCGCATACGTGTAGTTGGACGCACCGAGCACGGCGACGAAGATCTGCGCGGGGCGCAGCTCCCCGGTATGCCGGTCCGTGATCGGCACCGTGGGGCCGGCATAATCGACGAACAGCTTGTCGCCCGGCACATGCGCCTGACGCAGCACCCGCTCCTGGCTGCCGAGCCAGCGCCGGTAGCGGATGCAGAACGCGGTGTACTGCAGGCCGTCGGGGTGCGTCGCCTTGTACTCCTCCCACAGCAGCTGGCGCGTCACGCCGACCCGCGAGAGCTCGCGGAAAATGTGCGGGAAGTCGGGCAACGGCGCCTTCGTTGCCGCACCCGGGCGACGATACAGTCGCGCCAGCAGCATCGCATCGTCCAGCTGCGGTGCCAGCGGCCAGCCCAGCTGCGCGAGGCGCGCCCGCTTCAGGCACTCCTGCACCGTCGAGCGGCTCGAGCCGATCGCAACGGCGATCTGCCGGTCACTCAAGCCGGCTTCGAACTTCAGCCGCAGAACATCGCGGATCTTCCGCATAGACAACCTCGCTTGCGCCACCGTCGCCCCCTTCCTGACTTGGAAAAGGGCCGACGGTAGCCGGTTGTCTCGCCTCGACTTACCCCGGCCGACTACCCTGGCCCGGCATCCGTGAAATGCCGGCCCGGCTTGCCGTGAAATCCTGGCCCGGCATCAGCTGAAACGGTGGCCCGGCATCACGTGAAATACCTGGCCGGCTTGGCGTGAAATACGCAGATCATCTTGTAGCGCGATCGGATCATTGTTGAAGACGATCTGAAGGGACCCTTCCTTCAGATCGAAGCGATACATGGACCCGAGGTAGACCTTAATCGTCTCTTCAGTACGTTTCTGAATAT
>JANPDV010000177.1:0-5136 GCA_031431655.1 Gammaproteobacteria bacterium | reverse complement strand
CTCGCGTACCACCACCGGCGAGCTCCAGCTGCGCGGCCCCGCGCTCAGCGGCGTGCTGCGAAGGGGCCTCGGTCCCATGTGGTCGGTCAGCGGCTTCGGCTTCTACGATCGTCTGACGTTCTCGGGGCGAGGGGACGTGCGCCCGTTGCGCACGCTGGCCAGTAACAGCGTGCCGCTGCCGCTGCCGGCGCCCGCCACTTTCGACGCGCGAAACGGCCGCATGGAGCACGCGGGAATCGGCGTCGCGTTCGCACGCATTGGCGACGCCGACAGCCCCAGGCTCGGTCGGCATGTCTGGGTCATGGGCCTGCAGGTCGAGCAGGTGCGACTGAGCCGTTACCAGTTCGACTACCGGATCGATGCAGGGCCGGCGCGCGGCATCGTCGGCCTGGTGGATTACTCCGGCGACTACAACCACGTGACGCCTTTCGGCGGCATCGAGTTCCCGCGCGCGCGCGGCCGCTGGACATTCTCGCCGCACGCGCTGGTAGCGGTGCCGGTGCCACGGCGCGGCGTGATCGCGCGGATCTCCGGTCCGGGTTTCGACATCAGCGGCAACACCGATACGGCCGGCAACGGCAAGCACTTCGGCGATCCGTCGCTGGCACTCGGCATCGATGCGACCTATGAACCCTGGGGCCTGACGGTCGACCTCGGCAGCACGCTGACCCAGGCTACGCTCGAGCGGCTGGTGCACGTCGGCATCGACTCGAACTGGTCGCTCGCGGTCGGGTGGCGCTTCTGAGCGGCGACCTCAGGCCATCGCACCGGCATCGACCGGCAGCATTGCGCCGGTAATGACGCCGCACGCGCCGGAACTCAGAAACGCGGCGGCTGCGGCAATGTCTTCCGGCGACGCGAGGCGCCCCAACGGGTGCTGGGTGCGCTTGATTTCGAGGAACTCCGCCTCGGTCTGTCCCGGCAGGAGATTGCCCCACAGCATATCGGTCGGCACGGCGCCCGGGAGGATCGCGTTGACGCGGATGCTGGCGGGTCCACCCGCCCGCGCCGCGACGCGCGTGATCATCAGGACGGCCGCCTTCGACGCGCAGTACGCGGCGCCCAGCGTGAATCCCTGCAGGGCGGCGGTCGAGGCAATATTGAGCACGCTGCCGCCGCGACCGTGCATGTCGCGAAGTGCCTGCCGGCAACCGAGAAACGTGCCGTCGCTGTTGATCGCAAAGTGTCGCCGCCAGGTTGCCAGTTCCATGTCCTGCAATGCGATGTTGGGCTGATAGAACCCGGCGTTATTGACCAGGATGTCGATGGCGCCGGGGCCGCGGGCGCTGAGCGCGAATGCCCGGGCCCAGTCCGCTTCCTGCGTGACGTCGAGCCGCTGAAAGCTCGCTTGCTCCAGCGATTCAGCCAACAGAGAGCCTTTGGCTTCGTCGAGGTCGGTCACGACAACATGGGCGCCCTGGGCGGCGAATCGTCGGGCGATCGCTGAACCGAGTCCGCCGGCTGCGCCGGTGATCAGGGCAACCCGCCCACGCAGCGTGCTCATGGGCGGCGCAGCGGGGCGTCCAGGAACACACGAATCGCTGCCGCGATCCGCGCTGGCGCCACGATGAAGCCGAAGATCGGCAGGTCGAGCATCTCGATCAGTTGCGCGCCCGGGATCAGCTGCGCTGCGTCGCGCGTCGGCTGGGTCATCTCTTCGTTGAATGCAATGAGCAGCGTCGGCTTGCGAAGTTGCGGCAGTGATTCGACCGAGTCGTACGTGAACACGGCATCGGGTCCCCACCAGCCATTCGGTCCGGCGCGCAGCCGGTCACCGAAGCGCGTCAGGCGTTGCTCGGGCGTGCCGGACTCGCGCGCATCCAGTACCAGCCGTTTGTACAGCTTCGCGACGTAGTCCGGGTCGTCGAAGTACGGATAGCCGGGCACGTTGACGCGACGTTTGCGCTCGCGTTCTTCGGCTGAATAGTGCGGCACGCCAGACAGGACGACGCGCCTCACCAGGTCCGGCCGCTGCAACGCGACTTCGAGCGCGCACAGGGAACCCGTGTGGAAGCCAAACAGGTCGACCGGCGCGCGGCTGCGCCCGGCGCGCAACACGAGCGCATCCACTGCGGCGGCCAGCGCGGCGCCGTAGTCCTGCATGGTGGGCTTGGCCGCCGGCGGATCGGAGGCACCGTAACCTGGCGTATCCGGGCAGTGCACGACGCGGTCGGTCGCCAGCACCTGCTGCAGATCGCGATACATGTCGCCGGTGGTCGGACTCGGATGGAAGCAGACCAGTGCCGGGTGTCGGGCCGCGCCGTTCGCCGGTTCAGCGGTCGTGACGTGGATCTGGCCGAAGCGGGTATCGACGTATTGCCGGCGTCGTCGGGGTGAGGGATCGGCGTTGCCGCGCACATCGAAGGCCAGCAACCCCGCCAGGCCGAGCGCCTTTCCCAGGACATCACGGCGTGTCGCCCGTTCGTCATTCATGCTTGCACCTGCGCTGCTGGAACGATTGTTTTCGAGCGCCAGAATCCACCGGCCATCCACGCACGCCACGCCCAGGGAACCCAGCGCATCGCCAGCAGCCACGAAATCGCAATGGCCCAGGCAAAGACCAGCACCTTGTAGACCCACAGCGGTACGGAAAAAACCTGCGGCTGCGGCAGCCGGGATACGCTGCGATCCGCGAACCAGCTGAACGCGCTGCCGCCTGAGTCCGGCCCCACGACACCCATCTCCGGCGTCGACAGGAACCCGTAGCGGATTCCGGACAGCACCAGGCTCGACAGCGCGATGACCGTAAGCGCGGCGAGTGCGAGTTGCACCAGGTTGAACCTCGCCCGAGAAACCTGCGGGTCGGTCCATTGTTCGCGCCAGCGCATCGCGAAGAACCAGATGGCGGTGAGGGCGAACACGCCCCAGGACTGCGTCGACAGGCCGGCGCCCAGTACCAGCCATTCAGTGGCGCGCAACGGCGAGAACGTCCAGCGGCCGAGCGCCAGTGCCAGCACGATGAACGCCGCCAGCTCGCTCCAGTAGAGGATCGCCGGGCCGATTCCGGCGCCGCGATCGAGCTTGAAAAGGGCCCAGCGGTCATCCGGCAGCATGATCGTGGTGCGCACGTTGCTGGCCGGTGCGCGCAGGTCAATGGCAGTCGACCGCGTCGACAGGCTCGCGCCCTGCGGACTCTCCCACGCGATCGACACCCGATGCGCGCCTGGCAGCAGGCTGACGGATAGTTCGCCGTTCTCCGGCCGCAGCTGCGCCGGCTGCCCGTCGAGCAGCACGCTCTTGATGCGCGCATCGGTGGGAAGCTGGAACGCGTGCCGGCCGCCCTGGGTGCTGCGGTAGCTGAGATTCAGCTGCGAATCGCTGCTGCGGGAACCGAAACCGACAACATGCTCGACGCGGTCGATGGCGAGCGTTTGCCCGGGCGCGGCGCTGGGACGGCGCAGTGTCACTTGCAGCTTTTCTCCCGGGCGTGCGTGATAGGCGAAGACCCAGGTTCCGCCGTCAACCTGGTCCGGCAGCACGGCCGGAAAGCCGTCGAATCCCGCGCTCCACTCCGGACCCACCGAAAAATTCCAGACCTCGGTGCGCGCGGCGTTCTCCGGAACAGCGAGCTCGAGTGTTGCCGTGCGCGGCAGTCCGGAGGACCAGCTGAAGACCGGCTGAGCCAATGCGAGTGCAGCCAGCACCTGCCGGTCCGCATTGACTTCGACGCCGGGAGTGAGGACCGATTCGCCCGTGACCAGCGGCACCGGCGTCGTGAAGGCCGAGCGTGCGGGTGCGATGCGCTGCACTTCGGTGGTGATCGACCAGTCCGTGTCAAAACTGAAGTTACGCACGACACGCACGAACGGCGGGAAGTCAGCGTCCGGTTCCGCCCCGTCGCGTGCGCGCTGATCCCGGGCCGTCACGGCAGCCGTGCTCCGCTGGCGCGACAGTTCCAGTGCGCCGGACAGCAGCCGACCGTCGTCGACGCCAGCGACGCTCCAACCCAGCGCGCTGACCTCGATGACGCGCGGCGGACGCGGGAACACCAGTGAGATCGAATCTGCCGCGGCCAGGCGACCCGACAGCCGCACCGTGCGGGCGCCGGCCTTCAGTGCGATCCACGCGGTGCCGTCCGGTTCGCGCGCCGCGACCAGGGCCGAATCGCCGTCGACGGTCGCGGTGTCGATCTGCCAGCGATCGCCGGCATTCGGTATCTGCACTGCCACACCGGCCAGCGCGCTGGCATCGAGTACGACATCGAGGCGATCGCCGACGACGGTGACTCGGGCGCGCATCAGTTCGGCGCAGTTCGGTACACAGGCCGGAAGCGCGGTGAGTCGCGCGCGCAGCTGCTCCAGCAACGCCGCATCGGGAGTTGAGTTGGCGGCGGCTGGCTCGCTCATCGACGCGCCCATGCCCAGCAGCAGGGCCAGCGCGCCCGGCAGCAGTACCGACACCGCCCTGGCGGCGGCGCCGCGCAAGGCGCGCCCGATGGCGTCGAACCCGGTCATGCGAGTTCCGAAGCCGCAGCGAAGCAGCGCGACGAACCACCAGGCCGTGAGCAGCACCGCCGCGATGCGCCACAGTCCGAGCAGCCAGGGCCCGACGTAGAGGAAACGGACCGTGTCCTGCGCATCGAGGGGGCCGGACCACTGCAACGCATAGCTCGCGTAGCCCCACGCGGGGATCCCGGGCCCGGCCTGCAGCACGGTGCCCGGGGCATAGCGCTGAATAACGGCGGCCGAGTTCAGTCCTCCTGAGCCATAGGGGTTGAGTGCGTCACGGCCCCCCGTGGCGACATCGGCCTTGCGTTCTGCAACAACGGCCTCCTCGAGCGGAGCGTCCGTCCCGACAGCTGGCGCGGCGACCGGTGCTGCCGCGGCGCTCACTTCGCCGCCGGCGGCGCGGCTCGTTGGCGATGCGGCGATTGTGCCGGTGCCAGTCGTGTCCAGCTGCGGGTGCAGCGCCCGTCGAGCCTGCCACCAGAGCAGCGGCAGCAGCGCGACGGCGAGCAGCGCGAAGCTCGCGAGTCGATACCCTTCGGCCCATCGCCGGAAGCGGCCGTCGGGCACGCCGCCCGCGATCGCGAGTGCCGCGAGCAGGTTGGCCCACAGCCAGATATGGCCGGGACTTTCCTGATAGAGCAGCAGCAGCGCGAGCAACGCGACCGCGGCAGTGGTACGGCCCGCCAGC
>JANPDV010000176.1:0-28881 GCA_031431655.1 Gammaproteobacteria bacterium | reverse complement strand
ATGAAGCCTCGCGAGATTCAGCAAAGCGGACGGAAGCTAGCCAGCTGTTCAGGTTCCCATCCCTCTCACGCCTGGCGATGAGTAAGCCCTGCGAGGGCTGAAACCTACCGCCGCCAGCTAGGTTCTGCGTCCACTTCAATTGAGTACCGCGCGAGCGCCTCCGCGACTCTCACGCGCGGGACTGAGCCCGCGTCCGCGAGTGCCTGCAGCGCCGCGACGACGATGTGCGCCCGATCCACCTCGAAGAATCGCCGCAGCGCCGCCCGCGTGTCGCTGCGTCCGAAGCCATCCGTTCCCAGCGCCGTCAGGCGTGCGGCCAGGTACGGCGCGAGAGTCTGCGGCAGCGCGCGGATGTAGTCGGTGGCGACGACGACTGGGGCGGTGCCCGGCAGCTGCCGGGCGACATGGCTGGTGCGCGGTGTTTCGTGCGGGTGCAGGCGGTTCCAGCGGTCCACTTCGGGGGCGTCGCGCGCGCGCTCGCGGGAGCTGGTTGCGCTGAATACCTCGGTGCCGACCTGCCAGTCCTGCTCCAGCAGCTGTGCCGCCGCGATGACCTCGCGCAGGATCGCGCCGCTGCCGACCAGCCGCACCTGCGGAATGCCGCGCGTCTCGAATCGATAGAGGCCGCGGATCACGTCGTCTGCCATGCCTGCGGGAAGCGTGGGCTGCGCGTAGTTCTCGTTCATCACCGTCAGGTAGTAGAAGACATCCTCGCCGCGCTCGAGCATGGCGCGCGCGCCGTGATCCAGGATGACCGCGAGCTCACCCGCGAACGCGGGGTCATAGGCGCGGCAGTTCGGCACGGTCGCCGCAATCACGTGGCTGGAACCGTCCTGGTGCTGCAGCCCTTCGCCGCCGAGCGTGGTGCGACCCGAGGTGGCGCCGATCAGGAAGCCGCGCGCGCGCTGGTCGGCGGCGGCCCAGATCAGGTCGCCGACGCGCTGGAAGCCGAAGATCGAGTAGTAGATGTAGAAAGGCAGCAGCGGCAGGTCGTGCGTGCTGTAGCTGGTGGCCGCGGCGACCCACGACGACAGCGCACCGGCTTCGGTGATGCCTTCCTCGAGCAGCTGGCCATCGCGCGATTCGCGGTATGCGAGCAGCGAGCCGGCGTCCTCGGGCTCATAGAGCTGGCCCTTTGGCGAATAGATGCCGATCTGCTTGAACAGGTTCGCCATGCCGAAGGTGCGCGCTTCATCGGCGACGATCGGCACCAGCCGGGGGCCGACCGCGCGGTCGCGCAGCAGGTTGCTCAGCATCCGGACGATCGCCATCGTCGTCGACATCTCCTTGCCGTCCGATTCCAGCGCAAACTTGCCGTAGCTCTCGAGTGGCGGCAGTGCCAGCGCATTCGAGCGTGCGGCACGCCGGCGCCGCGGCATCGCGCCGCCGAGCGCCGCGCGGTGTTCCTGCAGATACTGCAGCTCGTGGCTGTCGTCGGGAGGCCGGTAGAAACGCAGCTCCGCCACCGACTCGTCGCTCAGCGGCAGGTTGAAGCGGTTGCGGAACTCCAGCAGCGCCTTGATATCGATCTTCTTTTCCTGGTGCGCCGTCATCCGCGATTCGCCGGCGCCGCCCATCCCGTAGCCCTTCTTCGTCTTGGCCAGGATCACGGTCGGCTGGCCGCGATGCTCGCGCGCGGCATGGAACGCCGCATACAGCTTGCGCAGGTCGTGGCCGCCGCGCTTCAGCGAGTCGATCTGCGCCAGCGACATGTGCGCCACCAGCGCGCGCAGCTCCGGCTCCAGCGCGAAGAAGTGCTGCTGGTTGTAGGCGCCGCCGTTGGCGCCCAGGGTCTGGTACTGGCCGTCGGTGGTGTTCGCGAACTGCTTCAGCAGCGCGTGGCCGGTGTCGCGCGCAAACAGCGGGTCCCAGTCCGAACCCCACAGCACTTTGATGACGTTCCAGCCGGCGCCGGTGAACAGCGCGTCGAGTTCCTGGATGATCTGGCCATTGCCGCGCACCGGGCCGTCGAGCCGCTGCAGGTTGCAGTTGACGATGAACGTCAGGTTGTCGAGCTGCTCGCGCGCCGCCAGCGTCAGCGCCGCGATCGACTCCGGCTCGTCCATTTCGCCGTCGCCGAAAATTCCCCAGACGCGCCGGCCTTCGGTGCGCACCAGGCCGCGGTGATCGAGGTAGCGCAGGAAGCGTGCCTGGTAGATCGAGTTAATAGGCCCGATGCCCATCGAGCCGGTGGGGAACTGCCAGAACTCCGGCATCAACCAGGGATGGGGATACGAACACAGGCCACCGCCATTGATCTCCTGGCGGAAGCGCGCGAGCCGTTTTTCGTCGAAGCGCCCTTCCAGGTACGCCCGTGCGTAGATGCCGGGCGCGGAATGCGGCTGGAAATAGACGAGGTCGCCGCCGTGCGTCGCCGCCGGTGCGTGGAAGAAGTGATGAAAGCCGGTCTCGAAGATCTCCGCCGCCGAGGCGTAGGTCGCTATGTGCCCGCCGAGTTCGCCGTAGGCCTTGTTGGCGCGCACCACCATCGCGAGCGCGTTCCAGCGCAGGATCGCGGTGATGCGCTCTTCCATCTCGACGTCACCCGGGTGCGCCGCCTGATGCTCGAGCGGAATGGTGTTCTGGTACGCGGAGTAAGGCTGCAGCCGCGAAATGATGCCCAGCTGCTGGGCGCGCTCCTCCAGCTGCTTGAGCAGGAACTCGCCGCGCTGCTGGCCGCCGGCCGCGACCACGTCGCGCAGCGCGTCGATCCACTCCTGGGTCTCGGCGGGGTCGTGGTCGGCACTGGCTTCAACCAGTCCCGGAACGCGTGCGGGTTCAGCAGCCATGCGGGGCACTCCATGCCTCGGGAAACGTGACCGACACTGTAGGCCGCGAGCGGTGCGCAGTTCTACCGAATTGACACGGATACGGACGTTTGGCGGTAGGATCTGCTGTCCAACCGGGAAATACTATTCATAAATGCCGTCCTTCGTACCCGACGCCATAGACCTGCGGATCCTGGGCGAGCTGCAGCGCAACGCCAAGCTGACCAACGTCGAGCTGGCCCAGCGAGTCAGCCTGTCGCCGTCGCCGTGCCTGGCGCGCGTGCGCGCGCTGGAGCAGAGCGGCCTGATTCGCGGCTACGTCACCCTGCTCGATCCGGAGGCGGTCGATCTCGGCGTCACGGTGTTCGTGCACGTGAGCCTGGAGAAGCAGATCGACAAGGCGCTGCACAGCTTCGAGGAGACCATCCGGCGCTTTCCGCAGGTGATGGAGTGCTACCTGATGACGGGCGACGCGGACTACCTGCTGCGTGTCGTGGTCTCGGACGTCGAGGCATTGCAGCATTTCATCGTCGACGAACTGACGCGGATCGCGGGCATCTCCAACATCCGCTCCAGCTTCGCGCTCAAGCAGGTGAAGTTCGAAACCGCCCTGCCGCTGCCGCAAGCCGCCGCGTCGCGGCGCAGGAGATCGTCATGATCATGCCGGTGAGATGGGTGTTCCGCGGCGTGGCCGCGGCGCTGCTGGTGGCCGGCGTTCAGCTGTTCGTCGCGCGGCTGGCCGTCGCGCAGTCTGCGATGGACCCCGCCGCGCTGCGCGCAGGTCCGCAGCTGCAGGAGTTCGTTATCGGCGTGCGCAGTCTGGAGCGCAGCCTGCCCGCTTTCACTGACGTACTCGGCTGGCGCGTGTTCGAGCGCGGCCGCGCCGACGCTTCGGTCGCGCGCGCCTGGAATCTGCCGGTCAACACGCGGATCGAGCAGGCGCTGGTCGGCAACCCGGCCTCGCAGTATGGATTCGTCCGGCTGGTCGAGATCGATGCGCCGAACCGCGTCGTCATCCGACCCGGGGCGCGCTGGTGGGACACGGGCGGCATGTTCAACCTGAACGTGCTGGTGCGCGACCTCGGCCGCACGGTCGAGGGCCTGCGCGCGCTGGGCTGGACTGCGACTTCCGAGCCCGCGACCTACGGCCGGCCGGGCGGCGCCAACGGGCGCAGCATGATCATGATCGGCCTCGACGATCTCGTGCTGTCGTTCCAGCAGCGCATCGCTCCGGAGCTCACCGGCTGGCCGGCGTTCGAGCGAACCGGGCACATCGAGGTCGGCTACCAGGTCGTGCGGGACATCGATGCGTGGCTGGCTTTCTACACCCGGCAACTGCAGTTGCCGCTGTCCGGACCGGTGCGCATCGATCGCAATCCGCAGCCGATCGGTCCGAATTTCTTCGGCCTGCCCGACAACGCAGTCGGATTCACCGACGGCCGCCAGGCCAACGTGGCGCTGCGCGTCGGCCACGAACAGTCATTCGGCGTGCGCCAGTTCAGCCGGGCGACCGGTCAGGACTTTGCGTCGCGTGCCCGCCCGCCCAACCTCGGCATCACCAACGTACGAATTCCGGTGCCGGACCTCGCCGCGCTGCGCACGCGGCTGGTCAACGCGCGTGCGGATATCGCGGCCGACATGCAGGTCGTTCGACTGTCACCGTACGGCACCGTGCGCGCGTTGAACGTGCGCTCGCCCGGTGGCTCGGGGCAGTGGCTCGAACTGTTCGAGCCCGGCGCCGAGCCGATGACCGAGGTCGAACTGCGCGAGTTCACCCGCGCCGGCCGCGTCGCCACCTGGACGCGCTTCAACAACGAGCTCGCCGGCTCGGTGTGGTGGTTCCCCGATGGCACCGCCCGCGTCAAGTGGGACGCAGGCAACCTCGACGAGCGCGGCACCTGGACCATCAAGGGCAACGCCGTCTGCACCGCCTGGACGCGGCTGCGCAGCAACCGCGAACTGTGCGTGCACCACTACCGGTTGTTCGACGACACCACGCAGTCATTCCGCGTCGACGGCGGCGGGCCCGATGGCATCTATGCGTGGCGCGCGGCTGGCGCCGTCGATTGACGAATGGAGGGCGGAATACGCCACGTTCTGCACCTGCTCGCGCGGGTCGAGAACATCATGTTGACTCACAGCCGCTTCGACGGACGGCTGCGATACCAGGGCCCGGCGGCGGGATTTGCATCGCTCACAACGTTGAGTAAAAATACTCAATATCGTGAGCAAAAGAAAGACCGACTTCCGGCGCCCGCAAGGCACCGTCCTCGCCGGGCGGCTCGCCGAGCCGCGCCGGTTTGTGCAGGTCGTGGCAGGCCCCCGTCAGGTTGGGAAGTCTACGCTCGTTCAGCAGGTCACCCGCGAACTCGGCATTCCGGTGCGGTACGTCAGCGCCGACGAGCCCACCCTGCGCAGCACCGACTGGATCGGCCAGCAATGGGAGGCCGCGCGCCTGGAGGCCACTGGCAACGCGGGTGCTGTCCTTGTGCTGGATGAGATCCAGAAGATCCCGGTGTGGTCCGAGACGGTGAAGCGTCTATGGGATGAGGACACGCGCAGGAAGCGACCGCTCAAGGTGGTCCTGCTGGGATCGGCGCCGCTCCTGATCGCCCATGGACTGACAGAGAGTCTGGCGGGCCGCTTCGAGACGTTGCGCCTGCCTCACTGGTCCTACGCCGAGATGCGCGACGCCTTCGACTTCACGCTCGATGAGTACCTCTACTTTGGCGGATATCCCGGCGCGGCGCCGCTGGCACGTGATCCAGTTCGCTGGGCCCGCTACATCGCAGACAGCCTCATCGAGACCTCCATTGCGCGCGATGTGCTGTTGCTCACCCGGGTCGACAAGCCGGCGCTATTGCGCCGGCTGTTCGAGCTGGCGTGCCGCTATTCCGGACAGATCCTTTCGTACACGAAGATGCTTGGGCAGCTGCAGGACGCCGGAAACACGACGACGCTGGCGCACTATCTCGACTTGCTGGCTGGCGCGGGCATGGTCTGCGGTCTCCCCAAGTACGCCGGCGACGCAGCGCGCAGTCGGGGCTCCAGCCCCAAGCTGCAGGTGCTCAACACCGCACTGATGACGGTCACAGCCGGGTTGAGTCCGGAAGAAGCGCAGTCGGACCGGGAATTTCGCGGCAGACTCGTTGAATCCGCAGTCGGCGCGCATCTGGCGAATGCCGCGGCCGGGGGGGAATGCCAACTCTACTACTGGCGGGATCGGGGTCAGGAGGTCGACTTTGTGGTCAAAGCCGGATCACGTCTGACCGCAATCGAAGTGAAGAGCGGGCGCCCGCCGCAGGCGCACGTCGGTACAGCGGCTTTTGCGGCGGCGTTCAACGTAAAGCGAACGCTGCTGGTGGGCGGCGACGGTATCTCGATCGACGTATTCCTGAGTCGGCCGGTATCGCAATGGCTGGCAAATTGATCGTCATGGCATGACCTTTTGGTGTCCAGTTGGTCGGCCCCTGCGTGAACTCGCTTTCAGCCGAACATAATTCCCAGCGAGTTCACGGGCTTGCGGCTGCGGTGGGATAACGCAGGAAGCTATTCGACGTTCTGGATCTGTTCCCGCATCTGCTCGATCAGCACCTTCATGTCGACGGCGCTGCGCGTCATCTCCAGGTCCTGGCTCTTCGACGACAGCGTGTTGACTTCGCGGTTCTGTTCCTGCATCAGGAAGTCGTGGCGGCGGCCGGCCGCCTCGCCGCCCTGCGCGCCGACGATGCGCTGGATTTCATCCAGATGGCCGTTCAGGCGGTCGAGTTCCTCGGCCACGTCCAGCCGTTGCAGCAGCAACACGAGTTCCTGCTCGAGCCGTGCCGGGTCGACGGCCGCCTGCAGCTCGGCAACGCGTGCAGTCAGGCGTTCGCGCACGCGCGCGTGCACCTCCGGCACACGGGCACTGACCTGGGCCACGATGGCCACGAGCGCGCTGCACCGCTGCAGCACGAGTTCGCGCAGTCGCACGCCTTCGCGGGCGCGGGCCGCCACGAGTTCCGTCAGGGCGTCGTTGAACAGCTGCTGCGCCGCCGCCTGCAGCAGCTCGCGATCCACGCTGTCGTCGCGCAGCACGCCGGGCCAGCGCAGTACTTCCAGCGCATCCAGCGTCGGCGCGACCGGGCCCTTGTCCGAGAGCGCACGCGCCGCGGCCATCAGGCGCGCGACGGCCGTGTCATCGACCTGCAGCGCCTGCGCTGCCGTCGCCGTGCTGCGCAGATGCACGCTGCAATCCACCTTGCCGCGGCGCAGCTGCCTGGCAAGGGCCTGGCGCAGCTCCGGCTCGATCGCGCGCAGCTCGTCGGGCAGGCGAAAGCCGGGCTCGAGGAAGCGATGGTTGACGCTGCGCAGCTCGATGGCGAGCTGGCCGTACACGCCGTGCGCTTCGCGACGCGCGACACCGGTCATGCTCGTGATCATGCAGGGACTCTCCGTCAGGCTGGCTGGCGCAGGCCCGCTGGCCGAGACGGGAGCGCTCGCCCATTACTGAAACCTGGCCGGCGGTGTATAAAGCCGCGGAGTCTATCAGGGCGATGCTGCGATCCCGCGCACCGCCGGCGCTTCCGGGAGCAGGCATTTGCGTTACGAGCAGGCACAGATCAGCCTCGTCGGGGGCCGCGAAGAAAACCAGGATCGGTTTGTGCTTGCGGTGAACCCGGGCGCCACCCTGCTGGCGGTGCTGGACGGCATGGGCGGACACTCGGATGGCGCGCTGGCCGCGACCAGCGCGCAGGTGCTGCTGACCGAGGCCTTCGCACGGCAGTCCCAGCCGCTGTTCGATCCGCTCGGCTTCCTGCACATGACCCTGGCGCGCATGCACGATGCCGTGGCCAGGCTCGGCGAAGCACTGCCACTGGAGAAGCGGCCCCGTGCCACCTGTGCGGTGTGCCTGGTCCAGGATGGATCGACATACTGGGCGCACGTCGGCGACAGCCGCATCTACCTGCTGCGCGAGGGCCGGGTGGTCACGCGTACGCGCGATCACAGCCATGTTGAGTTCCTGATTCGCGAGGGCTCGATCACCGAACAGCAGGCCCTTGGCCACCCGCTGCGCAACTACGTCGAATGCTGCCTGGGGGGTGAGCAGATGATTCCAGAGATGACGATTTCCGGTCGCCTTCTCGTGCAGCCGGGCGATGTGCTGCTGGTCTGTTCCGACGGTTTGTGGGGCACGCTGGAGCAGGAGCGTCTCGCGCAGAACTGGTCGCGCAGTGACGAGTCGCTGCAGGCGGCGCTCGAGAGCCTGGCGCGCGCAGCGGTCGCCAATGGCGGCCCCAACGCGGACAACACCACGGCAGTTGCCGTGCGTGTGCTGGCGACCGCTTGAGCCGCCCGTTCGCCCGCAGTGACGGGCGCGCGCATGACGCGATGCGCGCGGTCAGCTTCGAACGGCATTTCACGCGCCACGCCGAGGGCGCGGTGCTGGTGCGTTTCGGCGGCACCCACGTGCTCTGCACCGCCAGCGTCGAGGATGGCGTGCCTGGGTTCCTGCGCGGCAAGGGCCAGGGCTGGGTTACGGCCGAGTACGGCATGCTGCCGCGTGCCACGCACACGCGTTCGCCGCGCGAAGCGGCCAAGGGCAAGCAGTCCGGCCGCACGCAGGAAATCCAGCGGCTCATCGGCCGCAGCCTGCGCTCCATCATGGACATGAAGGCATTTGGCGAGCGCACGGTCACGCTCGACTGCGACGTGCTGCAGGCCGATGGCGGCACGCGTACGGCCGCGATCACCGGCGCCTATGTCGCGCTGGTCGATGCCTGCAACGTGCTGATGGCGCGGAGCGCGCTCACCAGGTTCCCGCTGCACGGCCAGGTGGCAGCGGTCTCGGTCGGCATCTGTGGCGGCGCGCCGCTGCTGGACCTCGAGTATCGCGAGGATTCCGAAGCCGAGACCGACATGAACGTCGTGATGAAGGAAGGCGGCGCCTTCGTCGAAGTGCAGGGCACCGCCGAGGGCCATGCTTTCCGGCGCAACGAGCTGGACGAGATGCTCGACCTCGCCGGCCGCGGCATCGAGCGGCTGCACGCGCTGCAGCGCGAAGCGTTGCAGGGCCCCGCCGCCGCGCCGCGCCCATAGGGCAACAGGGGCGCGGGACCATGCGCGTCGTCCTCGCCAGTGGCAATGTCGGCAAGCTGCGTGAATTCAGCGCGCTGCTGGCGCCAGCCGGGCTGCAGTTCGAACCGCAGTCGGCTTTCGGTATCGAACCGCCGGCCGAGACTGGCACCACCTTCGTCGAGAACGCGCTGATCAAGGCGCGGCACGCCGCGGCTGTCGCGCGGCTGCCAGCGCTTGCCGACGACTCCGGCCTCGAGGTCGATGCGCTGGGCGGTGCACCTGGGGTCCACTCGGCGCGCTATGCCGGTGCAGCGCACGGTGGCAATGCCAATGACGCTGCCAATCGCGACAAGCTGCTGGCCGCGCTGCGCGGGCTGCCGGCGACGACCGCGCGCACCGCGCGTTTTCGTTGCGCGATCGTGCTGGTGCGCTCAGCCGAGGATCCGCAGCCACTGATCGCCGAAGGCGTCTGGGACGGCAGCATCGTCAGCGTGCCGCGCGGCCGCGAGGGCTTCGGCTACGACCCGCTGTTCGCGGATCGCGAGTCCGGTCTCACGGCCGCCGAACTGCCGGCCGACGTCAAGAACGCCCGCAGTCATCGCGGCCAGGCCGTGGCGGCGCTGCTGGCCATGCTGGCGGCCACGTCCGCCGCGCCCCCGCCTGCTGGCGCGCCGCGCAGCTGAGACGCCGTGCCACTCAGCGTCTACGTGCATTTTCCCTGGTGCGTCAGCAAGTGCCCGTACTGCGACTTCAACTCGTTCGCGCTGCGCGACGCCTTGCCCGAAGAGAGCTATATCGACGCTCTCGCGCGCGACCTCGACGCGCAGCTCGCGTCGCCTCTCGGGCAGATGGCGGATGTCGCTGCGAGGCCGGTGGGCAGTGTGTTTCTCGGTGGCGGGACGCCAAGCCTGTTCTCGCCGGATGCGATTGGCCGCGTGCTCGCCGCGCTCGCTGCGCGCCTGCGACTCGAGCCCACGGCCGAAGTCACCCTGGAAGCGAATCCCGGCACGATCGAACGGGGTCGCTTCGCAGGCTACGCGGCCGCAGGCGTCAATCGCGTCTCGCTGGGCGCCCAGACCTTCGACCCAGCCGCGCTGCGCCGGCTCGGCCGCATTCACCAGCCCGCAGACACGCAGCGCGCTGCTGAGGAACTGCACGCGGCCGGCCTCGCCAACTTCAACCTCGACCTGATGTACGGCCTGCCGGGCCACGGCGTCGAGGACGCCGTGCGCGATGTCGAGCAGGCGCTGCGCCTGCAGCCGGCGCACGTCTCGCACTACTCCCTGACGATGGAACCAGGCACGCCGTTCGCGGCGCAGCCGCCCGCGGGGCTGCCGGACGACGACGCGGTTCAGGAAATGCTGCAGCAGTGCCAGGGCTTGCTGCGGCAGGCGGGTTTCGAACGGTACGAGGTCTCAGCGTACGCGCGCGGCGCCACGAGCCGCAGCCGCCACAACCTGAACTACTGGGAGTTCGGCGACTACCTCGGGCTCGGTGCCGGGGCCCACGGCAAGCTGTCGGTACAGGCTGGCGACGCCGCCGCCCTGACCGTGCACCGCACCCTGCAGCCACGCGAGCCGCGACGCTATCTTGCGGCCTACCCCGAACCCGCCCGCGGCGCGACCGCGGCACCCGGGGTTGCGGCTGCGCTGCTGGTGACACCGGTTGCGGCCGACCAGTTGCCGTTCGAATTCATGGTGAATGCGCTGCGACTCGCGGCCGGCGTGCCCCTCGGGCTCTTCGGCAAGCGTACCGGGCTGCCGCTGCAGCAGATCCAGCCTGCCCTGCAGGGTCTGGAGGCGCGGGGCCTGCTGGAGCGCACCGCAGGGAACCTGCGCGCCACCGCCCGCGGGTTCGATTTCCTCAACGACGCCCTGCTCGAGTTCCTGCCGACTCCGCCGCGGCAATCCGGCTATGCACAGGGCAGCACTCCGAACCAGAAAAGAGGCGATTACGGCGCATTCCATCCGAGCTAACAAAAAAGAAGTTCATAAGCCATTGATAAATAACATCAAAGAGGCTTTTGCAAATCTGGTGCATTCGGCACGATTCGTCTTTAAATCCGCGACTTACGCGTTATTGGCAGCGCTGCTCCACAGCTTTATCCACAGCCCGTCGGGCCAGACCCCTGACGCCGGTTGTCGCGCCGGCCTTCGCCCGGTACTATGCGCACCCCCTTTCGCCCAGCTACCCCGAGCAGCGCCATGAAGCCTTCAATTCACCCGGAATACAAAGCCATCACGGTGAGCTGCACCTGCGGCAACAAGTTCGAAACCCGCTCGACGCTGGGCGCCGATCTGCAGGTTGAAGTGTGTTCCAACTGCCACCCGTTCTTCACGGGCAAGCAGAAGGTCCTCGACACCGCCGGCCGCGTCGACAAGTTCCGCAAGAAGTACGCGTCGATCGGTACAGCGGCGCGCTAGGCCCCGCCGCCCGGCCTGCCGGCCTCAGGGGCCTGTCCTGCGGCCGGTCCGGAACTTCTGCCGGAACTTCTGGTAGCGTCAGTCGCTCGAAACTCTTGCGTGGCCCGAGTCTTTGCCCGGGGCCGTCAACGCATCTGAAGAGGGAGCGAGATCTTGCGTAGGTTCCTGGCCGGGGTGCTTGTTCTGGTGTCTGTGGGGCTGGTCGCCGACGGCGCCATGGCCCAGTCAGGGTCTGCGGCGTCGGTCCCTGCGGCTTCCAGGCCGGCCAGCAACCCGGCGCCGCGCGGGCTGCCTTCCAAGGGCGAACGCGAGTCCTCGCGCAAGGCGTACGAGCAGATCATCCGCGCCTATGGCGTGTACAACGACCAGGCAGTGCAGGATTACGTCAGCGAGGTCGGCACGCGCGTCGCGCGCAACAGCGATCTGCCGAGCGAGGAGTTCAAGTTCGTCGTGGTCGACGACGAGTCGATCAACGCCTTCACCACCGGCTGCTGCTACATCTACGTGCATCGCGGCTTGCTGGTCAATCTCAACTCCGAAGCCGAACTGGCAGGCGTGCTCGGGCACGAGATCGCACATGTCACCGCCCGCCATCCATCTCGCCGCCAGACGCGGGGCGTCCTGGCCGGCATCGGTGCCATGGCCGCGGCCATCCTCACGGGCTCGAGCGCCGTGGCCGATCTCGCCAACCTGGGCGCCAACGCCTGGCTGCAGGGCTATGGTCGCGACAACGAGCTCGAGGCGGATCGGCTCGGGCTTGTCTACATGACCAGGACCGGCTATCGCCCCGAGTCGATGGGCGAAGTGTTCAACGTGTTCCGGCAGGGCGAGCGCTTCGAGCGCGACCGCGCGCGCGCCGAAGGCCGCGAGCCGCGCATCTATCACGGCGTGTTCTCGTCGCACCCGGCGCCCGATCAGCGCGCCGTGCAGGCCGCCAAGGGTGCCGCGAAGGTGGAGACTGCTCCGTCGGGGGGCTGGATCGAAAACCGCGACGTCTACATGCGCAAGCTGGATGGCATGACTTACGGTTCCAGCCGCGAGCAGGGCATCGTCCGCGACAACCGGTTCTACCACGCGGACATGGGCATCACGATGGCCTTCCCGCGTGGCTGGACGGTCGACAACCAGCGCGATCGGCTGCTGGCCCACACCGCGTCGAAGGACACGATCATGCAGATCACGGTCGAGGCCGTGCCGCCCAACCAGTCGCCGCGGGAGTTCCTGGTCAGCCGTCTGCGGCGCGGCGGTGCCACGCTCAGCGGCGGCGAGGGCTTCGAATCGAACGGCATGCAGGGTTACTCGGTGCTGTCCACCAATGGCTCACCGCTCGACGGTGGCGCAGGTCCGGTGCGCTGGATCACCTTGTATCGTGGCAGCAGCGCCTTCCTGTTTGCGGGCGCCAGCCGCGCGTCGCGCGGCGCCACGCCCGAGGCCGACGGCCTGTTCCAGTCCGTCGCGTCGACGATGCGCAGCCTGAAGCCCTCCGAGTATCCCCTCGCCGAGCCGTATCGGATTCGCGTCAGGGAAGCCACCGCGTCCACCAGGCTCGATGACTACGCCGCGAACGTTCCGGTCGACAAGTTCCAGAAGGAAACCTTGCAGCTCATCAACGGGCTGTACCCCAACAAGCCGTTGCAGCAGGGCGATCTGTACAAAGTGGTCGAGTAGCGGCGCTTCAAGTAGCAGGACGCCGCCGGGCGCGCGTGACGCAGCGCCTTGATTCCGCGCGCGCGGCATGTCAAGTTGAGCCTTGCCTCGCGCATCCTGCCCGGGGATGCACGAAAGACCCGGGCCATGTCCACGAAGAAATTCGACCTCGTCTCCTCAGCCACCGGCAAGAAGTCGGAGCTGCCCGTTCGCAGCGGCACCATCGGCCCGGACGTGGTGGATATCTCCGCTGTCAACAAGGATCACGGCGTCTTCACGTTTGATCCGGGCTTCATGGCTACGGCCAGCACCGAGAGCAAGATCACCTACATCGACGGCGACGAGGGGGTGCTGCTGTATCGTGGGTACCCGATCGAGCAGCTCGCCCAGAAGAGCTCGTTCCTGGAGGTCTCCTACCTGCTGTTGAACGGCGAGCTGCCGAACAAGAAGCAGTTCGATGAGTTCAAGGGCAGCATCCAGCGGCACACGATGATCAACGAGTCGCTGCTGCGGATGTACAACGGCTTCCACTACAACGCGCACCCGATGGCGATGGTCAGCGCCATCGTCGCGTCGATGTCGGCGTTCTACCACGACTCGATGGACATCTATAACCCGCGGCACCGCGAGATCTTCGCCCACCGCATCATCGCCAAGATTCCGACGATCGCGGCAGCGGCCTACAAGCATGCGCTGGGCCAGCCGTTCGTCTACCCGCGCAACGACCTCGACTACGCGAGCAACATGCTCAACATGTTCTACGCGGTGCCCTGCGAGCCCTACAAGATCGACCCGCTCGCCGCCGAGGCCCTCGACCTGCTGCTGATCCTGCACGCGGACCACGAGCAGAACGCCAGCACGTCCACCGTACGCCTCGCCGGTTCGACCGGTGCGAACCCGTATGCCGCGATCTCCGCCGGCGTATCGGCGCTCTGGGGTCCGGCGCACGGTGGCGCCAACGAGGCCGTGCTCGAGATGCTCGAGGACATCGGCACCGTCGGCAACATCCCGCAGTTCATCGCCAAGGTGAAGGACAAGACCAGCAACGTGCGGCTGATGGGCTTTGGCCACCGGGTCTACAAGAACTTCGACCCGCGCGCCAAGATCATCCGCGAGATGTGCCACAAGGTGCTCGCCAAGATGGGCCGCGCCGACAACCCGCTGCTCGAGCTCGCGCAGCGCCTCGAAGAAGTCGCGCTCAGCGACGAGTACTTCGTCGCCCGCAAGCTCTACCCCAATGTCGACTTCTACAGCGGCATCATCTACAGCGCGCTGAACATCCCGCGTTCCATGTTCACGGTGATGTTCGCCGTAGCGCGCACCGCAGGCTGGGTGTCGCACTGGCAGGAGATGATCGCCGACCCGGCCATGAAGATCGGCCGCCCGCGGCAGCTCTACACGGGGCCGACCAGGCGCGACTACGCCGACGTCACCAGGCGCGGCTGAAGCGTACTAGCGCGCGAGCATCTCGCGCGCCGCCGCGATCACGGACTCGGCGGTGCGCACGCCTTCCGGCACATTCATCCCGCGCTGCACCGCCGGCCGTGCGCCGAGCTGCGCGTACCAGCGCCCTAAGTGCGTGAACGGCGCCAGATCCACCCCGGACCATTCGTGCTGCGCCACCCACGGCCAGATCGCAATGTCGGCGATCGAATACTCCGCACCGGCGATGAACTCGTGCTTCGCGAGCTGCACGTCCATCACGCCATACAGGCGCTTCGTCTCGTTCTGGTAGCGGTCGATCGCGGGCTGGATCTTCTCGGGGAAGTAGCGGAAGAACACGTTCGCCTGGCCCTGCATGGGGCCGACGCCGCCCATCTGGAACATCAGCCACGACAGCACGCGCGCCCGCGCTGCCCCCGCGGCGGGCAACAGGCGCCCGGTCTTCTCGCCGAGGTAGATCAGGATGGCGCCGGACTCGAAAACCGGCAGCCCGCCCAGCACCGCGTCGATCGCGGCCCGATCGGCCGGCGCATGATCGACGATCGCCGGGATGCGTCCGTTGGGATTGATTGCGAGGAACTCGGGGCGCTTCTGTTCGAGCGACTTCAGGTCGAGCCGCCGCACCTCGTACGCGAGGCCGAGTTCCTCCAGCGCGATCGACACCTTCTGCCCGTTGGGCGTACGCGCGGTGTAGAGCGTGATGGTGGGTCGGTCCGGCGCTGCGTTCACGAATTCTCCCACTGCGTGGCGTTGTCGCTGCTGCGGGCATCGCCGGTTTCAATCAGCCGCTGCACTTCGACGAGATCCGCCCGCCGCATCGGTTTCCCGTCGACTGGACTCGCCGGCGAGTGGCGGATGCCGTCGACCGTGAACACCACGACTTCCACCGACTGCGCGTCGATCTCGAACTCGAGCATCGGCTGTGCCAGCACCCGGTCCGCATTCACGCGGACGCGCTTCTCCGCCATTTCATAGTCCACGCCACGATCCATCAGCCGGAACGCCACGGACTCGGCACGATCGGCGAACGCGTGAATCTGCACGGGATCGTGCTCCGTCGCCGTACCGGCGAGCACCGGCCCGACCAGCCGCGGCTGGAACTCCAGCAGGGTCTGCATCACTTCGATCGCCGTCAGGCGCTGCGCGAGCAGTGATTCGATGTGCGTTTCGGCCTCGAACAGGCGCTGGTACTCGGCCAGCGCCGCTTCGATCTCGGTGTTGCGCGGCAGCACCGAGCCATCGAGCACGCCGAAGCGCTCCGCTGCCTTGCGCTTGGCAAACAGGAAATCGTTGACGCCATGCTCCGCCATGATGCGCGCGGCTTCCTGCGCAACGGCCTTGCGCAGGTTCTCGGTGCGGGGTGGCAGACGCTTGGGCATCGAAGACCGTCCCGAAGTCTCAGAAAAGGGGTTCTGCCGCGCCGCCGCTGCCCGGATCCGCGTCGGCGCCGCCGCCTTCGCTCGGGCTACCGAACTCGCCGCACGCTCCCGGCTCGCATCCGACGATGCCCGCACGTGGCAACCGGTTGGCTTCGAACCACTCGAACAGGCCGTTCGGATCATCGACGCTGGCGAGGCCTCCCGACGACGGCGAAATGCGTACCTGGATCAGGCCGCCCGGGACCGGGCGCGGCATCTGCTTCACGCCTTTCAGTGCCTCGCGCATGTAGTGCACCCAGATCGGCACGGCGGTGCGGCTGCCCTCTTCGCCCTCGCCGAGCGAGCGTTCCTGGTCGAAGCCGACCCAGACGGTGGCCACGAGTGCGCGATTGAAGCCGTTGAACCAGGTGTCCTTGGCGTCGTTCGTGGTGCCGGTCTTGCCGCCGAGGTCGTTCCGCCCGAGTGCCATCGCGCGCCGGCCCGTACCGCGCGTGATCACGTCCGCCATCATGCTGTCGATCAGCCAGGCGTTCTCCGCGCTGATGGCGCGCGGTGCACGCAAGTCCGTGGCGGTGAAGCACGCAGGCATCGCGGCCGCGGGCTGCGGCCGCGGTGGTGGTTCGGCAAGCGGGTCAGAGCCTGCAGCGCCGGTCTCGACCGGGTCGACCGCAGCGGGCGGCGGCATCGCGGGCGCGGTGCGCGGCTCGCACTCCGGCGCCGCCACGCGCGGCGCCGCCTCGAACACCATGCGACCCGACGGATCCTCGATGCGATCGATGAAATACGGCTCGACGCGAAAGCCCCCGTTGGCGAACACCGCGTAGCCGGCCGCCAGGTCCAGCGGCGTGGTCTGCAGCGTGCCCAGCGCCAGCGTCAGGTTCGCGGGCATCGAATTGCGTGCGAAGCCGAAGCGTGTGGCGTAGTTGATCAGCGGGCGCGTGCCCATCTCCTGCAGGATGCGGATCGACACCAGGTTGCGCGACTTGACCAGGGCCTCGCGCAGCCGGGTCGGGCCGTAGAACTCGCCGCTGGAATTCTCCGGGCGCCAGGCTTCTTCCATGCCCGCGTCGTCGATGACGATCGGCGCGTCCATGATGATCGACGACGGCGTGAAGCCGTTCTCCAGCGCCGCGGAGTACAGGAACGGCTTGAACGCCGAGCCGGGCTGGCGGCGCGCCTGGGTCACGCGGTTGAACTTGCCGAAGGCCTTGTCGAAGTAGTCGAAGCCACCGACCAGTGCCGCGATGGCACCGTCGTTCGGGTCGATCGAGACCAGCGCGGCCTGCGCCTCCGGTACCTGCACGAGCTGCGTGCCGGCCGCGCCGCCGATCGCATACACCACATCGCCCCGCGACAGGATCTCTGCGGCATTGCGTGGTTCGGGGCCGACGAGCCGGTCAGTCTCCTTGCGGCGTGCCCAGGACATGCCGTCCCAGTCGATCGTCGAGAAACCCTTGCCCTTGGCGTACACGCGGGCCGATTTATCGGCGACGGCCACGACGATGGCCGGGTCGAGCAGTCCGACACTTGGGAATTCCTCGACCAGCGCGGTGAGAGCCGCGGCGTCTTCATTGCCGGTCAGCTGCAGCTGGCTCTGCGTGCCGCGCCAGCCGTGGCGCCGGTCGAATTCGCCGAGCCCGAGCCGCACGGCACGATTCGCCGCGGCCTGCAGCCGCGTGTCGATGGTCGTATAGACCTTGTAGCCCTCGTTCTGCGCGGCAGCACCGAAGCGCTTGATGATCTCCAGCCGCACCATCTCGGCGACGTAGGGCGCTTCGACTTCGTAGATCGGCGAATGCACGCGCGCGGTAACCACCTCGCGCGCCGCCGCCTCCGCCGTGGCGGCGTCGATGTAGCCCAGCTCGCGCATCCGGCGCAGCACATAGCCGCGGCGCTGCGCAGCGGCTTCCGGGTTGTTGATCGGGTTGTACTTCGACGGCGCCTGCGGTACCCGCGCCAGCGTCGCGACTTCCGCCAGCGTCAGCTGATCCAGAGACTTGCCGAAGTAGGTCTCGGCCGCGCCGGCCACGCCGAAGGAGCGTTTGCCGAAACTGATGACATTGAGATACAGGCCAAGGATCTGCTCCTTGGAGAATTCCTTCTCGAGCCGATAAGTGAGAAAGGCCTCCTGCAGTTTGCGCCGCCAGGCGCGGTCCTGGCTCAGGAACATGTTGCGGGCGGTCTGCATGGTGATGGTGCTGGCGCCCTGCAGGTTGCTGCCTGGCACCAGGTTGACGAGCAGCGAACGCAGGATGCCCTGGTAGTCAAAGCCGTGATGTTCGAAGAACCTGTCGTCTTCTGCAGCGATAAACGCCTTCTTGACGATATCCGGGATCTGGTCGTAGGGGATCGGAATGCGCCTCTGCTCGCCGATCTGGGCGATCAGCTGGCCGCTGCGCGCATACACCCGCAGCGGCACCTGCAGTTCCGCCGAACGCATCGCTTCCAGGGTCGGCAGGGAGGGCAGCAGGTAAACGTACGCTCCGGCAAGCCCGAGAGCCCCCGAAAGTGTGAGGCCAATCACAGCTACCGCTGCAAAGCCGAGTGTCCGCTGATATTTCTGGTTCACTGCAGAAGTCGTCGCTTGTGCTACTGGAAAGGTCTTTGGTCTGCCGTCCGGATGGTCGCGGAATGTCGCCCGCGGCCGCTTGGCGGCGCCGGTCCGCCCTCAGCCTACCGGAGAGGGGGTACCTGGCTGCTGTTGCCGAGGGGAAAAAATCCTTTGGCTAAAGCGGCTTCCGGCGTTCAATTTAACCTTTCCCTGATATATAGTTGAATAAGTCCGATACTTGGTTTGCAGTATTGTGTCTAAGTCACTGAAAACAGGAAGAATTTAGTGTTCCTCTTCGCTCGCAAGCATCGCCAGCTGCTCGGTTTGGACATTACCACTTCCTCGGTCAAGCTCATTGAGTTGGCCATGGGAGGCGGCCAGTACCGGGTTGAGTCGTACGCTGCCGAAGCCACCCCCATGAACAGCATCAACGAGAAAACCATCGTTGACGCGGAGGCCGTGGGCGAGGCCATCCGGCGTGCCCTGAAGCGCGCGGGCGCGAAGAGTAAAGAGTGCGCCATCGCGATCAGTGGCGACGCCGCGATCACCAAAGTGATCCAGATGCCGAAGAACCTGCGCGCCGCCGACCTCGAGTCGCAGGTGCAGCTGCAGGCCGACCAGTACATCCCGTTCCCGATGGACGAAGTCAGCTACGACTTCGAAGTGCTGGGCCCGTCCGAGAAGGACCAGGAATCGATCGACGTGCTGCTGGTGGCTACGCGCACGGAGAACGTCGAGCAGCGCCAGGCTGCCGTGGCAGCCGCGGGCCTGATCCCGAAGATCGTCGATGTCGAAGCCTTCGCGCTCGAGAACGCCTGCCGCCTGATGACGCACCAGATGCCGGACGGCGGCATCGATCGCACCATTGCGGTCGCGGACTTCGGCGCCAGCAGCACCACTTTCAGCGTGTTGCGCAACCTGCGCATCGTCTACACGCGCGACTTTGCCTTCGGTGGCCAGCAGCTCACCGAAGAGATCATGCGCACTTACGGCCTCTCGATGGAGGAGGCGGGTCGCGCCAAGAAGGAAGGCGGGCTGCCCGGCAATTACACTGCCGAGGTCCTCGACCCCTTCATCGACGATATGACCCAGCAGGTCAGCCGCTCGCTGCAGTTCTACCTGGCCTCCGGCACCGGCCGTGAGCAGCCCGAAAAGCTGTTGATCTGCGGTGGCTGTGCCAACATCCCGGGGGTCTCGGACGTGATATCGAGTCGCGTGGGTATCGCCGCGGAACGCGGCGACCCGCTCGGCCAGATGAAGCTGTCATCGCGCGCCAAGGCCCAGGCCGTCAGTCGCGATGCCACCGCACTCCTTACCGCCTGCGGCCTCGCGCTGCGCAGTTTCGACGATTGAGCTGAGGCCCGCCCATGCCCCGCATCAACCTACTTCCGTGGCGCGACGAACAGCGTAAAGAGCGCAAGCTCGCGTTCCTCGTTGCGCTGGGTGCTGCCAGTGTGGCGGCGCTGACTACGGCATTTGCCGTGAACCTGGGCTTCAACTCGCTGATCTCCGGCCAGGAGTCGCGCAACGAGCGGTTGCGAACCGAAATCCGGCAGCTCGACAAGCAGATCGAGAAGATAAACAGCCTCGAACAGCAGAAGGACAAGTTCATCGCGCGCATGCAGATCATCGAGAAGCTGCAGCGGTCGCGGCCCGAGATCGTGCACCTGTTCGACGAACTGGTGCAGACCGTGCCCGACGGCACCTATCTCACCGGCGTGCGCCAGACGAATGCGCGCCTCAGGCTCGAGGGCGTCGCGCAGTCCAGCACGCGCGTCTCCACCTTCATGCGCAACATCGACGGCAGCAAGTGGATGCGTAATCCCGAGCTGGAAGTCGTCGAGACCAAGGCCAACCAGCCGCTCGGCGCGAGCTTTACCCTGTTCGCGGACCAGGTATCGGCCGTCGCCGACGAAGAGGCGGCCAAGAACAAGGACACGTCGAAGCGACCGCGAGGTCAGCAGGTGGCGTCGACTGCCGGGGCGGCACCATGAATCTGCTGCAGGAGCTGAACCAGCTCGACCCGCGCGATCCGGGACGCTGGCCGCTGCCGATCCGAGCCGCCGCCGTGGCGCTGTTTTTCATCGTGCTTGCCGGGGTCCTGTCCTACTTCTTCGTCTGGAGCGAGAAGCAGCCGGAACTCGATGCGAAACGCGCGGAAGAAAACAGCCTGCGCTCCACCTTCAAGGAAAAGCACCAGAAGGCCGTCAATCTCCAGGTCTACGAGGCGCAACTGAAGGACATCGAGCGTTCCTTCGGCGCGCTGCTCCGGCAGCTGCCGGGCAGGACCGAAGTGCCGAGTCTGCTGGTGGATATTTCGCAGACCGGCGTCGGTGCAGGGCTGGAGGAGAAGCTGTTCCAGCCCGCGCCCGAGCAGAAGCGTGACTTCTACGCCGAGCTGCCCATCAAGATCCGGCTGTCCGGCAGTTACCACGAGTTCGGCCAGTTCGTCAGCGGCATCGCGGCACTGCCTCGCATCGTCACGCTGCACGACATCGAGATCCGGCCCGAGAAGGCCGACTCGTACGATCAACTGACCCTGGATCTCACGGCGCGCACCTATCGTTACCTCGATGAGGGAGAGATCGCTGCGGTCGAAGAAGAGCGCAGCAAGCGGGAGCGTGCCGAGCGCCGCGCGAAGGGCGGCGGGGGTGCTGAATGATCCCGGCGCGGCGTCAACGAACCGGCAGGATCGCGGCCGCTGCCGGCCTCGTGCTGCTGTCGCTTGCAGGGTGCTCCAGCCGCGATGCGGACCTCGACGACTTCATCGCGCAGACGCGCAAGGAAACCGGCGGCGACGTTGCTCCTCTGCCGGAAGTGCGCCCGTACCAGAGCTTTGCCTATGCGGCGGTCGACAAGCGCTCGCCCTTCGTGCCGAGCGTCGGTGGCAGTGGCACGGCCTCGAATCCGTCGCTGCGACCCGATTCCAAGCGCAACCGCGAATTCCTCGAGGGTTTTTCGCTGGATACGCTGCGGATGGTCGGCACGCTCAAGCTGGGCGGCAAGACCTTCGGCCTGGTGAAGACGAAAGATGGCCTCGTGCATCGCGTTCTGCCGGGCAACTACCTCGGCCAGGCCGATGGCAGGATTCTGGAAGTTTCGACGTCGAAGATTGCTGTGGTCGAAATCGTTCCTGATGGGCTCGGCGGCTATATGGAACGGCCCGCCGCGCTCTCGTTGAACGAATGATCGACGGCCAGGGAGAACAACGAATGACGAGCTCTAGTCTCTTCGCACGCGTTCGGGGCGTGCTGACGGTTCTGGCGGCCACGGTCGCGTGGACGTCATTTGCAACGCCCACGTTCGCCCAGGACGCGCCGAATCGGCTCGAAGCGGTGGACGTGCAGACACTTCCCGGCCAGCAGCTGCAGGTGACGCTGCGCCTGTCGG
Source organism: Gammaproteobacteria bacterium (assembly GCA_031431655.1). Lineage (GTDB taxonomy): Bacteria > Pseudomonadota > Gammaproteobacteria > Steroidobacterales > Steroidobacteraceae > UBA964. Next base: position 7,223 of record JANPDV010000176.1, on the reverse strand, counting down.
GTCCCGCGCCCGAGCCGCTCAGTTTCACCATCGACAATCCGGCCCGCATCTCACTGGACCTGCCGAAGACCACGCTCGCCATGCCGTCGCGCCGCGTCGACGTGCGTTCCGCGGGCCTGGATACGATCCTCGCTGCCGAAGCCAACGGCCGTACGCGGCTCGTGCTGAACATGGACCGCCTGGTCCCGTACCAGACTCGCGTCAGCGGCAACACCATCGTCGTCAGCCTGGGCTCCGTCCAGGGCGCGGCCACCGCCGAGTCCACTACGCCGGCGCGCGGCGGCGCGCGCGTGGCCGCCGCCGGGCCGCGAGCCATCAAGAGCATCGATTTCCGCCGCGGCAACGAAGGCATGGGCCGCGTCATCGTCAATCTTTCCGACCCCCGGACGCCGATCAACCTGCGTCGGCAGGGCAACCAGGTCGTGGTCGACTTCGCCGCCACCGACGTCGCGCCGCGCCTGGTGCGACGCTTCGACGCCCTGGACTTCGCCACGCCGGTATCGACGTTCGACGTGACGCGCGCCGACGGCGGCACCCGCATCATCATCAATGGCAACGGCGATTTCGAGCAGCTCGCCTATCAGTCCGATGAACAGTATGTCGTCGAGATCCAGCCGACGCGCCGCGGCGTGAACCAGGCCGAAGACAAGCGCGAGTACACCGGCGAGCGTCTCACGCTGAACTTCCAGGACATCGAAACGCGCGCCGTGCTGCAGCTGCTGGCTGATGCCAGCGGCCAGAACATCGTCGTCAGCGATACGGTGCAGGGTTCCGTCACGCTGCGCCTGCAGAACGTGCCGTGGGACCAGGCGCTCGACATCGTGCTGCGCACCAAGGGCCTCGATAAGCGCAAGCAGGACAACGTCATCATCGTCGCGCCGTCCGATGAGCTGGCCAATCGCGAGAAGGCCGAGCTGGCCGCCAAGAAGGACATCCAGGAACTGGCGCCGCTGCGTTCCGAGTACCTGCAGGTCAACTACGCCAAGGCCTCGGACCTGGCGCAGCTGATCAAGTCGCAGGGCGGCTCGCTGATGTCGAACCGCGGCAGCGTCGCGGTCGACGATCGCACCAACACGCTGCTGCTGCTCGATACCGCCGACAAGCTCGCGGACATCCGCCGCCTCGTCGGTACGCTCGATATTCCAGTGCGCCAGGTGCTGATCGAGGCACGCATCGTGGTGGCCAACGACGACTTCCAGCGCGAGCTCGGTGTACGCGCCGGCGTCACGGCGACGCGCGAGAACGGCAACGACGGCGTCTTCGTGTCGTCCGGCTCGCTCGAGTCGACCAACATAGCGCTGGATTCGGCGCTGACCAACCTGCGCAGCGGCACCGGTTCGCCGTATCCGATCAACGTGCCGGGCGGCGCGCTGTCTTCCAACCGGTACAACATCAATCTGCCGGTGCCGAATCCGGCCGGACGCCTCGCGACGATGATCCTCGGGTCCGACTACATCGTCGATCTCGAACTCTCGGCCGCGCAGGCCGAGGGTCGCGGCGAGATCGTCTCGTCGCCGCGCGTGATCACGGCGAACCAGAAGGAAGCCAGCATCGAGCAGGGCGTCGAGATTCCCTACCAGGAATCCTCGTCCAGCGGCGCGTCCACCATCTCGTTCAAGAAGGCTGTGCTGTCGCTGAAGGTGACGCCGCAGATCACGCCGGACAACCGCATCATTCTCGACCTCGACGTCAAGAAAGACAGCGTCGGCCGGGTCGTCGTGGCTTCCGGCGGCGTCAACGTGCCCTCGATCGACACGCGGCAGATCTCGACCCAGGTGCTCGTCAATGACGGCCAGACCGTCGTGCTCGGCGGCATCTTCGAAACCGAGCGTCGCGAGACGCAGACAAAGGTGCCCTATCTCGGGGACATTCCGGTTTTTGGGAATCTGTTCAAGACAACTTCCAGAACAAACGACAAAGATGAACTGCTGATCTTCGTGACTCCGAAGATCCTGCGCGAAGGCGTCAACGTCTACTGAGGGCCGCCGGGGACGGCGCTCAAGTGAAGACTCAGGTGAAACATGCGTAAAGTAAGTTCGTTCCTCGTCTGGTCCGCCACGTTGCTGCTCGCCGCGTGCGGTGGCGGCAGCTCCGATGACGCGTTCCGTACGCCCGCAACGACCGCACCAGGCGCTACTACGGCTACCGTCACGTCGGTGAGCCTAAGCACCAACAAGCCGACGATCCTCAATGATGGCAGCGAGACGGCCGAGATCACGGCCTTCATTCGCGATGCCGGCAACGTCGGCATTGCCGGCGTCCCCGTGACCTACAGCTCCAGCTCCGGTGTACTCGAAGTGCGCAACGCCCAGACGGGCGCCAGCGGCACTTCCATTGCCGTGCTCGGCACCGCGGGCGTCTCCACGCCCCGTGTAGTCACGATCACCGCGACCGCCGGCGGCGTCAGCGGTTCGATTCAGGTGCAGATCACGGCGGCTGCGCCGGCCGCGGCAGTCGGCTCGCTGACCGTAACCACCAGCACGCCCACCATCCCGACCGATGGCACTCTGCCGGCCACGATCACGGCGATCGCTCGCGACCAGAGCAATCGCTTCATCCCGAGCGTGCCCGTGACGTTCTCGGCCACCTCCGGCGGCCTGGCCGTGGTCTCCGGCACCACGAATGCGAACGGGCAGGCCTCGGCCACGCTCGGCGCCGCCTCCGATCCCACGAACCGGAACATTACGGTCACAGCGGTCGCAGGCACGATTACACAGACAGTCGTCGTGCAGGTAACCGGGACACGACTGAACCTGCAGGGCCCGACGGCTCTCGTGCTCGGCTCGACCTCGACGTTTACCGTGTCGCTGGTCGACTCCGCGGATCGCGGCCTGCCGAACCGGGCGCTGACAGTCTCCTCGGCACGCGGCAATTCCGTCACCCCGACGGCGCTGACGACCGACACCCAGGGGCGGGCGACCTTCACGGTCAACGTGACCCAGGGTGGCAACGAAACGATCACCGTCACCGGGCTGGGCCTGACGGCGAACCAGCCTGTCGCAGTCAACAGCGACTCGTTCACCTATACCGCACCGACCGCGGATAACACCGAGATTCCGCTCGCGACGGCCCGCACGTTCTCGATTCGCTGGTTGAACGGCGGCAACCCGGTAGTCGGCCAGCCCGTCACGTTCACCACCACGCGCGGCACGATCGTGCCGGCGAACGGCCAGGTCGTAACGGACTCGGCGGGCAACGCGACTGTCACGGTCAGCGCCAACAGCGCAGGCGGCGCCGCAATCGTCGCCACCGGCGGCACGGCGACGGCGACGCGTACGGCCGAGTTCGTCGCATCGACTGCCCAGTTCATCGACCTGCAGGCGAGCAGCTTCACCCTGTCGCCGAACGAGACCTCGACCCTGGTCGCCGTGGTCCGTGACCCGACCGGCAACCTCGTCAAGAACAAGGTCGTGAGCTTTACGCTGCAGGACGTCACCGGCGGCACGCTGTCGCTGGCGTCGGCCGTCACGAACAGCCAGGGCCGTGCCCAGAGCGTCTACAACGCGGGTTCGACTACCAGTGCGCGCGACGGCGTGATCATTACAGCCAGCGTGCAGGGGCAGTCGAGCACCATCACCAAGAACGTCGCGCTGACCGTCGCGCGCAAGGAATTGTTCATCGCGCTCGGTACCGGCAACTCGATCGACGAGCCGACGGTGTCGCAGTACAAGGTGCAGTTCACCGTGCAGGTGACCGACTCGAACGGCAACGGTGTGGCGGCCACTCCGCTGACCGTCAGCATTCTCTCGCTGCGCTACATCAAGGGTCGCCGCGCGTTCGTCAGCGGCAGCTGGGCGGGATACGCCTCGCCGAGCTATACCTGCATCGACGAGGACACCCTGGTGCCCGGAACGGCGCGAAACGGCGTCCTGGATCCGGGCGAGGATTTCAACAACAGCGGTCGGCTCGAAGCGGGCAACATCGCCCTGGCCACGCCGCGCCAGGTGGTCACGAACGACCAGGGTTTTGCGCTGGTCGATGTGCTGTATCCGCAGGACGTGGCGTACTGGCTCGAAGTGTCCATCGAGGCTCGCACCTCCGTGCAGGGTACGGAGTTCGCGCGGTCGCAGACGTTCTTGCTGCCCGGTTCCACCGCCGACTTCAGTTCGCTGCAGACCGGGCCGCCTGGGCCGACCAGCCCGTTCGGCGTCAACGACTGCCCGATCGCCAACTGATCGGCAGCCAGCATCCGCAACCCACGATGCTTCGCGGCCGCCCTCGGGCGGCCGCGTCGCATCCGGCACCTGCTGCTGCAAGCCGGCCCCGCAGGCCTTAGTCTCCGGTCCGATGAATCAGTCACTGAAGCGCAGCGTGTTCCTGGTGGGGCCGATGGGCTCCGGCAAGACCGCCGTCGGCCGCCAGCTCGCGCGGCTGCTGCGCGCCCGCTTCATCGACGCCGATGCCGAGCTCGCTGCCCGCACCGGCGTCGAGATTCCGGTCATCTTCGAAAAGGAAGGCGAGGCAGGTTTCCGCGACCGCGAGCGCGAGCTGCTCGATGAACTTACGCAGGCGCCCGGCATCGTCCTTTCGACCGGCGGCGGCGCGGTGCTCAGCGCTGAAACGCGGGAGCGGCTCAATCAGCGCGGCGTCGTGGTGTACCTGAAGACCTCGGTCGCCACCCAGGTCGCTCGCGTTCGCGCCGGACGCAACCGTCCGATGCTCGCGGGCGTCGATCCGGCCGCGCGCCTGGCCGAGCTGATGGTCTTGCGCGCACCGCTGTATGAAGAAGTCGCGCACCTGACCGTTCCGACCGACGGCCGACGCGTGCGAGCCGTGGCTGACGACATCGTGAGGGCACTGCCACCGCCCTGACGGGCGCCGACTCTGCGACTCGGCCGTATACTTCGGCCCGTGCAGGCACTCCAGGTCAGTCTCGGCGAGCGTTCCTATCCGATTCACATCGGTACCGCGCTGCTGTCGCAGCCCGATGTCGTGGCCGCGTCGTCGTCCGCCACTGACGTACTGCTGATCTCCAATACGGTGGTGATGCCGCTGTACGGCGCGCCGCTGCGCGCGGCCCTCGGCGCCCGTCGCCGCGTCGTTGAAGTGGTGCTGCCGGATGGCGAGAGCCACAAGACGCTGGAAACAGTATCCCGCGTGCTCGATGTGCTGGTCGCCAACCGCTTCGGCCGTGATGCCTGCGTATTCGCGCTGGGCGGCGGCGTGGTTGGCGACATCAGCGGCTTCGTGGCCGCCACCTACCAGCGCGGCATCGACTTCGTGCAGGTGCCCACCACGCTGCTGGCCCAGGTCGATTCCTCGGTCGGCGGCAAGACCGGCGTCAATCACCCCGGCGGCAAGAACCTGATCGGCGCCTTCCACCAGCCGCGCGCCGTGCTGGCCGATACCGACACCCTGCGCACACTGCCGTCGCGCGAGCTGCGGGCCGGCGCCGCCGAGATCATCAAGTACGGATTGATCTGCGATGCGGCGTTCTTCGCCTGGCTCGAGCAGAACATCGAAGCGTTGCTGGCCTGTGAACCCGCCGCCACGGCCCTGGCGATTCGCCGCAGCTGCCAGATCAAGGCCGAGATCGTCGCTCGCGACGAGCGCGAGCAGGGTGACCGCGCGCTGTTGAATCTCGGCCACACGTTTGGACACGCCATCGAAGCTGCCACTCGCTACAGCGCCTGGCTGCACGGCGAGGCTGTCGGCGCCGGTCTCGTGATGGCAGCCACCATGTCGCAGCGCGCCGGCCTGATGAGCGCTGCCGATGTGGCCCGGATCGAACGCCTGCTGGCGCGTGCCGGGCTGCCCACGCGCGCAAACGACGTTTCCGGTGCCGCGGCGCTGGACGCCATGCGGATCGACAAGAAAGCCAAGGCTGGTCGCATGCGGTTCGTCCTGATGCGCGGCATCGGCCAGTCGTTTCTCACCGCCGAGTATCCCGAGGACGCGCTCTCCGCCACGCTCGCCGAGCGCTTCGCATGAGCCTGCAGCCCTACGCCTCGCACGACGAGACGAGTCGCGGCCGCCGCTACCCCGAGCCCGCGCCCGAGTACCGCGGCGAATTCCAGCGCGATCGAGATCGCATCGTCCACAGCACCGCGTTCCGACGCCTCGTCTACAAGACGCAGGTGTACGTGAACCACGAGGGCGATCTGTATCGCACCCGGATCACGCACTCCCTCGAAGTAGCGCAGATCGCCCGCACCGTCGCCCGAGCGCTTGGATTGCACGAGACACTGACCGAGGCCATCTGCCTCGCGCACGACCTCGGGCACACCCCGTTTGGCCACGCCGGCCAGGACGCGCTCAACGACTGCATGCGTGAGTACGGCGGCTTCGAGCACAACCTGCAGTCGCTGCGCATCGTCGATGAGCTCGAGGACCGCTATGGCGAGTTCCGCGGCCTCAACCTCACGTTCGAGACCCGCGAAGGCGTGCTCAAGCACTGTTCGCTCAACAACGCGCGCGGCCTCGGAGAACTCGGCCAGCGCTTCATCGAGCGGCGCCAGCCCTCGCTCGAAGCCCAGCTCGCCAACCTCGCCGACGAAATCGCTTACAACAATCACGATCTGGACGACGGCCTGAGGGCTGGCCTCATCACGCTCGAAGACGTCCGTCCCGTGCCGCTGTTCGCCAGGGCCTATGAACCGGTGGTCGCCCGCTACCCTGGCTTGCTCCCGAAAAAGATCATAGGCGAAACAATACGCCACATGATCGACTATGTTGTTCGGGATCTGATCCAGAACAGCCAGAAAGCGATTGCCTCAAGCACCATTGCGTCGGCCGATGAAGCACGCGCCCAAGCCCAGCCACTCATCGGACTGAGCGCCGCCGTCTACGCCGAGCACCGTGAACTCAAGGCGTTCCTGCGCGAGCGCGTCTACCGCCACTACCGCGTGCTCCGAATGACGAACAAGGCCCGGCGCGTCCTGCGGGAGTTGTTCGAGGTGCTGATGAGCGATATCGCTTTGTTACCGCCCGAGCACCGGGCAGCCGGCGAAGCGGCCGAGGCGACCGCCGGAAGACCTGGCCGCGCCCGCGTGGTCGCCGACTACGTCGCCGGCATGACTGACCGGTACGCCATCCTCGAGCACCGGCGGTTGTTTAATCCGGATGCGCGGTCTTGATTGCGCAGCACGCCCGTGGTCTGAGCTCGCCTAGCGAAGGAGCCGAGAACGATGTCCGTACGGGTTGAGCCGCATCTTGTTGAGGCATTTCGCAAGATCCTGCGTCCGCTGGTGAAGGTTCTTGTTCGCGGCGGTGTGCGCTTCGAG
>JANPDV010000175.1:0-9046 GCA_031431655.1 Gammaproteobacteria bacterium | reverse complement strand
GGCGCCGAGGCCGGCGTGCGCGCGTTGCTGCGGCGCTACCGGAACCTGTGCGACCAATACGATGGTTGGTGCGTCTTCTTCGAAGTCCGCGGCGAGCGGCGGGACCTGTACGCCGGGATCGGCCTCGTCCTGACGCCCCTCGGCGAGGAAGCGCGGGTGGACCTGCGCACGTTCTCCATCGACACGCCGTCGAACAAGAACCTGCGGCACGCGCGCGCGAAGCTGCTGCGCCACGGCTTCCGCTTCGAGATCCTGCCAGTCGAGGCCGTGCCGGCCGCACTCGCAGCGCTCGCGGACGTCTCGGACGCGTGGCTCTCGCAGAAGGCGACTCAAGAGAAGGGCTTCTCGAACGCCTCATTCGACGTCCGCTACGGCCAGCACTTCCCGACAGCCGTCGTGCGCTCGGGCGATCGGATCGTCGCATTCGCGAACCTGTGGCTCGGCGCCGACCGCGAGGAGATGTCCGTCGACCTGATGCGGCACCTGCCCGACGCGCCGGGCGGCACGATGGACTTCCTGTTCTCGGAACTGATGCGATGGGGAGGAACCCAGGGCTTCTGCTGGTTCAATTTCGGCATGGCACCACTGGCGGGAATCGAAGCCAGCCCTGGTGCCCCGATCTGGAACCACGTCGCCGCGTTCCTGTACAGGCACGGCGAGCACTTCTACAACTTCGGCGGCCTGCGGCACTACAAGGCGAAGTTCCACCCGGTGTGGACCCCGCTCTACCTGGCGTCTCCCGGCGGCGCGGCCCTGCCGCGGGTCCTGCTCGACGTCACCGCCCTGATCGCCGGAAGTGCCACGGGCATCCTGATCAAGCACCGCGACCGGGGCGGGCCACGACGATGAAGCGCCTCATCAGTCCCTTCTTTCTCATCCTGACCGCGATCGTCGCGGTGGGCTATGCGTACGCCTCGTGGCGACTCACGACCGGCGCAGCGGCCGGACTCGCGCTCGCGCTGCCATTCATGCTGATCTGGGTCGTACCAGTCGTGTACTGGATCTACGAACGCGAGAGTGTCACCACCGGCGATGAGATCCTGCACATCGCCAGCTACCTGAGCATGGGCTGGCTCAACTTCCTGATCTTTTTCTCCCTCGTGCGGGACGCCCTGCAGTGGCTCGCGTCCATGGCCGGCGCCGACGGCGCCGCCGCGCTGTTGCGCGGGTGGGGAACGTCACTGGTATTCGCGACCTCCCTGGTCGCGCTCGGCCTGTCGGTGATCGCCGCCCGGCGCGGCCCACATGTGCGGACCGTGACGATTCGCATCGAGGGTCTCGACCCGGCGCTGGACGGGCTGCGCATCGTGCAGATCAGCGACCTGCACGTCGGCCCGACCGTGCGCGAATGGTACGTGCGGCGCGTAGTCGAGCAGACCAACGCACTCGAGGCCGACTTTGTCGCCCTGACCGGCGACATGGTCGACGGGCCGGTCGCCCGCCTCGCCCCGCACGTGGCGCCTCTCGCGGATCTGATGCCGCGGGGCCGCGCCTACTTCGTGCTCGGCAACCATGATTGCTACGCGGGCGCGGGCCCGTGGATCGCGCACTTCCGCGCCCTCGGAATGCAGGTGCTGCTCAACGAGCACGCGACGATCTCGCACAACGGCGCCCCGATCGTCATCGGCGGCGTGCTCGACCCCGCGATCCGCCTGTCCGACCCGACGCAGTCGCCGCGTCCGGACCTTGCGTCCGCGCCGCAGGCAGGGCGCGCGCTGCGCGTGCTGCTGGCGCACAACCCGAGGCTCGCGCCGCTCGGCGCCGCGGCCGGGTTCGACCTGCAACTCTCGGGGCACACGCACGCAGGGCAGTTCTTCCCGTGGACGCTCGCCGTGCACCTCGTGCATGCGCCGCACGTCGCAGGACTATCGCGGCTCGGGCGGATGTGGGTCTACGTCAGCGCCGGTACGGGCACCTGGGGTCCACCGCTGCGCTTCGGGACGGAGCCTGAGCTCACGCTGCTGCGAATCGTTGCCGCGACGCAGAGCGCCTGAGGCTGCAATACGTAGATTCCACCTTGCCCCCTCGCCGTACGCGAAGCTACGGATCCCGCAGTCGGCGCGGCTGGTCTATAGGCTGATGTAGGCGCAAACGGGAAAGGGGGAGCCGTGGACGTCGCACGCAGGGAATCGGTGCAACACGCCCCGCTGGCAGCGCAATCGACCGCATCGCCGGCCGCGTCTGTACGCAGGGCCATCGACGAGCGCCTGTTACGCGGACTGATGCGCCTCGCCGGCGATCCTCCTATCGAGCTGATCCTCGGCAATGGTGTCCGCGTCTGCGGCGTCCCGCAAACCGAGGTAAAGGCCAGGGTCCGCATCCGCGACCGCGCCACGCTGCTCGGGGTGCTGCGTGATCCGTCCATCCGCGTCGGCGATGCGTACGCCGAGGGCAGCATCGACATCGAGGGCGACCTGGTCGCATTCGTCGAGGCCGTGTACCGGGCCGCGGCGGACGGCACTGCCTCCGGCGTGCTCCTCCCGGCCATGGCGCGCTGGGAGCGGCGACGCAGACGCAACACGCTCGAGGGAGCACGCGAGAACATCCACCATCACTACGACATCGGCAACGACTTCTATGCGCTGTGGCTGGGATCGACCATGGCGTACACCTGCGCCTACTACCCGACGGCGTCGACGACGCTCGACGAGGCCCAGGTCGCGAAGTTCGAGCACGTGTGCCGCAAGCTGCGCCTGCGCGCCGGCGAGTCGGTCGTCGAAGCGGGATGCGGCTGGGGTGGCCTGGCGCTGCACATGGCGCGGCACCACGGGGTACGCGTGCGAGCCTTCAACATTTCGCGCGAGCAACTCGCGCATGCGCGTGCCAGCGCCGAGGCCCAGGGGCTCGGCGGACAGGTGGAGTTCGTCGAGGACGACTACCGCAACATCACCGGCCGTTACGATGCGTTCGTGTCGGTGGGCATGCTCGAGCACGTGGGCGTGGAGAACTACGCGGAGCTGGGCCGCGTCATCCGGCGCGCGCTGCCGAGGCACGGGCGCGGCCTGATCCACAGCATCGGCCGCAACCGGCCTGCGCCGCTGCATCCATGGATCGAGAAGCGCATCTTCCCGGGTGCCGAGCCACCCTCACCGGCCGAGATGGCCGGGATCTTCGAGCCCGTCGACCTGTCGATCGTCGACCTCGAGAACCTGCGCCTGCACTACGCGCGGACTCTCACGGACTGGAAGGCGCTGTTCGAGCGCTCAGCCGACCAGGTGCGCGAAATGTTCGACGAGCGCTTCGTGCGGATGTGGCGCCTGTACCTGGCGGGGTCGATCGCCGCGTTCACGACCGGCACGCTGCAGCTGTTCCAGGTCGTGTTCGCGCCGCACGACAACAACGACCTGCCCCTGACGCGCGCCGACCTCTACCGGAGCTGACCGGGGGCAATCGCCATGCGGCACTACGACGTGCTGATCATCGGCGGCGGGCCCGCGGGTTCGAGCGCCGCGTGGCGCCTGCGGCATGCGGGCGCGCGCGTGCTCGTGCTGGACAAGGCTGCGTTCCCGCGCCTCAAGCTTTGTGCGGGCTGGATCACCCCGCAGGTCGTGCGCGACCTCGAGCTCGATCCCGCCGCGTATCCGCACCGCTTCCTGACGTTCGACCGGATGCAGGTGCATTTCAAGGGTCTGCGGGTACCCCTGCCCTGCGTGCAGCACTCGATCCGACGCTGCGAGTTCGACGACTGGCTGCTGCGTCGATCGGGTGCACAGGTGCTGCAGCACGAGGCCCGGCACGTGCGGCAGGAGAACGCGCACGGGCCGTACGTCGTCGACGACGCGTTCCGCGCGGAGTACGTGATCGGCGCCGGCGGCAGCGCCTGTCCCGTCTACCGCGAGCTGTTCCGCGCCGCGGCGCCGCGCGATCGGTCCCTGCAGGCCGTCGCGCTGGAGTACGAATTCGAGTACCGCTGGTCCGATCCATACTGCCATCTGTGGTTCTTCGAACGGGGCCTGCCCGGCTACGCGTGGTACGTCCCGAAGCGCGACGGCTGGCTCAACGTCGGCATCGGCGCGATGGCACAGCGACTGAAGGACGGGCATGGTGACCTGCGCTCGCACTGGCAGCACTTCGCGCAGCAGATCGGGCGCCGTCTCGCGCCCGGCGTCGAGCTCGAGCCGACGGGCTACAGCTACTACCTGCGGGGCGCAGTTGACACGGTGCGGATCGGCAACGCGTTCATCACCGGCGATGCGGCGGGGCTCGCGACGCGCGACATGTGCGAGGGCATAGGGCCGGCCGTGCGCAGCGGACTGCGTGCGGCCGAGAGCATCCTGACCGGCCGTCCCTACCGCCTCGACGACGTCACCGGCGCAAGCCTAGGCGGCGGCCGCATCTCCCGCTGGCTCGACCGCGCGTTCACGGGTGGGGAGATCCGGGCTGCGCGCGTTTGAGCGCGAGCGATCGGACGACATGACGCTGCCGAGGACTGCGCGGCGGACGCGGCCGCAGCCGGCCCATGGCGCCGATTGCAGGTCTGGAAAACCTGCTCATGACAATCCCCTGCTTGCGCAGATGGATACGCGATCGCCCGGCAACTAAGATCGGTGCTTCCAAACCGGCAGGGGACGATGCGATGTACCAAGACGGCTTGCTGGCTCCGATGACCGCTTTGATCGCCTGGTCTCTGGTCGTGTGGGTGTGGCTCTACGCGACGCGCCTGCCTGCGATGTATCGCCTGGGAATAAGGCCCGAGGTCGGCCGATTTGCCGGCGCCACGAATGAGGTCATGCCGTCAGGCGCGCGCCAGGTGGCAGATAACTACAACCACCTGATGGAGCAGCCGACGCTCTTCTATGCAATCTGCATCGTGCTGCAATTGCTGGGGCAAGGAGATCACCCGATCAACAGCGGATTCGCGTGGGGATACGTCGCTACACGAGTCATTCACTCAGTGGTCCAGACGACATTCAACAATGTGCCGACCAGATTCGGCGTGTTTGTGATCTCGACGCTGTTCCTGGTCGGTCTGACCGTGCACGCGATGATGGGGCTTGCCTGACGTGTCGGCCCGGCCCGGCACGCCGGCCGCAGCAGCTGCGGATGTCAACCGACGGCGCGGCGCTGCGTTCAGTCAGAGTTCCAGTTGGCGGTGAGCGCAAGCATGAAATTCCCTGTGGTTTGCCTGTTGATGCTCGGACTCGCGGCCTGCGGCGCTGGCGGCACTGGCGGGTCGCCGATCGCGACCGTGGCGCCCAGCGCGCTGTCCTATCCGAGTCCACAGAACGCCGTGGTTGGCGCCGTCTTCACGTCAGTGAGTCCAACCGTCACCGGTGCGGTGTCGAGCTACAGCGTGTCCCCGGCGCTGCCCGCCGGTCTCGTGCTGAACGCCTCGACGGGCCAGATCTCCGGCACGCCCACCGCCGCGACGCCATCCGCGACCTACACCATCACGGCGCAGAACAGCGGCGGCGGGACGGCGTTCGCTCTGACGCTCGCGGTGAACCCTGCGACCACGGCTGCTCTCGAGCCCGCCGCAGCCGCGACGATCGGTACCGGCCAGAGGATCAACCTGTTCTTTGCGCAGCGTGCCGGTGGTGCGCCTTATCCGGGCTATGTCGACGGGACGCTGGTCACGTGGTCGTCGTCGAATCCGGGTCGAGCGGTCGTCGATGCGAACGGCAACGTGACGGGCGTGGCCGAAGGCGCGACGACGATCACGGCCCAGTACCAGGGGTTCTCGCTGCAGCTGCCGGTGCAGGTCACCGGCGCCTGGATCGCGCGCACCTTGTCGGTGGCCGGCCAGGGTGTGCGCCGCTATTCGATCTATGTTCCGTCCGGTCTCGGCGGCGCCGGTCCGCGACCTGCGCTGCTCGCTTTTCATGGCGGCACCGGCACTGCCATGGGCATGGCCGCGAGCAGCCAGCTGACGAAATTCGCGCAGGAGCGGCAGATTTACGCGGTGTTTCCCGAGGGCAGCGGTACGCTGCAGACGTTCAACGGCGGCGCCTGCTGTGGCACGGCCCAGTCGCAGAACATCGACGACGTCGCGTTTGCACGCGCGGTGATCGCCGACATCCGCGCGAACTACAGCATCGACGCGGCACGCGTTTACGCCACCGGCTTCTCCAACGGCGGGATCATGGCGCATCGACTCGCCTGCGCGCTCGCGGACCAGCTGGCCGGCGTCGCGCCGGTGGGCGGAGCCTCGGGCGAGTTCGACGGTGCGGGGACGCGCTACTACACCTGCAATCCCTCGCGGCCGATCACCGTGCTGCACATCCACGCTGCCAACGATCGCAACTATCCGTATGCCGGCGGCGTCGGCAACGATGGAATTTCCGCGAACAATTTCTATGGCGTCGAGGCGACGATCACGAACTGGATTGCGCGCAACAACGTGACGAACCAGGCCGTCGAGGAGCGCATCGGCGCGTCAACGACATGCCGGCGCTACGCCACGCCAGAAAATGGCGCTCGACCGAGTGCGCCCGTCGTGATCTGCCGCATCGATCCGACGGATGTCTACGACCCCGTGAATCGCATCGTGTTCGGCGGCGGCCATTCCTGGCCGGGTGGTGTGCGATCGCCAACGACCAATAGCGACGTGCCCATCCAGAACTTCAACGCCAACACCTACCTCTGGGGCCAGTTGAACCCCTGAGCTGCGGGCGCCTGGCGCTCAGACCGCGACGGCTTGTCCCTGCCGGGATCACGCCGACGAGGTACGCGGGAGTTGCCGCGTCGTAAGTTCTCTGCGGATTTCCCTAATAAGGTAGCATCGGGCAACAGCCATTCGTTGGCGTGCCTGATACGCCGCAAAGTCCTGATCCATGCCAACACGCTCCGCGTCCTGGATGCTGCCGGCTCTGCTCGTAGCCATCGCCTACTTCGCCACGGGTTGGCTCGGGCTGCAGATTCCCGCGTATGGCTCGAGTATCACCCTGCTCTGGTTGCCGACCGGCGTTGCGGTGGCGGTGTTCCTGCGCTGGGGCATGCAGTGCTGGCCTGGCGTGGCACTTGCCGCTTTTGCACTCAACATGGTCGTCGGTTCGCCGTGGCCCGTGGCGCTCACAATCGCCGTCGGCAACACCCTGGGCCCGTTGGCTGCGACGCTGGCTGCGCAGCGCAGCCGCATTGATTTCGCATTCGAACGCCCGCGGGACATCCTGTTGCTGGCAGGCGTTGCGACGCTCGGCATGCTCGTGCCAGCAACCATCGGCGTCCCGGCACTCGCGTCAGGCGGCCTGCCGTTGGAGGATTGGCTTGCTGCCTGGCTGATCTGGTGGGCCGGCGACTCCATGGGCGTAGTGATCGGCGCGCCGCTCTTCCTGGCCTCGAGCCGCGCGCGATGGCAATTGATCAGGAATCGCGGTCGCGAGTTCCTGGCCTGGGCGCTCATTTCTGGCGTGCTCGGCTGGGGGGTCTTTGTCTTCAACAAGGGCACCGGTGGTGACGGGTGGGCGCTGGCTTTTGTGCTGCTGCCATCGGTCGCCTGGGCGGCGCTGCGATTTGGAGTGCTGGGCACGTCGCTGGCCCTGATACTGGTGGCGTTCTGCGGCGCCTATGGCACGGCCCGGGGTTCGGGACCGTTCCACACCGACCAGCCGGTCGAAGGCGCGCTGCTCCTGTGGGTGTACATGGCAACGGCGGCGGTTCTCGGTTGGCTTATCAGCGCCGTGCATGTCGCGCGCTCGGCGAGCGAGGACGCCCTGCAGCAGAGCCGCCTGCAGATGGCCAGCGTCCTGAACTCCATCAACGACGTGGTCTGGTCCAGTACACCCGACGGCCACGAGATGCTGTTTGTCAGTGCGGCGGCAAACGAGACGTACGGACGATCCGCGGAGCAGTTCATGGCCGAGCCGATGCTGTGGCTCGAGGCGGTGCACCCCGATGATCGCGGCATGGCGGCCGCCGCGTTTGCGCGCGTCACCGAGACCGGTGAATTCGATGCTGAATACCGGATCTTGCGCCCGGACGGCGCAGTGCGTTGGGTCCACGATCGTGGGCGTATCACCCTGACTGCGGGTGGCGGAAAGCGGCGGCTCGACGGGATCGCCACGGACATCACCGCGCGCAAGGATGCCGAGAGCGCGATGGCCCGGCAGCAGGCCGAGCTCGTGCGTTTCAAGTCCGTCCTCGACCAGACCGTCGACTGCGTGTTCATATTTCGCACCGACAACCTGCACTTCGTCTATGCGAATGAAGGTGCAAAACGCCAGGTGGGCTACAGCAAGGAAGAGCTGCTGGGCATGACGCCCATGGACATCAAGCCATTGGTCTCGGCCGAACAGTTCCAGCAGCTGGCGCAGCCGTTGCGCGACGGCACGCAGACCTCCGTTACGGCTGAGACAGTGCATCGCCACAAGGACGGGCACCTGATACCGGTCGAACTGGTCCTGCAACTGGTGCGGACGCCGGAGAGTGAAGAGCGCTTCGTTGTCATTTCGCGCGATATCAGCTATCGACAGCGGGACCAGCTACGCAACGCCAGCGAGCGAGAGGTTCTCGAGCTGCTCGCTTCCGGCGCGCCGTTGAGCAAAGTGCTCGAGCGTCTGGCGCACGGCTTCGAGGCGTCTCTTCCGGGCGTGCTGTGCTCGGCACTGCTGCTCGATGCGGATGGCCGACACCTGCGACGCGGGGCTGCGCCCAGCATGCCGGAGTCGTTCTGGCAGGTCATCGACGGCATGGAGGTGGGTCCCGGTGCGGGGTCATGCGGCACGGCGGCCCATACGCGTCGGATGACGCTATGCCCCGATATCGTGAACGACCCGTTGTGGCACGACTATCGTGACCTCGCGCTCGCCGCTGGACTCCGGGCGTGCTGGTCCGTACCGGTGATCTCGTCGAAGGGGAAGGTGCTCGGTGTGTTCGCGGTCTATTGCACCGACGTGCGCACGCCCACGAGCGAAGAGATCGCGGCCATTGAACGCGGAGCGCACAGCCTGCGACTCGCCATCGAGCGGTACGAGCTGCTCGGCGCCCTCGAGGAGAGCCAGAAGCGTCTGGCGACACTGGTCGGGAATCTGCCGGGCATGGCCTACCGGTGTCGCAACGATACCGACTGGACCATGACCCACGTCAGCGACGGGTGCACGGCGATCAC
>JANPDV010000174.1:0-17343 GCA_031431655.1 Gammaproteobacteria bacterium | reverse complement strand
GGCCGCCGTCACGACGCCGCGCGCCAGCTGCGATCTGGTGGCACGCGCCAGCATCGACGGCGCAACCGTGAACGCGCTGTTCCAGACGGACGGCAGCTGGCTGCTGCGCAGCGGCGAGCGACGCAGCGATGCCGAGCTGCGTGCTGCTGCCAGCATCGCGCAGCCGGTGCCGTTCACCTGCCTGCCGCCGCTTTCGGGCCGGCGCGTGGCGCTCAACCTCTAGCCCGCGCGGACTCGCCGCTAGGGCGCTGCCGCGAAAGTCCTGCCGAAGAAGTTGCCCGCATTCCACACGGGTCGCGCCTCGCTGCGCGCGATCTCCTCGATGATGCGCACGTTCAGGCGCGCCAGCATCGCCAGGGACGCGTAGTCGATCTCCTGGCTGAGATCGTCGTTGGGCTGGTGATAGCGGTCCTTCATGAACGCGTCGTACAGCGCCTTCTGGTTGCGCAGCGGATCGCGCGACTTGCGGCCTTCGGTGATGTACAGCGCGGGCACGTCGCGGCGCACGAACGAGTACTGGTCGCTGCGGACGAAGAAGGTCTCCTCGGGTCGGTCGTCCGGCGTCAGCTCCACGCCTTCCGCGCGCGCGGCGCGTTCCGCCATGGCACCGAGGTTCGAGTGCTCGGCGCCATAGGCGATCACGTCGGCGGCCGGTGTGATCATGACCGGCATGTCCATGTTGATGTTCGCCACCATTTCGCCGCCGCCGATCGGCGGGTTGTTGGCAAAGTAGTCGGAGCCGACCAGCCCGGATTCCTCCGCGGTCACGGCGACGAACAGCACGGAGCGGCGTGGCCGCTGCGGCGCCGCGGCGAGCAGGCGTGCCGCCTCCAGCATCACCGCGATCCCGGAGGCGTTGTCGAACGCGCCGTTGTAGATCGAGTCGCCATTGACCGGCGCGGCGCGCCCGACGTGGTCGAGATGCGCGCTGATGACGATGTACTGGTTGCGCAGGTTCGGATCGCTCCCTTCCAGGAGCCCGACCACGTTGTCGCTGCTCTTGCGTCCGATCACCGTGCGACGCAGTTGCTGCACCGTAATCGGCAGTTCAAACGCTTGGGGCGTACCTGCCGCCGCGGCCGCGAACACCTGCTCCAGCGTACGTGGTGCGCCGGCGGCAAACACCCGGGCCGCGGCCTCCGGGCTCAATGACGCGCGGATCCGCAGCTCGGGGAACGCGTCGTGCGGCAGGCCGTCCGCGCCGATCCAGCGCATCCGCGGCCGCCACGATTGCTGCACCGCCCGCGCCCATGGATTGCGCTTGGCATCCTCCGGCGTCGAGAACGACACCACGCCGATTGCGCCGCGCTCGACCAGGTTCCTGAACTTGGTGAGGCCCGAGCTGTGATGCGCACGCTCGGTGGGCGGGAACGACGCCGGCGCCCCGTCCAGCATCAGCGCGACCCGGCCCTTCAGGTCGATGCCGGCCAGATCGTCATGACCGCGCTCCGGCGCGACCACGCCGAAGCCGACGAACGTGACCGGTGCCGACGCGTCGATCTCGGCCTCCGCGGAACTCGCTGACGGCAGGAAGTCGTCCGCAGGCTTCAGCACGACGGACTGCCGGCCGTCGGCCGAGCGGAACGTCAGCACCGCTGGCGGGATGACTGCGGTGCTCTCGACGATGGGCACGGACTGGAACCACTGCTGCGGCCCGGCACCGGGCTTGAGGCGCGCCTGCGCCATCTGGCTCGCGACGTAGCGTGCCGCGATCGCGTGGTTGCGTGTTCCTGCCAGCCGGCCGTCGAGCAGATCATCGGCGAGAAAGGCCATGTGCGCACGGATGGCCTCGGGTGATGCCGTCAGCGCGATCGGCGGCGCCTTTTCGGCGGGCGCGGCGGGCCGGTCGCAGGCGCTGAGTCCGAAGGCCGCGACGCTGAGGACGGCCGCCAGCGCCAGCCGGCCACGTCCCCGCTTCATGTCGATCATCATGGATTCGTCCTGCCAGTCGTGATGGCAATGAGTGAATGTTACGTGTTCGAAACGCGCTGCGCCGCATTGACGCCGGACGTTCGGCTCAGCCACGCGCGCGCGACCAACCCGATCAGCACCGGCCCGAAGAACGAGAAGTTCTGGCTCAGGCTTGCCCACTCCGGTGGCAGCACCCGTGCCAGCCCCAGCCCGAGGAAAGCCACATGCGTGGCGATGCCGGCGCCGATCATTCCGCCGTAGTGCTGCGCGAGCCACCAGCGACGGTCGTGGGCCTGGCGCGCCGCGAAGCGCAGCATCAGCGGGCCGGTGACGATGCCGATGAAGGACATCCCGATCAACAGTCCGGCCTTGAAGTGCACACCCAGGCCCAGGACGAGCAGGCCTGCCGCAAAATTCAGCCTCCCCAGTGACCGGAACACCGGGCCGACGTAGGTGGCGATATCGCGCTGGTCGCGGATGGCACGCCAGGCGGTCCATGCGGGCGTCGCGGTAATCACTACGAGGTAGAGCAGGAAGATGCCGGTAACCGGCGTCGCGTAATAGAACGCGAATACCGACAGGGGCAGCGCTGTCAGCAGCACACAGAGCATGGCGAGCAGGTACACGCGCCCGGTGGTGCGATGCGTGGGGCTGCCTTTGCCGGCCAGGGCCGTGACCCAGAAGGTGAGCAGCGCAATGGCGCCGGCCAGGATGTGCAGGTTCTTCAGGGACGTGTAAATCAGCATGGTCATCTCCCGTGGACTCGTGGCCGTCATGGTCGACGGCGCGCGGCCGCCGCGCAGGTGCCGTCGGTCACCCGGCGGGGTGCCGGAAGTCACCACTTGCGCACTGCCTCTTGTTGCGCCGGCAGCGATTCGGTAGACCGGTGTCATGACGATCAATACCGGCTGGCGCCGCTACTTCGCGCCGCTGAACCTTGCGGCTTACGTCACCTGGCTGGCGGTAGTCGCGGAATCGTGGCTATCCGGCGCGCGCTCAGCGCCGCTTGGAACGCTGCCAGGACGCAGCGTCGCGCTGGCGCTCCTCGGGTTGTTCATCGGGGGATTCCTGCTGGCGACGGCCGACGCCGCTCCTTGCCCCGCGCGGGCGCGCCGCATCAGGAATCGCATTGATGCTCGCGGCCGTAGCTGCGCTGCTGCTGCTCAGCCCGACCACGACCACACCGGTCCTGCTGGTGATACTCGCGTCGGTGCTGACGGTGAGGCTCGGCATACGCGCGGCGGCTGCGATCCTGCTGGTGGCCAACCTGTTCCTCCTGTTCGTGGTGCTGCGGTCCTTTCCGCCAAACGTGGCGCTGTTGCTGGTCGGCAGCTACGCGGGCTTCCAGGCTTTCGCCGTCTTCGCCACCGATGCGATGCGCCGTGCCGACGACGCGGCCACGCAGCTGCGTCAGGTCAACGCGCACCTGCTGGCGACGCGCTCCCTGCTGGCGGAGAGCGCGCGCGACAGCGAGCGCCTGCGACTATCGCGCGAGCTGCATGACGTCTCCGGCCACAAGCTCACCGCCCTCAAGCTCAACCTGGCGCTGCTCGCGCGCGAGGGCGGTCCGACGGTGACTGGACTGCCGACGCAGCCGCCCGCACTGGCCACGGCGCGCCAGCTCGCGGACGAACTGCTCAACGATCTGCGGGGTGTCGTCTCCCAGCTGCGTCGCTTCGACGGCATCGACCTGCGAGCGGCGCTGGCTCACCTGGCGGCGCCGTTTCCTGCGCCACTGATCCATGTCGAGGTGGCCGATGACGCCCGGATCGAGGCTGCGGACCAGGCCGAGGCGCTCACCAGCGTCGCGCAGGAGAGCCTGACCAATGCGGTGCGCCACGCCGCGGCCCGACACGTCTGGCTGCGCGTACGCGCGACCGCCGAGGCACTGGAGCTCACGGTCGAGGACGACGGTCGCGCCTCGAAGCCGCTGCAGGAGGGCAATGGCATCCGGGGCATGCGCGAGCGCATCGCCGACCTGGGCGGCAGCTTTGCCGTGACGACGACTGCGGGCGGCGGCACGCGCGTGGTCGCAACCCTGCCGCGCCGCAACGCCCCATGAGGATCCGCATCGCGCTGGCCGACGATCAGGCGCTGGTACGCGAGGGTCTGAAGGCCCTGCTGCGGCCGCTGGGGGTGGACACCGTGCTGGAGGCGAGCGACGGCCTGGTGCTGCTGGAGGCATTGCGCGCGCAGCCCGGCGCCGTCGACGTGGTGCTGTCCGACATCCGGATGCCCGGACTCGACGGCTTTGCACTCACCCGCCGGCTGCGCGAACGCGGCGATCGGACCCCGGTGGTGCTGCTCACCACGTTCGATGACGGCGATCTGCTGCCGCGGGCCGTGGCCGTGGGCGCCCAGGGCTTCCTGCTCAAGGACGCCTCGCCGGAGGATCTCTACGAGGCGATCTCACGGGCGCAGCGCGGCGAGGCCTGGCTCGCGCCCGTCGCGACCGACCCGGTGCGCGAACGCTTCGCATATCACGAGCGCAGCGAACCGCAGGGCTCGTTCAGCGAGCGCGAAGTCGCGATCCTGCGGCTGATGGCGGGCGGTTACTCCAACAAGGAGATCGCCGGCAGCCTGTTCCTCGCCGAAGGCACGGTGAAGAACTACGTGTCCGAGATCCTGGAGAAGCTCGGCTCGCGTGACCGGACGCGGGCAGTGCTCAAGGCGATCACGCTGCGGATCGTCTAGCCGGCCTTGCCGCCGACGTCGACCGCGATCGTGAACCCGCCGTAGAACATCCGCCGGCCGTCGAACGGCATCGTCTTCGGATCCATCATTTTCGCGAGCCGCGGATCCTTCATGACTTTCGCATTGACCTGGTCGCGATGCTTGCGTGACTTGTAGACGATCCACGAGAACCAGACGTCCTCGTTCGCCTTGAGCTTGACACTCTGTGGGAACGACGTGATTTTCCCGGGCTTGACGTCATCTGCCACGCTCTCGCGATACTCCAGGGCGCCGTGCTCCATCCACACCTTCGCGGCTGTTCGGGACATGCGCAGGTATGCGGCCTTGTTGCGCCTGGGAACGGGCAGGACGAATCCATCGACGTATCGGGTTGCCATGTCAGCCTCCTCGGGTTGAGATCGAACCTCGCCGGTGTATTGTCGGCGCCCTGGCCCGACCTGCACAACGCCAGCGCCCTGCAGGTTTGCCAGTCCGCAAACCTGCTACAGTCCTGTGGCGAATCGGTGCCACCGGTCGCCGACCCCCCACAGCGAGTCTAGATGAGCAAAGCCACCAGACCTCCCCCGGATGCGCAGGACCTGCCGGTCTCCGCGCGCATTCGCGCACGCATACGCGACGCGAACGAGCGCTTTCACGCCAACGACAACATCGCCGCCTTCGTCCAGCCTGGCGAACTCGACGCGCTGCTGGAGGAAGTGGCCGGCAAGATGAAAGGCGTGCTCGAGAGCCTGGTGATCGACACCGAGAGCGATCACAACACCCACGACACGGCGCGCCGCGTCGCCAAGATGTACCTGACGGAAGTGTTTCGCGGACGCTATCACGCAGCGCCGCCGGTCACCGAGTTCCCGAACGCGGAACACCTCGACGAGCTGATGATCGTCGGGCCCATCACGGTGCGCAGTGCCTGCAGCCATCATTTCTGCCCGATCATGGGCCGGCTCTGGATCGGGCTGATGCCCAACGAGCACTCCAACCTGATCGGCCTGTCGAAGTACTCGCGTCTCGCCGAGTGGATCATGAGCCGGCCGCAGATCCAGGAAGAAGCGATCACGCAGATGGCGGACCTGCTGATGCGGAAGGTGAGTCCGGACGGCCTGGCCGTGGTAATGGAAGCGGACCACTTCTGCATGCACTGGCGCGGCGTCAAGGACACCGAGGCCAAGATGATCAACAGCGTGATGCGCGGCTCATTCCTGAAAGATCACACCCTGCGACGCGAATTCCTTGCGCTAATCAGCATGAAAGCCTGAGGTCAGAATGCTCGTCCGCCTGCTCTATGCCAGTCGCGCTCCGGCGCCCGTGAATGCCGAACTGATCGATGCGATCCTGGAGAAATCCCGCCGCAACAATCCGCGGCAGGGCCTCACGGGGATGCTCTGCTTCAGCGATGACCTGTTCATCCAGGTGCTGGAGGGAGGGCGCGGCGCAGTCTGCACGCTGTTCGGCACGATCGTGCGCGACAAGCGCCACCAGGACGTGCAGATCCTGGTGTTCGACGAGATCCGCGAACGGCGCTTTGCCAGCTGGACCATGGGGCAGGTGAACCTCGCGAAGGTCAATGCTTCGCTGCTGCTGAAGTATTCAGACAAGCCGGTGCTGGATCCCTTCAGCTGTTCCGGGGCCGCTTCGATGGCCCTGCTGGAGGAGCTGATCTCGACGGGCCTCGTCGTAAGTCGCGGCGACTGAGGGCGAGTCAACGGCTGCGGCGAGACGGGCTCACGCCTTGGCGGGCGGGTCGGTCCACACGGGATCGGGCAGGCTCGTGAAAGCGTGCCGCAGCGAGTCGCCCCAGCGGCCACGGAGGCTGGCGAAGTACTCGTTGCCGGAATCGATGCTCACGTGTCGGGCGATGCGCAGCTGGTCACGCCGGATCACGACCAAATCCAGCGGCAGGCCCACTGAGAGATTCGAGCGGATGGTCGAGTCCATCGAGATCAGCGCGCACTTCACGGCTTCGTTGATGCTGCTGCTGCGGCGGATCACGCGGTCGATGATCGGCTTGCCATACTTCGACTCGCCGATCTGGAAGTAGGTCGTGTCGGGCGTGGCCTCGATGAAATTGCCGGCCGCGTAGATCGAGAACAGCCGCGGCGCCTCGCCGCGAATCTGGCCACCGAGCACGAATGCCGCATTGAACTCGAAGCCGAAGCTCTTCAGTGCCTCGGAATCGCGCTTGTGCACATCGCGCAGGGCGTCGCCGACCAGCCTCGCGGCATCGGCCAGGCTTGGACAGTTGAGAATGTGCGTGACGCCGGCGCTCGTGGCCGGGCTGGCCAGCGCCCTGGCGGCGTCGTCGTTCAGCGCGCCGACCACCGATTGGGCGATCGCGAGGTTGCCCGAGGTCTGCAGCACGATGGCGCGCTCGCCAGGCACCTCGAAGACAGCGACCTTGCGGAAGGTATTGATCTGGTCGACGCCCGCGTTGGTGCGCGAGTCGGACAGGAAGACGAGCCCGGTGTCGAGCAGCAGGCCAACGCAGTAGGTCATTGCCGGATCTTACTGTTGGCCGCCGCTCGAGACCACGACGTTGACTTCCAGCGTCTCGTGGCCACCGCCGCGGCGCACGCCGCGCACCGGCGCAGCGTCGAGGTAGTCGCGGCCGACGGCCAGTCGGCAGTGGTCCGCGCCCGCGGCGCGCTGGTGGGTCACGTCGATGCCGAACCAGGCGCTTTCGGCCTCGAGCCAGAGGTCCGCCCAGGCGTGGCTGGCGAGGTCCGGCGCTTCGCCCGCGTGCAGATAGCCGCTGACGTAGCGCGCCGGTACGCCAGCGGCGCGGCAGCACGCGATGAACAGCTGCGCCTGGTCCTGGCAGACGCCTTCGCCGCGCGTCAGCGCGGACACGGCGGTGTCGGCGACCGTGGTGGTGCCCGGCTTGTAGCGCATGGCGCCGCAGACGGCCGCCGCGAGCGCCTCGGCCTGCGCGCGGCTGGCCGCGCCCATGCCACCGAGCGCGCCCAGCGCCAGGTCGCGGATCCGGGCGTCGGCGGTCGTCAACGGTGTCGGTGCAAGGAACACCAGCGGCGAAATGGGGCCGACGTCGAAGCCGAACTCGGACCGGTCATCGATCTCGACCTCGCCCTCGACGACGATGCGCACTTCGCGGTGCGGTGTCTCCAGCGACATCAGGTGCGTGATGTTGCCGTACGCGTCCACCTGCTCCACGCGCCTGCCGGGCGAGGTGATCTGCCAGCGCAGCGTGCGCTGCCGCGGCTCGCGCCGCGGCGTGAGCTTCAGGCTCTGGACGCTGTTTGCGACAACTTCCTCGTAGCGATAGCGCGTTTCGTGGCGAATGCGCAGCGTCATGTCATGACCCCGGCACCAGGAAGTCGCGCGCGATGCTGTCCGCGAGACCGCCAAGCCGGTGCTGGAAGCGGTCGAGAAACACCGCGACGCCATCGGCACAGAGCTCATCGATCTTGCCGAAACGGAAATCGGCATGCAGTTCGCCGGCGCGGCGCTCGGTCTCGCTCGAACCTGCATTGCGTACTGCGCAGAGGTTCTCGTACAGATCGGCGAGACAGCGGTGCACCGAGCGCGGCATCTTTGCATTCAGCAGCAGCAGCTCGGTGACCTGCATCGGCGTCACATTGTCGCGGTAGACCTTGCGATACACCTCGAACGCAGACATTGCACGCAGCGTGACGGCCCACTCGGACGACTCTGTCGCGACGCGCTCGCCGCGCCGGCCCGGGTCGCGCCAGCGGGCCTCCAGGATGCGGGTGGTGTCGTCGGCGCGCTCGAGGAACAGGCCGATGCGCGTGAAGTTGAAGGCATCGTCGCGCAGCATGGTGCCGACCGTGACGCCGCGAATCAGGTGCGAACGGTGCTTGACCCACTCCAGGAACTCGCCGAAGTTGCGCTCGACGTTAGCGGGGTCGAGATCGCGTGCGTCCAGCCACGCGGAGTTCACCGTCTCCCACATCTCGGAGGTGATGGTGCCGCGCACCGCCCGTGCGTTGTCGCGTGCCGCGCGCAGGCACGAGAGGATGCTGCCCGTGTTCTCCCGGTCGATCGACAGGAAACGCATGGCGCGCTGCGGCTGGATCGCGTCGAACCGCTTCGTGTATGCGTCGAGCGTGCCCAGCGAAACCAGGCTCGCCTCCCACCCCTGCCGCACGGCCTCGGCGGGCCGCGGCAGCAGCGAGAGCCGGTTGTGCGCATCGAGCATGCGCGCCAGGTTCTCGGCGCGCTCGATGTAGCGCGACATCCAGTACAGGTGGTCCGCTGTACGGCTCAGCATGCGCCCAGCACCCACGTGTCCTTGGTGCCACCACCCTGCGATGAATTGACGACCAGCGAGCCCTCGCGCAGCGCCACGCGGGTGAGCCCGCCGGGCACGATGGTGATGTCGCGGCCGGAGAGCACGAACGGCCGCAGGTCGATGTGGCGCGGCGCCAGCCCCTGCGCGACGAAGGTCGGCGAGGTCGACAGCGCGAGCGTGGGCTGCGCGATATAGCGCTCGGGATGCGCTTCGATACGGGCGCGGAACGCTTCGATCTCGGCACGGGTCGAGGCCGGCCCGATCAGCATGCCGTAGCCGCCGGCGCCATGGACTTCCTTGACGACCAGCTCCGGCAGCCGCGCCAGCGCCTCGCGCCGATCCGCTTCGCGCCGCAGGATGAGCGTCGGCACATTGGCGATGATGGGCTCTTCGCCAAGATAGAAGCGGATCATCTCCGGCACGTAGGGGTAGATGGACTTGTCGTCCGCGATCCCGGTGCCGATGGCGTTGGCGATCGTGACGTGGCCGGCTCGATAGGCCGTCAGCAGGCCCGGAACGCCGAGCATGGAGTCCGCGCGGAAGGCCAGTGGATCGAGGAAGTCGTCGTCGATACGCCGGTACATCACGTCGACACGTTGCGGGCCCTGGGTCGTGCGCATGTACAGGAACGCGTCGCGTACGAACAGGTCCTGGCCTTCGACCAGCTCGATGCCCATCTGCTGCGCCAGGAACGCATGCTCGAAATAGGCGCTGTTGGCGGAGCCTGGCGTCAGCAGCACCACCGTGGGATCGCTGACGCCCTCGGGAGCCACGCTGGTGAGGTTGCCCAGCAGGACGTCGGGGTAGTGCTCCACGGGTTCGATGTTCTGCGCGGTGAACAGCTCCGGGAACAGCCGCATCATCATCTTGCGGTTCTCGAGCATGTAGGACACGCCCGACGGCACGCGCAGGTTGTCCTCCAGCACCAGGAACTGGCCGTCATCGGCGCGCACGATGTCGATGCCGGCGATGTGCGCGTAGATGTTGCCCGGCACGTCGATGCCCTGCATCTCGGGCCGGTACTGCGCATTGCACAGCACGGGCTCGGAAGGTACGCGCCCGGCGCGCAGGATGTCCTGGTCGTGGTAGACGTCGCTGACGAAGGCGTTGAGCGCGCGGACGCGCTGCCGCAGCCCGGACGAGAGCGTCGCCCATTCGTCGGCCGGCAGGATGCGCGGCACGATGTCGAACGGAATCAGCCGCTCGGCGCCGGAGTCCTCGCCGTACACGGCGAAGGTGATGCCGACGCGATGAAAGAACTCGTCGGCCTGCGCGCGCTTGCGCGTCAGTCGCTCGGCGGACTGCTGCTGCAGCCAGCGCGAGTACGATTCGCAATGCGGCCGCGGTGCGCCGCTCGCCGCGTGCATTTCGTCGTAGGGACGCGCCGCCATCGCTCAGGCCCAGGTCAGGGGCTCGGCGAGTTTGCCCGGCATCATCTTCTCGCATTGGGCGACGAAGCGCCGGGGCAGCAGGTCGATACTGTCGGCCTTGATGGAGTCGTTGCGCCACAGCATCGCGCCGGGCTTGCCGCGCATCTTCAACCAGGACTGCCACTCCGTCTGGCTGGTCCAGGAATAGCTGCTCGGGATCATGGTCAGCTTTTCGTTGGCGAGGTCCGCGATCCTGCAGACCCAGGCATCGAGCGTCATCTCGGTCTTCTGGAAGCCGGTGGCGCCTTCCTTCCAGCGCGTGAACGCATGGCGATGGATCCAGGCCGTGTCGCCGACGAACTTGTAGTCCAGCTGCAGTGGCCGATTGAACACGGTGCTCTCCATCGTGAACGTGGCGCTGACCTGCGGTCCGTTGATCGTCATCACATTGCCGCCGATACCGCCGCGAAACGTCGGTACGGGCAGCGTCTCGCCGGTGTACGGGTTCCTGAACTCGGTGATGTACTCGCTGGTGTCCGGATCGCAGTAGAACATCCAGTTGCGCGCGCGATCCTCGATCGCGCCGTCGGCGCGCGCTCGCGACATCCGTACCGACACGCCCTCGGTGCGATAGATCAGCCGCCCGTAGTCGGCGAGCGGCGGACCTTCGGCCGGCACCAGGCCGAACACCGTGCCCTGGGAGTACGAATAGTGCACGCGACCCGAGATATCTCCCTGCAGCCGCCCGATAGTCCTGACATTGAAGGCGGGATCGCGTGTCGGCAGCGAGGCCGCCAGCGTGGCGAAGTCCGGTGCCTTGCGCGGGGCGGCTTCTGCCACCTGAGGCACAGCGAGCGCGGCGAGGCTGCCGCCAGCCGCCAGCGCGCCAAGCGCATCGCGTCGGCTAAGGGCGGCCGATGCCGTGCGGGCGGCGGTAGCGGTGGAAGGACGATCGGTCATGTCGGGCTCCCGGTCCGCAATGGCGGTCCCTGTGCAAGACTGTGGGGAAACCCCCGAGCCAGCGCAACTGCCTCGGCGACACCAATCGGAGAGCGGACGCATGTCAACCCGGCGCAGGGCATTGCAAGTCATGGGCATCACTGCGGTCGGCGCAGCCGGGGCCGCGGCCGGCCTGTTGCCCCGGGCCGGTGCAGCCGTGCTGCCCGCGACGCGGCAGCTGCCGACCACGCGCAGTGACGTCATCGTGATCGGCGCCGGCCTCTCCGGGCTCAACGCAGCGCTGAACCTCGAGGACCAGGGTCTTGCCGTCACCGTGCTGGAAGGCCGTGAACGCATCGGCGGCCGCCTGTTCACGCTCGACGACGTACCCGGTCACCCGGAAGCGGGCGGCAACGGCATCGGCTATTCCTACGCGCGATTCCTCGACCTGGCACGGCGTCTCAAGGTGGACATGGTGCCCGAGCGGCTGCGCACCGAGCCGCGCGACAACACCGCACTGCATGTGCGCGGCGAATTCGTTCCGCTGTCGCAGTGGGAGACCAGCGCACGGAACCCGCATCCCGAGGCGCTGCGCAAGCTGCCCCCGTGGCAGGTCATCTTCAGTTTTCTCAACGGCAAGCTGCCCCCGCTGGAGCTGGACGGCTGGCAGTCGCCCGCCAATGCGGCGTTCGACGTGCCGGTGGCGGTCTACCTGCGCGACCTCGGGCTCAACGACGAGACGATCCGCCTGGCCGACAAGTTCAGCTCCTACGGCACCAATCTCTGGCAGAGCTCGCTGCTGCAGCTCTGTCACGTCTTCGCATTCGGGCGGGTGTCCGCGCAGATCGGCAAGGGTCGCGGGGGCCCGATGAGCGTCAAGGGCGGCAACCAGCGCATGCCTGAAGCCATGGCCGGCGCGGTCAAGGGCAACGTGCTGCTGGGCCGCGCCGTCGCCGGCATCCGGCTCGGTGCCGACGATGTCGAGGTGCGTTGCGCGGATGGCAGCGTGCATCGCGCGCGTTTCTGCGTGATGTCCGCGCCGTTCTCGGCGCTGCGCCTGATCCCGATCGACCCGTGGTTTACCGGCGCGCAGGCCGAGGCCGTGGCGACGCTGCCGTACCACGCTGCGTTCCAGGTCCACTTCGGCATCGAGAAGCCATTCTGGGAGAAGGACGGCTTGCCGCCGTCGTTCTGGTCCGATGGCCTGATCGAGCGATTCAATGCGTTGAACTACGGGCCGAACGACTCGATCTCGTCCTATCTGCACTACTCGAACGGTGACAGCACTTCGCGCTTCGACCGCACCACGCCCGAAGACGCCGCGCAGCAGATCCTCGCTGAAGTCGAGCGTGTCCGTCCGGCCGCCAAGGGGGCCCTGCGCGTGATCCGCGCGTGGTCATGGCAGCAGACGCCGTTCTCGGGCGGGGCCTATGCTTCCTGGGCTCCCGGCCAGGTGCCGCGCTTCGCGGTGGCGATGCGCCAGCCGAACCAGCGCATGCATGTCTGCGGCGAGCACACCAGTGTGCTGGCGCGCGGCATGGAGGGGGCGCTGGAGTCGGGCGAGCGCGCGGCGCTGGAGATCCTGCAGCGGGCCTAGCTAGCGTCGACGGCGTTTTACATCTTCCGGTCCAGCACCGCCCGTCCGGCGTGCACAGCCGTTGGTCAGTTCCAGCCTCCCGCGCGTCGGCCCCCGACCCACGCCGTGCGTTGGAAACACTGAACCCGCGCATTTCGCGCGAGCCTGAGGAGTCCGGAAATGAACCGATTCAGAATCCCGGCGGCGGCGATCGCGCTGTGCGCCCTTTCATCCGTCGTTGCGCCCGCTGCGGAGCGCGTGCCGGCCGCACCCGGTGCCGCTGCAGTGACCACGGCCCGGGCCGAAAGGCCCGCCCGGGCTGCACGACTCGAGCGGCGGCTGCCGCCCGGAATCAGCGATCAGGAAGCTGCGCGCATTCGCTACCAGATGAAGGAGTTGAAGCAGATGCAGCGTGCCGCGCGCGCCGACGGCGAG
The DNA here is from genome assembly GCA_031431655.1 of Gammaproteobacteria bacterium. Taxonomy (GTDB): domain Bacteria; phylum Pseudomonadota; class Gammaproteobacteria; order Steroidobacterales; family Steroidobacteraceae; genus UBA964. Next base: position 4,154 of record JANPDV010000174.1, on the reverse strand, counting down.
GTGACGCGGGCCGAGAACGCCCGGCTGCAGCATCAACAGCAGGAGATCCGCGAACTGATCGTCGCGGCCAAGGCCAACTGAGGACGCCACGCGCCGCACGCCCTTCGGGCGTGCGGCGCGTGCGGGTCAGCGCGCGATCCGGCCACGCGTTTCCGCGATCTGCTGCACGCCGATGCGAGTCTCCAGCATCTTCTCGAAGTCCGCCTGACCGAAGGCCCGCATCGCCAGCACGTTCATCGGGTCGGTTCGATAGCCGAGCTCGCGCACCGTGTAGTCGTACTGCTGCTGCGCCAAGCGCTCGGACTCGGGCAGCGGGTTGGCCTCAGCTTCGTCCAGCCAGCCGAACCAGCGGTCGACGAAACCCTTGAGGTAGTCCTCGCAGATGCCAATGTTCTCGTCGGTCAACTCGCCCATGATGCTGGTGCACACCCCGGACATCAGCCCGCGCAGATAGGTGCCGTGGCTCCAGTTCCAGCTGAAGTTGGGGTGGCCGCGCAGCTTGATCGCGGCGGCGTTCGCCGGCTCGTAGTACTTCTGGACGTAGTCCGGGTTGACCCGCGGGTCCACGCGCGGCGTGTAGTCGGCGTAAAAGAACAGCTTGGGGACGGTGCCGAAGATCACGATCAGGTGGGGCACGCGGTTCTGCTGCGACAGGAACACGGTGGCGTTCATGTCCAGCAGGCTGGCCTTGCGGTTGCCCAGCCACGAGTGCACCAGCCAGTCCACCTGCGGGCCTGAGTAGGCGTTGAACGAGCCCTCCATCGATTTATCGAGCGAGGTGAAGTACTCGCGGCCGAGGGTCGAGGGGTGCCGGGTCACCGGAAAGCGCTGTTTGACCCGCTCGACGATGCCGGCATGGGTGTTCCAGCAACGCTCCCAGGCGCGGCTGACATCCACATTCGGCTGCTCGGACAGGAATTCGGTGATCGTCTTGATGTCGAGCTTGGTTGCACTCATGGGCCCCTCCTGATGCATGATCCAGACTAGGATTCTAGGGTTCAGGCCGCGCGCAGGTCTGCGGTCGTCCGGCGGAGAAGTCATCACATGGTCAGGGGGTTTCTGGACGCAGTCTCACGTCGCCGCGGGCTGGCGCCGATCGTGCTGGCCGGGCTGTGGGTGGCGGTGCCGGCGACCCCGGTCGACGCAGCGGAATTCAAGGACTGCGAGACCTGCCCGGAGATGCTGCCGATTCCCCGCGGCGAGGTCACGATGGGCTCGGCGCCCGACTCGATCGATCGCGGCGGCGGTGAGGCACCCAAGCGTCGCGTGCGCATCGACTACGACTTCGCGGCGGGCAAGCTGGAGATCACCCGGCTGCAGTGGCAGGAGTTCGTCACCGCGACCGGCTACACCACCGAGGACGGCTGCCAGTTCTACGACGGCCACTATGGCTATGTCATGGAGCACAACTGGCGCACGCCGGGCTACCCGCAGCGACCGAATCACCCGGTGGTCTGCGTCAGCGTCAAGGATGCCGAGGCCTTCGTGGCCTGGCTGAGCGCGCGCACCGGGCGCGCTTATCGACTGCCGACTTCGACCGAGTTCGAGTACTTCAACCGCGCCGGCAGCGACATGCCCTGGTTCTGGGGCAACGCCAGCACGGCCGCCTGCGAGTACGCCAACGTCGGCGACAACGGCATCAAGCCGTTCTACCCGAAGCAGGGTGTGCACAACTGCAGCTACGACTACATGCAGACGGCGCCGGTCGGCTCGTTCAAGCCCAGCGCGTTCGGCCTGCACGATACCGTCGGCAATGTGTTCGAATGGACCATTGACTGCTGGCACCCGAAATTCGAGGGGCTGCCGACCGACGGCTCGGCGTGGCTCGACGCGAACGGCGGCGACTGCAAGTTCCGCACGCCGCGCGGCGGCTCGTGGGTCAGCGGGCCGAACTGGACGCGGGCCACGGCACAGTCCAAGGACCCCTATGAATACCGCAGCTACCTGCTCGGCTTCAGGGTCGTTACCAGCCAGTTGGGCGCAGTGACGGCGCCGAAGCCGCGCGCCGGGAAATCACGCCCTTGATCGAACTCGCCCCCGATGTCTACGTGCTGCGCAAATGCGCCGACGCGCCGGCGTTGTGGAAAGAGGTGGAGCGCATCGCGCGTTTCGCGCCATTCCGGCACATGCACACGCCGGGTGGGCAGCGCATGTCCGCGGCAATGACCAACTGCGGCACGTACGGCTGGATCAGCGATGGCAAGGGCTATCGCTACTCCGAAGTGGACCCCGACACCGGCCGCAAGTGGCCGGTGATGCCGGCCGCATTCCTCGAGCTGGCGCAGCGCGCCGCGGCCGAGGCGGGCTTCGCCGCATTCGTGCCGGACGCCTGCCTCATCAATCGCTATGCCGCCAATACCCGCATGGGTCCGCACCAGGACCGTGACGAGGCGGATCTGACCCAGCCCATCGTCTCGGTCTCGATCGGTATTCCGGCCACGTTCGAGTGGTTCGGCCCGCGCCGCAGCGGCGCCTCGCATCGCGCGCTGCTGGAGAGCGGCGATGTCGTCGTCTGGGGCCGCAGTGCGCGGCTCGGCTTTCATTCCGTCCGCAAGATAGAACCCGCCAACCATCCTTTGACAGGCGCCACGCGTGTCAATCTCACGCTGCGCTTCGCTGGCGGTGGCGCGAGAGCGTAGCCGGGCCCGCGGCGCCAAGCCGGACGAAACAATCGCGATCGCGAGTGATGACCAGAATAAACAGGCCTTTAGAATAGTCTTGACCAGACTGATATCGGCTTCATAATGGCCATATGCGATATCTGCGCCCCAGCCTGCAACGGGACCTGGCGAAGAAGATGGTATTGCTCGCAGGACCTCGCCAGTGCGGCAAGACCACGCTTGCCCGGTCGCTGCTCGGGCCGCGCGGCGAGTACCTGAACTGGGACATCGCCACGGACCGGAAGATCATTCGCGAACTGGCCTGGCCAAAGGATGCGTCCCTCGTCGTGCTCGACGAACTCCACAAGGCCCCGAAGTGGAAGAACCTCCTGAAAGGCGTCGTCGATGAGTTCGGCAACAAACCGCCGATCCTGGTGACGGGAAGCGCGCGCCTCGATGCCTTCCGCAACACGGGCGATGCGCTGACCGGTCGGCACTACTTCTATCGGCTTCATCCGGTGGACGTCGCGGAGTCCCGGGCCTTTCTGCCTGACCTGTCGCTTGCCGAGCGGGTGCGCCGATTGCTGGCCACCGGCGGATTTCCCGAGGCCCTGCTGAATCCCGGGGACGCTGCCCGGCTGCGCAACGACCGGATGGAGCTCGTAACGCGCGAGGACCTGATGGACTTGTCCCGCGTCAGTTCCTGGCGGGGGGCGTCGGACCTTGTCGAGCTGCTTCGCGAACGAGTCGGGCAACCCGTCAGCTATGACAGCCTGGCAAGGACGCTGGGGATTTCCCCGCCCACCGTGAAGAACTGGGTGGGCTTGCTCGAAAAGCTCTACATTGTTTTCCTGCTGCCGCCGTACTCCAGCCGGTTGTCGCGCAGCATCCGCAAGGAGCGGCGAGTCTACTTCTTCGACTGCGCAGCGGCCTACGACGAGACGGGTGGTGCCCAGCTCGAGAACCTTGTCGCTTCAGCCCTGCTCAAGCATGCGCATTTCAGGAAAGACACGCTTGGTGAGCACCGGGAGGTGTACTACCTGCGGGACAAGGAACAACGGGAAGTCGACTTCGTCGTCACCGTGAACCGCCGCGTCGACAGCCTGATCGAGGTGAAAGCCTCGGATGCAGCGCTCAGCAACAGCCTGAAGTACTACACCGGGAAGCTGCACCCTCGCGAGTCGCTGCAGCTGGTTCTGAATCTCGACCGTCCGCAGGAAAAGACCGGGATCAAGGTGCTGCCGCTTGGCGGATGGCTGGAGTCCCTGTCGTTTCAATGAGGCATGCGCAGCCGCATGCGCACGCCTACCCCGAGCGCGGGCCCTGCGTCGAGACCTTCATGGCCGGGTCCAGCTCCTGCCAGGGTGACCAGTCCGCGAAGCGAACGTAAGGAGTTCGTCACCGCGTGCACCAGGCTCGGTGGCCGGTCGATGGTGATGACGCGTTCGACGTGCGACTGGCGCGGGGGACTCAGCCGGCGAGGCGCTCGAGAGCGCGCGCGGTGGCGAGCCAGCCGTCGGTACCGGAGACCAGCACCGCGAACACGTTCGACAG
>JANPDV010000173.1:0-12355 GCA_031431655.1 Gammaproteobacteria bacterium | reverse complement strand
GACCTTCTCCGACAAGAACATCGGCGTATTCCGCTGCTGGCTGATCGTCTCGGCGCGGAAGTAGTCACTCGCCCGGCGGCTGCAGCGGATTCCTGCCCGCGCCCAGTCTGCCGGCGGCGGATTTCCTGCCGCCTGTGGCCGGCTGCAGCGTGCCGGCCTTCCCGAGACCGAACGGCGGCATGTTCACGTAGACGTTCTCGTAGGTTCCCGGCGAGACCGCGTACGTCTCGTGCCAGATTCCGACCGAGCCGTCCGTTCCGACAGACCTGTTGAAGGCCTGCCATGCGGGCAGATGCGCCGCAGTCTTGTTCTTCGCGTACGTCAGCAACTGATCCATCGTGCGCCAGTACTGGACCACGATGGTCGTCCGGCTGAACCAGGTTTCCGCATGGATGAACCCCAGCTCAGGCTGCCGGTCTAGCTCAGTGATCATTCTCGGCATGGCTAGCGCGACCGGCAGCCACTTGTGCACCTTGAGCGCGTTGTTGATTCGCATGCCGATGAGAAAGACGACGAACTCGCCTTCCAGTTCCGCCGTCAGGCGCTCGTTCCGGATCATCATGAGAATGATATTCCCAGCTGCCGCGCCTGGGCAGCAGAATCGCGGGCACCCCATCTGCGCCGGATCTTCCCCGCCGCTGCGAGTGACTGGATGGAGAGCTGCATACCGTATCCGTCGATGAGTCGCGCGACACTGTCTGGCACACGTCGTGCACCCGTGTGCCGTTCGGCGATACCGTGCGCGTCTTCAGAGTGCGGCGGGCGTCGGGGGGTGTGTGATGCTGAAGCGTTCTTAGAGGTGGACGGCGCCCTGGGGCGCGCGGATCCAGACCTCGCCCTCGAGGATTTCCGGATTGCGTCCGGTCACGTGCGCAGGAACTCGCGAATCGCGCTCGCGGTCTCCACCGGCTTTTCCTGGTGCACGAATGAGCCGCCATCCGGGATCGTGGCGAGCCGGACATTCGGGACCAGGCGCTCGGCGGTAATGCGGTGACGCAGGTAGGTGCCCTTGTCCGAGTAAATCAGCAGCGTCGGCGCCTCGATGCGCGGCAGCAGCTCGGCGATGCCCTCGCGGCGCACGCCGCGCTCGGAAGCGCGGATCCAGCGACCGGCGGCCGCGCGGCTGCGGCTCATCTCATCGGTGAACGCGGCATTCATGCCGAAGGTCGCCATCGCGCGCTCGCGGCTGCGCGGCAGCGGGTCGCCGTTGTCGGCGTAAACGCGAGGATTGGCCTTGGCCTCGTCCGCCAGGATCCTCGGCAGCGGATCCTTCGGATAGACCGCGGTGCTGATCAGAACGAGGCGGGCGACCATCTTTGGCCACAGCGCCGCCATGGTCGCCGAGATGCAGCCGCCGAGCGAGTTGCCGGCCAGCGCGAACGATTCTATGCCGAGTTCCTCGAGGGTCGCGCGCACCATCGCCGCGGACTCCGACAGCGTCTGCACGGTCGGGGGCGCCGCGGCCATGCGCGACGAGCCGTGCCCGGGAGGATCGATCGCGATCAGCGAATACTCGCCCGCCAACTCCCGTGCGAGCGGCGCCCAGTCATTGATCCATCCGCCAAGCTTTGGCAGCAGCACGAGCACTGGGCCCTGGCCTGCACGCGCGTAGCCCATGACGCCCCCCGGCCGCACGATGGCGCCGCGCGTGGCCCACGGCTCGTCGGCGCGCCACCCCGCGGGGGCAGTGGCAGCCTTGGTCTTTGACGGTCTCGAGGCCAGGGAACCCGCCAGCACGGCGCCGGCGACGGACATCAGCAAGGTGCGGCGTTTCATGGATTAATAGAATCTATTCGCACAGCCACTGGACGTCCAGACGGCGGCGCGGCCGGTGCGTGTCGACCAGATCATCTGGAAGCTGTGCGGCGTGCCGCCGACGGGCGGTGGCAGCAGGCGCAGCTGGGAATGGTCGATGAACGGCGAGACGGGAATGCGCGCCACCGTCGACAAGAGGCGAGTGCCGCCCATCAGCAGCGGTATCGCGTAGGGACGTGCCGCCGTAACGGCGATGCGTCGGCGCGGGCTCGAGGCCGGAGAGGTCGGCGCCGATGGTGATGACGTCGGGGTCGCCCGGGCCGCCCGAACACGCGCACAATGCGCCAAGAACCCGGCGGTCACCCGGGTGCAAGACGGGCATCGCCATGAACCTGTTTCGGTTGACGCGTCTGCGGCATTTCTGCGCCGTTGCGCAGCACGGCAGCGTCGGCGTTGCCGCACGCACCCTGCACATCTCGCAGCCGGCGCTGACGCGCAGCATCCGCAAGATTGAGCAGGACATGGGCGAGCCCCTGTTCGAGCGCTCCGCCGCCGGCATGGGGCTCAACGCCACGGGCTCGGCCCTGCTGCCGTATGCAATGGCAATCCTCGCGGAGGCGGACCGGGGCATTCAGGAATACCGGAACCTCAAGGGCGAGCGCCGCGCACGGCTCAAGATCGGCATGTCGGCGAACTTCGGTGCCTACATCCTGCCGGACGTGCTGCAGCCCTTCTACGACGAGTACCCGAACTCCCAGATCGACGTGCAGACGGGCCACTGGGAGCACCTCGTGGCCCAGCTGCTCGGTGCGCAGATCGATCTCGCGTTGCTGATCTCCTGGGGCGGTGGGCTGGACGCGGCCGTCGGCCGAACGGCCGAACTGCTCGGCGAGACCCTGTGCCAACTGCCGGCCGGGCCTTACGCGCCGGCCAGCCATCCGCTCGCCCACCGGCAGGACGTGTCGCTCGAGCAACTGCAGTCGCAGCAGTGGGTGATCCCGCACGGTCTCAACATCAACTGGATCTTCCAGGGACGCTTCACAGGCCGCGGACTCGAACCGCCTTCGCAGCTGCTGACCACGGTGAGCCTGGACCTGCTGATCAACTCCAGCCTGCGTCTCGGGGCGATGACGATGCTGCCGCGACACCTGGCGCGCAGCGAGGTCGAGGCGGGCCGAATGCGGCCCGTCGACTGCCCGGACCTCGCGCTCAGCTACAACGTTGCGCTGGCGATGCGGCGCCGCGGATCGCGTACGCCGGCGATGGCCTATTTCGCGCAGCTGCTGCGCGAAGCCTGCAAGGAGGTCGAGGACGACCCGGGCACCGAGCTCCGTCGCCCGCGGCTGCAGTCGGTCTAGCCGCAATGATCCCGTTGCGGTTAGCGCTGTAGCGCGCACCGGCCCACAGCCCGCCTAATACTGCTGCGTTGGCGAAGCCGCCCAGCACGCCCCGCCGCCTTCATGAGCCGGGGTCGACGCGGAGAAACTGCTCGGCCGATGCCTCCAGGACATGCTCGCGGATGCGTCCGATATGTTCGGGCTTGTAAGAGGAGGCCTGGTGCAGTTCATAGGCTGCAGCGTCTGCATAGCCTTCGAGGATGACATAGCTTTCGAGGCTATCGGAGCCGTCCAGCACTTTTTGATGTACGTCGAAATAAAGGGTGCCGGGCTCGTTCGCGTTGACGACATCGATATAGGTCTTCAGCGCATGCAGCAGCGCCTCTGACTGGCCGGGTTTGGCCTTTACCTGAGCGATGACCAGCAGCATGGCGGCGCTATTCGGTTTTGATCGCCGCCGAAAGGCTCCGGAACAGCCGGGCGTGCAGATCGTCCCGCGCCAGCGATCTGCTGTCGTCCCAAGCGGCGTCCGGCTCAAAACCGTCAACGGCCTGAGGCGTCAGAGTGCCGGTCTGTTCCAGCACAGTTTCCAGCGCCGCCAGCCGGTCCCGCGTCACCGAGAGCTCCTGAACCGTGACCAGCAGCATGCGCAGCAAGTCATCGTTGGACTGTTGGTCGAGATAGCGGGGCCGACGGCCCTTGGCAGTGCGTTGCAGGATGGTTCCGCTCATGATTGCTTGATCCCGCGATAGCCGGGCGCGCCGGTAAAGTTGACATAGCCCTTGGATTTCACGGCTTCTTGGCTGGGGCCCGGCGCGATGACACGGCTGACATGGTCGGGCGCAAAGCCAGCCTCAACGATCAGCGCCTCGACATCGATTTTCCGCAAGGTGCCCAAGAACGCCTCATTGTTGTTGAGCACCTCCCATTCCGCCATGAAATCCTGGAAATGGTTGGTGCCCACAATCGGCCCGATGTCGAAGTGCAGCATGATGCCGCCGGGGCGGAGCAGGCGGTGACATTCCGCAAAGATGCGCGGCAACGCGCTGCGCGACGTTTCGTGCAGCATGATGTGGCTGACGACCACATCAAAGGAGCCAGCTTCGAAATTTGTATGTTCAGCGTTCTGCTGGCTGAAATGAACAGCGACACCCAGCGCCTCGGCGCGCCGGTGGCCGTAGCCGATGATGGGCCCCGCCACATCGATGGCATGAACTTCAGCCTCGGGAAAGGTGCGCTTCCATGGCAACGTGCTGCCGCCGATCGAGCAGCCCATGTCGAGGATGCGCTTCAGGTTGAAATCCGGGTATTCAGCCGCAAACCAGGCGGAGGTGATGACGCCCAGAATGTCGTTCTCCGGTCCCATGCCGCCGGTGCCCCAGATGCGCACGCCCATATCGAACACGGCACCATTGGCGAGCGGATCGGCCGCTTCGCCGCCGTGATAGCCGCCCGGCATCAGATGAATGTCCTGCGCGTCATGATACTTGGGCAAGGGCAGCGCCGGATCGAGCGTCAGCGTGCCCAGCGGCGGCTTCACCTCCGGGTCGGGAACCCCGCGCGCCTCGACCGTGTCAATGACCGATTCCCATCCCAGCTCCTGGCTGAACCGCTGGGCGGCGCTCCAGAGTTGGTAATGCGGGTTGGCCGTCATCGCGTGACGAACCTCGTGCCGGTCCTTGGGCGGGCGGCCCTGCGTCTTGATGAAGCCAGGCTCGATCCGGTCTTGGTAGAGGCCCGCAAAGCCAACCCTGACCCCGGCCAGACTACGGCGAAGATCATGGACGTAATCCTGCCGCGCCGCCTCATCGCGCGATGGTTTGGGCAGGGCAGCATGTTGATGCAATTTAAGCATCCGTTGTTCCTTCTGGGTTCCTTCTGCGGTGAAAGTAGAAGTCGTGCCAGCAGAATAGCCCCTCCCGCTCCGGTGTCGAATAGCTTGGTTCGATGGGCATAGCGAATGGCAATCGGACCGATCGACCGCGGCCGATGATGCACTGGAGCAGGCGCGTCCGGCGCCCGCAGCCTCACCATGCCCAAAAGCGCATGGCTTCGATGCAAACAGGTATTGGTGCTGATCCTGTAGTCAGGGCCACGCTGGTTCTTCAGGGACATCGCCGCGCGGAAAGTTACGTACGGGACGCGACGCTAGGTTAACGCGGCGCCTGCCCGAACATGCGCCAACTGGAGCCATTACCATGAAAAGATCAGCATCTCCTGCAATGACGGTGATCGCCGTGCTGTTGCTGTCCGACCTGTACCCCGGCGATGCATTCGCTCAGGCCGATCCGGGAGCGGTGAGACTCGAGGAAATCACGGTCACCGCGCGCAAGCGCGACGAGTCGCTGCAGGACGTGCCGGTCTCGGTATCCGCTTTCACCAGCGAGCGACTCGAGCAACTGAACCTCAGGGACCTCAACAGTATCCAGCGCTTCACGCCCGGGCTGTCGTTCGAGCAGAGCGCATTCAACGCCAGCTTTCGTTACCTGCCGCAGATCCGCTTCCGCGGCATGTCGACCAACGCCCCGCAGCTGAATGCGCAGGTCGGCGCCGTGTTCCAGGACGGCGTGTTCGTGCTCGCCGGTGCCCAGTCGATCTCCACCGAGGACGCCGAACGAGTCGAGGTCCTGAAGGGCCCCCAGAACACCTACTTCGGCCGCAACACCTTCGGCGGTGCGATCAACTTCATCACGCGCACGCCCTCCGACAGCTTCAGCGCCGAAGCCAAGCTGCGGCTCGAGCAGCGCGACACCTACGGTGTCACGGGCAGCCTCGAAGGGCCGCTGGCGGGCGACTGGCTGTCGGGTCGGCTGATCGTCAGCAAGTGGCAGGAGGGTGCCCACTACCGTGCTGCGGACGGCGGCGACGTCGGGCGACAGGAAACCCAGTACGTCGCGGGCACCTTGTTCTTCGAGTTCGCCGACCGGCTGACGATCAAGTTGCGCGGCCATCTGCAGGAGGACCGGGACTACGGCAATGCCAACTACGCGCTGCGCACCCAGGCGGATTTCGCCAACTGCCGTCCCGCCGCGCTCAACTGGTATTGCGGCGCGGCCCCGAAGTTAGGTGATTCGGTCACGCTGATCAACGGCACGAGAAGCGTCGTGCCGCCCGCGGGAAACTGGGGCGACACCTCGCTGCAGCCGGCACAGCTGGTCGCGCTCGGTCGCGGTGACGCCCTGGCAGGGTTCCTGTCCAATGCGACCGGCATCATGAACGACGTCCCCTTCTACGGGGATCTGCCCGAGCTCGAGCACTTCGGCAGCGCGCGCAACTTGCAGCGCATCGCAGCGACCTGGAACTACGAGCTGCCGGGAGGCGCGAGTCTCGCAGGCAACGTCGGCTTCGGCGCCACGCAGTTAGCGGCACTGACCGACGGGGACCAGACCACCGGCATCCTGCCGAGCGCGCTGGCGCCCCTCCATATATTCAGCACGTTGAAGACGTCTGACGTGTCGGCAGAACTGCGCCTGGTCAGCGCCCAGGACCGACGCCTGCGCTGGCTGGTCGGCGCCAGCACGTTCCGTATCAAGGTCGACGGCGGGGCCAAGTTCTTGTTTGCGCGCACCGGGCTGCCCAACACGGCCCCCTTTCAGAACACGGATCGCGATCGCAGCGAGGTGAACGGCATATTCGCCGCCGTCAGCTACGACATCCTGCCGACGCTGACTGCCGACATCGAGGCGCGCTACCAGCGCGACCAGCTGAAGTCCTTCCAGCAGACCGCGCCGGGCACGTTCCTGCCGATCTTCCGCACCTTCCAGGACACCCTGCCGCGCGGCATCCTGTCGTGGAAACCCGTGCCGACGACCAATCTCTATGCGAGCTGGTCGCGCGGCGCGCTGCCCGGGCTGGCGAACGTGGCTTTCGAGAATCTCGTCAACAGCATCGCCGCCTTTCCCGCCAATCCGGTGGGTACCACCGACCGGGACGAGATCCGCCGGCAGCTCAGCGGTGTGCTCGGTGTTGACGTGCCGCTGACCCTCGAGGCGGAGAAAGTGGACCAGATCGAAATCGGCTGGAAGCAGGAGTTCCTGGAGGGACGCGCTTTCACGAACCTCGCCCTGTACCAGCTCGAGTGGTCCAACCAGAAGCAGCCGGCGACGGCGGTGCTTGCGAGCGTTCGCCTGCCGAACGGCCGCGTGGTACCCGCCAACGGTGACCTGAACGGCGATGGTACCAGCGACGCCCTCTCCGTCCGCATTCCCGGCAGATCCAAGATCCGCGGCGTCGAGCTCGAGGCAGGATTCCGCCCGATCGATCCACTCACGCTGACCTTGAGCGGTGAGTGGGTGGACTCGAGCTACGAGGGCTTCTTCCCCGGCGGGTTGCTCGTGAGGAATTTCTCCGGGCTCTCCGACCTGAACGGCCAGACGCTGTTCATGTACCCGGTCGCCAAGTTCGCGGCCTCTGCGCGCTGGGAGGCGCCGCTGCGCGATCGTCTACGGTGGTACGCGCAGGGCACTGCGAGCTACACCGGCAAGATCTACGCCGACGAGGCGAATCTCTCATGGATCGATCCGAGTACCCTGGTAAACGCCTCCATCGGCGTCGCGGCGGAGAAGTTCAGGGTTGAGCTGTACGGCAACAACCTCACCGGCTTCGACGGGTGGCTCAACGGACGGCGCAACACGATGCCGGACAACACCCAGAGCCTGGCGCTGGTGCCAGCGCGCAAGCGCGTGGTGGGCGTCCGGCTCGACCTGCGGTTCTGAGCCCATCCAGCGCCTGCATCACCGGCACGGGAGTTAGAACCTTGGATATCGCGAGTCCCGCCGCATCTGCCGACCGGCAGCAGGGCGACCATGGAGGCGCGGCGGTAGCGGGCATCGTCGCCGGGTTGTCGCGGGTGGTCGGCCCGGATCATGTGATCAGCGATCCGGCCGAGTGCCGCTACTTCAGCCGCGACCTCTTTCCCTGGGACGACGCGCATGTCGCGCTCGCGGTCGCCGCGCCCGCGACGACCGAGGAAGTGCAGGGGCTGGCGGCCGCGGCGTCGCGCCTCGATTTCGACCTCGTGGTCCGCGGCGGCGGCATGTCGACCGGCCGCTCGTACGTGCCGGCGACGCCGCGCAGCGTCGTGATCGACATGCGGCGGCTGGATCGCGTCCGCGAGGTCAACCCGGGCGATCGCTACGTGATTGTCGAGGCGGGCTGTACCTGGGATCGGCTGCAGGCCGCGCTCCCGCCCGAGTGGGCACTCGAGACGCGCGCGCCTCTGTCGGGCAACTACTCGACCGTGGGCGGTGCGCTGGCCCACGGCTATCCGGGCGGGCTCAAGGGTGTGCTCGCAGTCGAGGTGGTGCGCGCGAACGGCGCGCTATTCCGGACCGGATCCTGGGGTCGCGCGCGCGAGGGTGATCCCTACTATCGCGAGTACGGGCCGGACCTGACCGGCCTCTTCATCGGTGACACGGGCGCGCTCGGCATCAAGACCGCCGTGGCGCTGCATCTGGTCGCGCGCGCCGGCGCGCGATCGACCGCGTCCTTCGGCTTCGACTCGTTCGAGGATGTCGCCGCGACCTTCGTCGAACTCGCGCCGCTCGATGTGCTGACGACGCGCTTCTGCTTCGATCCCTACGACACGGAGAACGTCGGGAAGGTCGGCTTCGCCGAGGCGGCGGGCGTCGCAGGCAAGGTGCTGCGCTCCGGCAGTGGCGTGCGTCAGGGGCTCAAGGAGGGGCTGACGCTCCTCAAGGCCGGGCTCGGCGGGACCCCGCAGGCCTGCTGGTCGATCAACCTGGTGGCGGAGCAGTTCACGCAGGATGCCGCCGACACGGCGATCGCCGAAGGCGCGCGGATCTGTCTCAAGCGGGGCCGTCAGATCCCCAACGTGATCGCGCTGGCGAGCGCGGCGCCGATCTACAGCGTGCGGCGTTTCCTCGGCCGCGACGGCGAGCGCTGGATCGCAACCCACGCGCTGTTCCGGATCAGCTCGGCAGTCGAGGTGGTGCGCCGGACCCAGGCCTTCTTCGCCGCGCGCCAGGCGCAGCTCGACGCGCACCGCGTGCGCGTCGGCTACCTTTCCCAGGTGACGCCGGTGCATTTCCAGATCGAGCCGCTGTTCTACTGGCCGGACGAGCTCGAGCCGCTGCACCTGCGGCACCTGTCGCCCGACGAGGCCGACCGGTTCCGCTCGCTGGGCAGCCAGCCCGGCACGCGAGAGTTCGTGCTGCAGCTGCGGCACGAATTGCGAGACCTGTTCGAGGAGCTCGGCTCGCTGCACGTCCATGCCTCGAAGTTCTTCCGCTATGCCGACGTGCTCGCGCCCGGCACGCGTGACGTGTTGTGGGACATCAAGTCCGCGCTCGATCCCGAGTTGCGGCTGAATCCAGGAAATCTCGGGCTCCGCAAGGGCAACCGGGCGGCCGGGTGATCGCGACGGGCCGCGACGGCACGGACGCCGGGCGTCTGCCGTTCCTCACCTGCGTGGGGTGGGGTGCGGGCACGCTCGTAACGTCGCTGCTGCTCTATACGTCGAACGCGCTGCTGCTGCGCTACCTCACGGACTTCGTCGGGATGGCCGCCGGCGTCGCCGGGACGCTGCTGGCGGTGTCCAAGGTGTTCGATGCGGTGATCGACCCGCCGATCGGGATCCTGACGGACCGCACCCGCGGCCGCATGGGCCGCCGCCGTCCCTGGCTGCTCGCCGGGACGCTGCTCGGCTGCGTCGTGTTCGTGCTGTTGTTCTCGGTGCCGCGAATCGAGTCGCAGGGGCTGCTGCTCGCCTACGTGGGGGTGCTGCTCTGCCTGTATGCGCTGGCGTTCAGCCTGTTCAACATCCCCTACCTCGCGATGCCGACCGAGATGACGCGGCGGCCGGACGAGCGCACGCACCTGATCCAGTTTCGCGTCTATTTCTCCGCGGCGGCGGCCCTGCTGGCCTCGAGCGCGGCGCCGGCGTTGCTGCAGGCGTTCGGCCGCACCCACGAGGCGCATTCCTGGGTGGCGATGGTGCTGATGCCGGTGATGCTGTTCGGCGGCTTGTTCGCGGTGATCGCGACGCGCAACGCCCCCGCGACCCGCAGCGAGGAGGCTGCGCCGGTCGGTTTTGGCGACCAGGTGCGCATGATCACGGGCAACGTGCCGGTGCTGATGCTGCTCGCCTGCGACCTGACGCGGATCATTGGCCTCACCAGCCAGGCGGTCATCGCTGCGTTCTTCACCACCTATTACCTGCGCGTCTCGGACTACGCGCTCGCCATGCTGCTCGGCACTTCCACGGTGGCGCTGATCGTGTCCCAACCGTTCTGGGTGGCGCTGTCGCGACGAACCTCGAAGCGCGTCGCGTACACGGTCGCCGCGGCGGGCTTCGGCGTCGTCGCGCTGTCGTGGCTGGTCGCCGTACAGGGCGAGTCAACCTTCGGCGTGCTCGCTCGCGCGGCCGCTGGCGGGTTCTTTGCCGGCGGCCTGTTCCTGATGGGCAACTCGATGCTGCCCGACGCCGTCGAGCACGACTTCCACCTCAGCGGCCACCGCCGGGAGGGCAACCTCGTGGCGGCGTTCACGTTCTGCGAGCAGGTGGCGCACGCGCTCGCCATCGGGTGCGTCGGCTGGCTGCTCGGGGCCGCCGGCTTCGTATCGAAGCAGGGCGGTCCGGAGGTCGCCCAGGATCCCGAGGTGATCGGCGCTATCCGCGTCACGTACGCCGTCGCACCCGCCGTGTTCGTCATGCTGAGCGCGGTCTGGCTGCGGTGGTTCAACCCCAGCGTCGGACCAGCCCCGAGGATGGCGCACGCCGGCTAATGAGGAACTTGCTATGAAATGTATCCCGATTGAGGAAGGCGCGCGCCATTTCCGCCGCGTGGGAACGGGGCCGGTCGCGCTTTTCCTGCACCCGTTCATGCTGAACTCACGCTTCTGGCTCGACCAGCTGGGCGGGCTGGGCGACTGCCGTACCTGCATCGCGCCCGACATGCCCGGCTTCGGCCGCTCGGAGCCGCTTCATCCCGACCGCATCGACTTGCACGAGTACGCCGACGACCTGCTGCAGTTCCTCGACGCGCTCGGGCTGCAGTCTCCAGTCGACGCCGTGGGCCTCAGCGGCAGCGCGATTGTGCTGGCGTTCGCCTGCGCCAAGGCCCCGCACCGGTTCCGCTCGCTGACGATGATGAGCGCGCCGTTCCGCGGCTCGATGGGCGTCGCGTACGAGCGCTACCGCGCGGAGATGGCGCGGCTCGCGGTGGTCGAGGACAAGGGTGTGGTGTTCCGCCGCATGACGGAGTACGTCACCGGCTCGGGCATGAGCCTCGCGGCGAAGGCGCGCTACCGGTCGATGCTCGAAGAGGCGCGCACCGAGTCGATCGTCGCCTTCATGACCGCAACCCGGATCGACATGCCCGTGGATCTCGCGGAGCGGATCCCGGTCCCCGTCCTGCTGCCGGTCGGCGACCAGGACTCCCTGATCAGCATGGACGAGGCGCAACAGCTGGTCACACGGATGAAAGACTGCCGCGTAGTGCCTATTCCCGGCAGCGGCCGCTTCCCGCCGCTCGAGCAGCCGGCGGCGCTCAATCGCATCCTGCGCGAATTCTGGACGGGGTTGGACTGACGATCAGGAGGGTCCGATGGATCGACGCAGTTTCATGACAACCGCGGCCACGTTGGCCGCGGCCGGACGAGAGGCCATGGCGGCAGAAGGCAAGGCGGTCGGACAGCCCGGCGCTGCGGACGCACGCGGTCCGGCGGCCATGGCATCGGCCGCGCCGGCGAGCGGTGCGGGCTTCGGTTCGACCTGGGTCGGCGCACGCGCGCTGGCGGGCGGCAAGGGCTACGCCGCCTGCCCGATGGGACAGTTGCACTATCGCTCCGTCGGTGAGGGCGGCGCGACGCCGTTCGTCCTGCTGCACCAGACGCCGATCGGGCTTGCCGAGTTCGTCGACATCCAGCCAGCGCTTGCGCGACTCGGCCGTCGCGCGATCGCGCCCGACAACCCCGGGCACGGCTACAGCGACCCGATCCGCGGCGACGTCACCGTGGGCGACATCGCCGACAACCTGGCGGCGCTGTTCGACCACCTCGGCGTAGCTCGTGCGGTGGTCGCCGGGCACCACACCGGCGCCGCGATCGCCGCGTCGTTCGCCGCCCGTCACCCGACACGCACCGCGGCGCTGGTGCTGCATGGCACGCCGTTCTACAGCCCGGAGGAGCGTGCGTCGCGACTCGCAGTGCTCACGTCGGCGCCCGGCATCACCCTGAAGCCCGACGGCAGCCACTTCTCCGACATCTTCCAGTCGACCGGGTCCCGCGCCGGCATCGACGCG
>JANPDV010000172.1:0-2370 GCA_031431655.1 Gammaproteobacteria bacterium | reverse complement strand
CGTTGACGCGGATGCTGAACTGTCCCTTGCGATCGCCCTTGAGCGCCTCGAGCCGGTTGCCCGGAAGCGCAGCCAGATCGTCGAGCGACACGGCCGCGTCGAGCTGGTCGAGCTTCATCGTCGCCTTGCGCGCGATGCCGTCGAAGGCATTGACGCGCTCACCTGCCGCGAAGTCCCGGGTGCGCTTGTCGCGGAAGCCGAGAATCATGGCAGATCGTCACGACACGAAACGATATGAGTTACGTCAAGCATAACGCATCGCGTCCGTCGCGGTTCCCCGGGGGGGCAGACGCGCACGCCAATGGTGCCGCTCGTGCAATCTGCGCCGCACACGTGCAGACGGATAGGTCCCGAGGCCGGGCGGAAGACGGTGGTGCGACGTCGCGCGCCGAGAGGCATATCCCGGCGTCCGTGCCCCAGGTCGCGCAGCGCTCCGGCCCCGCAGGCGAGCCGCTACTGCTCAACCGAAGCCGGCCCGATCAGGGAGAGGATCGCCCCATAGACTTCCTCGAACTGCCGGCGGGTGCTCGCATCGAGCGAGGCCACCGATTTCTCGAGCACCTCGAGCTTCCGGGCGAGCTCGGCGTGCGAGGCGAGCACCTCGCGCAGCTTCACGAATGCCCGGACCACGTAGACGCTCATTTCGACCGCGCGAGGGCTGTTCAGAATCATCGCGGCCATGATGGCCCCATGTTCCGTGAACGCCAGCGGCGCGTTCTTCCGATGCTGTCCCCGGCCCTTCTTTAAGGTCACAGGTTGTGACCTTAAAGAGTCCGCCTCCGGTCCGGTCAGTCGCAGAAGGAAATCCGCTGGAAACCGGTCGATATTGCGCCGGACGGCCTGATTGAACACCTTCGTCGTCACGCCATAGAGCGTCGCGAGGTCCGAATCCAGCAGCACCCGCTGCCCGCGGATGACACGGATCTGGCTGGCGACGTGGGCCGCGGCCGCTGCTTCAGGCTCATTCTGCATGCCACGAGCATGCGCGGTACCCCATCGTTGCGCACCCGCCAATCCGTCGCGTTCGCACAGATTGGGCGGTCCGCGGCGCCCGCGACGACGTGCTTCACGCACTCGCGTCAGGCCGCTGCGGGCAGGTCCTCGCCGTGGTCGCCGCGCACCGTCGCAGCGAAGGCAGCTCCCGAGCGCACGAACGGGCCGTCGACTCGCCCAGCTACAGCCCACCTTCCACGATCGACAACGTAGACGGAGCCGCCGGAGGGATGATGCGGAGGAGCTGCAGGCCGGCTGCGTCGAACAGACGCTTGAAGTCGTCGGCCGTGCGCTCCCGTCCGCGGGTCAGCGCCATGATCCCGACGTCGAGCATCTTGTTGGGGTCGGGCTCGTTGCCGGGTTTCAGCACGGCGTCGATGACGAGGATGCGCGCGTGGGCCGTCAGCGAGGCGCGGCAGGCACGAAGGATGCGAACGGCGTCCCCGTCCGCCCAGTCGTGAAGGATGCGCTTCAGGACGTAGACCTCGCCGTCTCCGGGGACGGACGCGAAGAAGTCGCCCGTGACGAGGCTGCAGCGCTCCATCTGCCGGGCCACGAGCAGCGCCGCGGTGTCCTGCAGCACGGCGGGTTGCTCGAAGAGAACGCCGCGGACACTGCGGTGCGCGTGCAGGATCGCGGAGAGCAGTCCGCCGCGTCCCCCGCCGACGTCGACGACCGTCCCTTGGAACGAATAGGCGGCCGCGAGCGTGGCGTTCTCGGGCATCGACATCAGCGCCATCGACGCATCGAAGCGGGCGCCGATGTCGGGGTGCGTGGCGAGGTAGTCGAAGAAGGACTGGCCGAAGGCCTCGTCGAACGCGGGCGCACCCGTGCGCAGGGTCTCGGGCAGCTGGCGGTAAGTATCCCAGATCACATCCTGCCAGGCGGACCGGACCTGATCGCGCAGCGACCCCGGTGTGCTGCGCAGCAGCTCGGAGATCGGCGTATTGCGGATCACGCCCTGTTCGTCACTCCTGAAGATCTCGTGCGAAGCGAGGAATCGCAGGATCCGCATCAGGGCGTCCGCGTTGACTCCGCAGACGCGGGCCAAGTCCTCGGGCGTGCGGGGCGTCTGGGCGACAAGGTCGGCGATCCCGAGCTCCGCCATCATCGCAACGCAACGACTGAGGAGAACCTGCGTGCCGAGATGACCGAGGAAGGCGCGTGGGGAGGCGTTCATCGGCGCAGTCTAGTACGGGCGCTCGGTGCTCTCATGCCGCATCGTCCGCTCGCCGCGCGGAAGCCCGAGTCCGGGGAGGCTAAGGTGATCCAGCGGGATCCGCCGTGAAGAGAGCCGCCGCACACCCGTCCAACACACTGTGCTCGGCGACGCCGAGATCCGCCCGGCCGCCTCACCTGTGAGGTGAACTCAGCCCG
>JANPDV010000171.1:0-53993 GCA_031431655.1 Gammaproteobacteria bacterium | reverse complement strand
CCTGGACCCAGCCCGAGCTGTTCAGGCGCTGGTGGGTGCCGCAGTCGTGTGGTCTGACTCTGCTGGCCTGCGAAATGGATGTTCGTGTCGGGCGCGCGTACCGTCTCGTGTTCAAGCACCCTGATGCACCGAACCCCATGGAGTTCGTCGGCAGATACCTCGACGTGATACCGCATTCGCGCCTCGTCTGGACCAACGAAGAAGCGGGCGGCAGTGGGCAGGTCACGACAGTGACGTTCGAGGAAACAGGCGGCAAGACGCAACTCGTCATGCGCGACCTGTATCCGTCGAAAGCCGCTCTTGATGAGGCCATTGCCTCTGGAGGCACCGGTGGAACGACCGAGACGTTCGAACAGCTGGACGAGCTGCTCGTCGCTGCACAGGAGACCTGAAAGAATGGCTAAGCTCGTGTTCGGGATGAACCAGTCCCTGGACGGTTACGTCGACCATTTGGCGTTCGGGCCGAGTCCCGCGCTCTTCCGTCACTTCATCGAGGAAGCAAGGGGACAGGCGGGCAGTGTCTATGGTCGGCAGATGTATGAGGTCATGCGCTATTGGGACGACGAGCATACTGAGTGGGATGCCGATCGACTCGCATTCGCGGCGGCGTGGCGCAACCAACCGAAGTGGGTGGTCTCACGCTCGTTGAAGACCGTCGGCCCCAACGCCACGCTTGTTGGGGATGATCTGGAGGGCGCAATCCGCAAGCTCAAGGCCGAGCGCGACGGAGAGATCGAAGTGGCGGGCCCGAATCTGGCGCGAAGCCTCACGGAACTGGGCCTGATCGACGAGTATCGAATCTATCTGCACCCCGTCGTGCTTGGGCACGGCAAGCCCTACTTCGCTGGACCTCGGCCGCCGCTCCGCCTTGTTGCTCATGATCGGATTGGCGAGGATGTGGTCAGATTGGTTTACGCTCCTGATTAGATCCACGCTCGCGCCTGATCGAATCCGCCGATGCTCTGCATCTTCATCTACGGACCCACGGCTTCTGGCAGGCTGACGATCGCCCGGGAATTGAGTGGGCGCATTGGCTTCCCGGTTCACCACAATCATCTCGGCGTGGATGCGGCGCTGTCGCTGTTCCCCTTCGGATCGAACGCGTTCCGCTGCCTGCGCGCCTGCAGAACCGGCGGGGCACATTGAACGCTCCGATAGAGCGCTGTTCGGCAAGTTGCGATCAGCGGAGCAGTACCGCGCACTGCTGTCTGACGGCGCGTTTGAGTATGCAGGCATGCCGCCGGCGACACTCCAAATCGATACGAGCGCCCTCAGTGTTGTGGAGGCTGCGAGCCGAATCGAGCAGGCGCTGCGTGCTCTGCAGTCACGCGGCTCCGGCGCGGCGACCGAACGCGCCGACACGCGCGAGCGTTAACGCGTTCCACGCGGCGGGCCTGGCTCACGGCGGCCGAGACCACTGCGCACCCGGGCTGAGGCCGCAATACGGTGCGGACTACTATGCCGGTTACGTGCTCGATCTCGACGGGCACGTCATCGAGGCGGTGTGCCGCGGTGACTCGCGTCAGCCGCAGCGAAATGCTCCAGCTGATCCGCGTGAGCTTTCTTGAACGCGGGCCGGTCGGTCACGCGTGCGACATAGGCCTCGGTCGCGGGACGATTGCCGAAAGCGCGGACCTTCGCGACGCGGAGGACATCCGCCATCAAGAGGTCTGCGGCGGTGAAGCGATCGGCCGCAAGCCATTCGCGCTCGTTCAGTACTTTCTCGAGCTGTGCAAGGCGGTTCCCGACCCAACCGCCAAGGGCATCTTCCTTCGCACCAGAGATCTCCAGAAACCACCATGGAACCGTCACCATCTCGATCGAGTTGAGCGCGGCGAAGATCCATTGAATCGTGTGCGCCTCTCTAACCGGATCGCGCGGCATGAGCCTGTCGCTCTTGCGCGCCAGATGCAGCAGCCCGGCTCCGCTCTCGAACAACTCGAGTTCGCCATCGTTCAGGAATGGAACCTGACCGAAGGGCTGCCGCGCGAGGTGATTCGTCTCTCGGCCCCCGAATGCGACCGTGCGCACGGAGTACGCAAGACCTGCTTCCTCGCACGCCCACCGCAGTCTCAGGTCGCGAACGAAACCTCGGGGGCCTTCGGGCACCCAATCGTAGGTCCAGATGATCAATTCGCTCATACTCAATGACCCTGCGCCGCCGCTTCCAGAGCCGCGATGTCGATCTTGCTCATCGTCATCATCGCCGCCCGGACACGCGATGCCGCGGCGGAATCCGGCGCCGCGAACAGTTCGACCATGCGTTCCGGCACGATCTGCCACGAGACGCCGTAACGATCGACGAGCCAGCCGCATTGGCTGGGTTCGCCGCCTTCGGCGAGCAGGTCCGCCCAGAGTCGATCGGTCTCGGCCTGGTTCTTCGTGAGCACGCTGATTGACGCCGCCGGCGAAAGCTTGAAGTGCGGGCCCGCGGTCAGAATCATCATCGGCGCACCGGCCAGTGTGAACTCAACCACCATCGGGTCGTTCGGCTGGCCGTGTTCGTACACGGCGTCGATGGCGCTGTCTGGCAGCAGCGAAACGTAGAACTTCGCAGCTTCGACGCCGCCGGACGTAAACCAGAGGCAGGTGCGAACTTTGGATCGAAACTTCATGGTGGATCTCCCCGTCGTCAGCGCGGCACGGCCTTGTTGCCTTCGAAGTTCAGCATCCAGGGGGTGCCGTATCGATCGGTGAACATCCCGAAGCGCTCGGCCCAGAATGTCTCCCCCGGCGGCATCGCGACAGCCACCGCGCCTGTGGCCAGCGCTGCGTGGATCCGGTCGAACTCCACGCGCGACGGTGGCGCGATCGAGATTCGAAAGCCCTGCGGCCTGTCGTACATGGCATCGGGTGCGTCGGACGCCATGATCGAGGCGCGGCCGAGCTTCATCGCTAGGTTCATGATGAGATGGTCACCGCCCGGCATGCGGCTCTGCGGGTTCGGCGCATCGCCATTGCGAAACACATCGTGGATCGTGCCACCGAGCGTCGCCGCGTAGTGCGTCATCGCCTCGAGGCAGTTGCCCTTGAAGAAGAGGTAGATCGTCGGTTCCATTGCTGTAGTCATGGCTTCTTGGTCATCGCAACGATGCCCTTGAACCCACCCATGATGAGTCGCTTGCCGTCGAACGGCATCTGCTTCGGATCGATGCTGGCCATCATCGGATCGGCCATCACGCGCTTGTTCACCATGTCGCGTTGGCGTCGCGACGTGTAGACGATCCACGAAAACACGACGGTCTCGTCGGGCTTCAACTTCACGGCTTGCGGAAACGACGTCCACTTGCCGGGTTTCACGTCGTCGGCTACGCACTCGTGGACCGCAAGGGCCCCGTACTTGATCCACAACACGTCGTACTTGCGCGCGAAGCGCCGGTACTCGGCGAGGCGCTTCTTCGATACAGGAATCACGAAACCATCGACATACGTGCTCATCGGATTTGTCCTTGGGTGACGAGTGTTGACTCAGGGTATTCAGTAGTCTTAAGGCGCCGGAACGCAATGCGCCGAACGCTATTCAGAGCGCGCGTGCTCGCTCAATCGGGAATCTCAGGTTCGACCAGTCGCGCGAGATTCAACAGGGACTCCTGCCAGCCCAGGTAACAAGCGTCGGGCGGAATCACCGCCGGAATTCCTTCCTGGACGATTGTGACTTCCGTGCCGACCGAGACCGCTTTCAGTGTCACCGTGACCAGAATCTCGCCCGGCAGATTCGGGTCGTCGAAGACATCCGTATAGCGCAAGCGCTCGTGCGGCACGAGCTCGCGAAACTCCCCCCCGAAGCCGATCGACTTGCCGGTGGTGAAGTTCGTGAATGATATCCGATAGCGACCCCCTATTTTTGCGTCGATCTCGTGGACCTTGCCCGTGAACCCATTCGGCGGCAGCCAGCGCGCCATCGCATCCGCATCGAGGAAGGCGCGATAGACCTTCTCTGGCTTTGCGACCAGCACGCGATGCAGGCGGACTGAGTTGGTGTTCGACATGATTTCACGCTCTTTCTGTTGCTGATAGGACTGGACAATCCAAAGGACGTTCGGAAGGCTGGTGCCCCGACATACTCCGCGGGATCCTTTGGCTCCGTCCCCGACGGTTCGTCGCTGCGTTCTCGAATACAGTGGCGGAGTCCGTCGATGACCTTGGTCTGGCTCGAGGGCGCCCGCCGCGCCTATTTCGTCGCGTCTGTCGGCGCACCGGACATGTGGACGAGTTCCCAGATGTGGCCGTCGAGGTCCGTGTAGCCATGCTGATACATGAAGCCGTTATCCTGCGCCGGACGGGGTGTCGTGGCGCCGCCTGCGCCCGCCTTGGTCACCAGCGATTCGATTTCGGCGCGACTGTCGCAGCTGACGCAGATCAGCACCTCCGTCGACAGAGTGGCATCCGCCACGGGCTTTGGCGTGTCGATCTCCTGGCGCAGATTGAGACATGGAAGGCCATCTACGAACTCGTCGTCCTGCTTCTGGGACTCAGGTCGCTGAGCTCTTCGCGATCGCGTTCAGACTCATCTGCAGACTCGGCGTCGTCGGGCATGCGAGGTCCATTCGCTTCGTTCTCGCCGTCGTGTTCGTCTTCAGGTCCGTCGTCATCATCGACCGTACCGGTAGAGGGCCTGGATGGCGAGAGCTCCGCCGGAATGTCGGCAGCAACGTCGCGATCGGCATCGGCGAGGTACTCGGCAGACTTGATTTTCATAGAGTCCTTTTAATTGGGTTGGAACCGGGTAGCTGGCCGGTAGCGCATTTCAAAGCCTTGCAGGTCTGGAGTGCCTAACGTATCGAAAGCGGTACGGCGTCCCAGACTGACGACGCCTCGTCGAGTAGTGGGATGCTTCCTACAGTGGGGGTAATGCAGACCTACAACTGATTCGGGGTATTCGAAAGGCCCTGGCCATCAGCGCCGCAAAGTCCGCCCCTATACTAATAATCATGAATGAGAAAAATGCCAATGTAGACTGGAATGGGCGCGGCAGAGCCGGCCAGGGCTACGTGAGCACCGAGTCCGGGGCCCTGCAACGCTACCCGTACGGTTTCGGCAGCCGCTTCGACGACGATCGTAAGGGCACCAACCCGGAAGAAATCCTCGGCGCTGCCCACGCCGCCTGTTTCACGATGGCATTTTCATTTGCCTGCGACAAAGCCGGGTTCGTTACGACCTCGATCAGCACCAGGGCGAGTGTGCGCCTGACTCGGCAGGACGACGCCTTTGTGATCGATCGGATTGTGCTGACCATGCGGGCACGGATTCCGGGAATCGAGGAATTCATATTTCAGGAAATCGCGCAGGCCGCGAAGCGTGACTGTCCACTCTCGAAGGCGTTGGCCAGCGTCGCGGAGATACGCCTGGACGCGGTTCTCGAACTTTGACGCGCGCACTTCGAATGCGGCCAGCGCAGCGCAACTGAACCCTGGAGTACTTCATGGCCGAATTTCAGATCGCCGTCCTGGTTGGCAGCCTGCGCCGCGACTCCCTCAATCGCCAGCTTGCCAGCTCGATGGCGCTTATGGGGCCTGCGGACTTCAAGTTCCGGCAATCGCAGATCGACGATCTGCCGCTCTACAACCAGGACGACGACAGCAATACCAGCGCGTCGGTGCGGCGGCTCAAGGCGGAGATTCTTGGCTCTCAAGGCGTGCTGTTCGTGACTCCCGAGTACAACCGGTCTATTCCTGGTGTGCTCAAGAACGCGATCGACCATGCCTCGCGGCCCTACGGCCAGAGCGTGTGGGCCGGGAAGCCCGCCGGACTTGTCGGCGTTTCTGTCGGTGCCACCGGCACGTCCATGGCGCAACAACATCTGCGCAACGTTGTGGCATACCTGGATATGCCAAGCCTGGGACAGCCTGAGGTGTTCATCCACGCGACGGACGGCTTGTTCGAGAGTGACGGACGGATCGGCGAGGCGAGTCGCGGGTTTCTTCAATCGTGGATGTCGAACTACGAACGGTGGGTGCGGCGACACGCCGCCTGAATGGCAACGACCCAGAATGCGGGTCGGCGCACGCGATTGGAAGCCTGTTGACCTGCAGTCCTTTGTCTGCAGTTCTTCTGCGCAGGATGCACGCGTACTGGCGCGCAGCGAACTATCTCTCGGTCGGACAGATCTACCTGCATCGCAATCCGCTGCTGAGGCGGCCACTGCAACTCGACGACGTGAAGCGGCGATTGCTCGGTCACTGGGGTACGACACCGGGCTTGAACTTCATCTACGTCCATCTGAACCGGATCATCTGTCAGTACGATCTCGACATGATCTATGTCACTGGCCCGGGCCACGGCGGGCCTGGCATGGTGGCCAATACCTATCTGGAGGGCACCTATACCGAGCTTCACCCGAACATTTCTCAGGACGAGGCGGGCCTGCAGAGGCTCTTCACGCAGTTCTCCTTTCCAGGCGGGATCCCGAGCCACACTGCGCCGCAGATTCCGGGCTCCATCAACGAGGGTGGTGAGCTGGGATATTCGCTGGCACACGCCTATGGTGCTGCGTTCGACAATCCGGGCCTTTTGGTCGCGTGCGTCGTCGGCGACGGCGAGGCGGAAACCGGCCCGCTCGCCACCAGCTGGCATTCGAACAAGTTCCTGAACCCGGTCCACGATGGCGCTGTGCTCCCGATCCTGCATTTGAACGGCTACAAGATCGCCGGGCCGACTGTACTGGCGCGCATCCCATCGGCTGAGCTCAAGGCGCTATTCGGCGGATACGGGTACTCGCCGTACTTCGTGGAGGGCGACGACCCCACGGAGATGCATCGGTTAATGGCCGAGACGCTCGACAGGGTGACGGCTGAGATTCGGCAGATTCAGCGCGACGCCCGCCAGCACGGTTCCAGCGCCCGACCACGCTGGCCGATGATCGTACTGCGCTCACCGAAGGGCTGGACCGGTCCGCAAATGGTCGACGGCGTGCAGATCGAGGGCACGTTTCGCGCGCACCAAGTGCCGATAGCAGGGCTCGCCACGGATCCCGCGCATCTGAAGACGCTTGAAGAGTGGCTGCGAAGCTATCGGCCGCAGGAGTTGTTCGACACGACGGGGAGACTGATGCCCGAGCTGGCTGAACTGGCGCCCCGAGGCGCACGACGAATGGGCGCCAACCCGCACGCAAATGGCGGCGCGCTGCTCAAAGACCTTGCCCTGCCTGATTCTCGGCAGTACGCGGTCGAGGTCACTCGGCCGGGTGCGGCGGAAGTCGAGTCGACGCGCATCCAAGGTCAGTTCATTCGCGATGTCCTGCGACTCAATGCCGGTTCGAGAAACTTCCGGGTTTTCAGCCCGGACGAAACCGCGTCCAATCGATGGGCTGCCGTGTTCGAGGTGACCGACCGTTGTTCCACGGCGGCAATCCTGCCGGGAGACGATCACGTCGCAGCCGACGGCCGCGTCATGGAAATGCTGAGCGAACACCAGTGTCAGGGCTGGCTCGAGGGCTATCTGCTCACGGGTCGACACGGGTTCTTGTCCTGCTACGAGGCGTTCATTCACATCGTTGGATCGATGTTCAATCAACACGCGAAGTGGCTCGATGTCGCCGGGTCGATTCCCTGGCGCAAGCCGGTCGCCTCGCTCAACTATCTGCTCTCCTCACACGTGTGGCGGCAGGATCACAACGGCTTCAGTCACCAGGACCCAGGATTCATCGATCTGGTGCTCAACAAGAAAGCCAGCGTGGTTCGCGTCTACCTGCCGCCCGACGCGAACACGTTGCTGTGCGTGACCGATCAGTGTCTGCGCAGCCGCAATCTCGTCAACGTCATCATTGCCGGCAAGCAGCCAGCCCCGCAGTGGCTGGACATGGACGCCGCAGCTCGACATTGCGAGGCGGGTGTCGGTATCTGGCAGTGGGCCAGCAGCGATCAGCATGGCGAACCGGACGTCGTGATGGCGTGCTGCGGCGACGTGCCGACGCTGGAGACGCTGGCCGCTGTCGAAATCCTGCGGCAGCACTTTCCGGCGCTGAAGGTGCGCGTCGTCAATGTGGTCGATCTGCTGACCCTGCAAGCGCAGAGCGAGCATCCGCACGGACTGAGCGACGTTGACTTCGATGCGCTTTTCACCCGGAACAAGCCCATTATCTTCGCCTTTCATGGCTATCCCTGGCTGATTCATCGACTGACCTACCGGCGCACCAATCACTCGCAGCTGCATGTTCGTGGATTCAAGGAGATGGGCACGACCACCACGCCCTTCGACATGACTGTGCTGAACGATCTCGATCGATTCCATTTGGCGGGCGACGTGATCCATCGCGTAGCCGGCTTGGCAGCCCGCGCCGCCGATGTTCAGCAGTGGCTTGCGAGCAAGCTGCTCGATCACCGGGCCTACATCGAAGAGCATGGCGAAGACATGCCGGAGATCCTTGACTGGAAGTGGAGCAGCACGGCGGGCTGAGCCCGCGGGTCAGGCGGTGAGCACCCAAGCGGCATTGCATGTCCTCGCGCTGAATAGCGGCTCGTCCTCGCTCAAGTTCGGCTTGTTCCGGGTGGACGCTTCGGTGTGCGAGCCGTTTCTGACGGGCGAAGCTTCGGCGCTCGGGACCGCAGCGGCGACTTTCCGGGCGCGTGATGCGTCCGCTCACGAGATCGTCTTCGAATCCATGGCGAGTTCCGATCCAGCGGCACCGATCCAGCGCATCGTCACGCTTCTGGCGCAACTCAAGGCACCACGACCCGCTGCCATCGGTCATCGAATCGTCCATGGCGGGCCACTGCTGACGAGGCATTGCCTGATCGATGCCGCGGTCCTTGCGAGACTGACGGCTACGGCCGCATTTGCGCCGCTGCATTCGGCTCCGGCGTTGGCGATCGTCGAATTCGCGCGTGAGTGCTTCCGTGACGTCCCGCAGGTGGCCTGTCTGGACACTGCATTCCATGCGGAACTGCCGCAGGTCGCGCAGGTGCTGCCGATTCCGAAGTCGTTACGGCTCGAGGGGCTTCGGCGTTATGGATTTCACGGCCTGTCGTGCGCGTCGATCATGCGTCAGCTCGCGCAGGAACTGCCGCGGGAGCGCTGCGAGCGCGTCGTGATCGCTCATCTCGGCAGCGGCGCAAGCATCACTGCAGTCAAGGATGGCAAGTCGATCGACACCACGATGGGATTGACTCCCAGCGGTGGCGTGATCATGGCCACACGCAGCGGCGATATCGACCCGGGCCTGCTGATCTATCTCGTGAGGGAGAAACGCTTCGATGCGGCGATGCTCGCGGATCTGGTCGATCACCGTTCCGGGCTCATGGGACTCTCCGGTGTCAGCAGCGATCTGCGAATACTCAGTCAGGTCGCTGCGGTCAATGCCGATGCGCGACTCGCCATGGACGTATTCTGTTCCTCGGTGCGCAAGCACCTGGCCGGGATGATCGCCACGCTCGAAGGAGTGGACGTGCTGGTTTTCACCGGTGGCATCGGCCAGCATGACGCCCAGACGCGCGCGCGAATCTGCGGTGGCTTGTCGTGGGCAGGTATTCGCATCGATGCGGTTCGCAATCAGGCCGCAACCAATCCCATCAGCACCGCTGCATCGAGCTGCGCGGTGTACGTATTCGCATCCAACGAAGAACAGCAGATCGCGCGCGACACCTGGGCGTTGGTGGGGGCGCGCCTTACCTGACCGCAAGCGCGTGGCCGTCGTTGCACGAAACGTCGCTCATCAGCGGTCGAATCGAAATGCGGTGCGGATCCCGAGCGCAGCTGCGCACCGGACGCGCGATCTTGTCATTCTCGCCTTTGGCGGTGAAGAACCAGCCGAACGCGAGCTTGCCGAGCCAGGAGTACAGCCCGTGTGCGCTACCGAACGGACCACCGCGCCGCACGTACTCATGCTGTCAACCGACCGCTCGAACAGGGTCGATCCGTTCTGCACGCCAGGAAATCGCATTGAAGGCCTCCGCCCCACGCGCCAGGCTGATTGCGCTCGCTGCGCTGTTGTTCATCGCGGCGTCGCCGTTCTCGGCAGCCCAGGAACTGAACGACGCTGGCCGTGTGTTCTACGGTTTGCTGCGCGCCCGCGACCTGACCTTTTTCAGTCTGCTGCACCTGGACATGCGCCCGGCGCACGCGATCGCCTCAGCCCCAGGTGGCTGGGGCGTCGAAACGAGCCTCGCCTACCAGAACACCTGGGCCCCTGAATGGCGTTGACCCGTCCACGCCGACGGACGCATCGGCGATGCCAGTCGGGGGTTTCTGCAGTCGTGGATGGCGGGCTATGAGCGCTGGGTGAGGCGGCACGCTGCCTGAGTCCCGGTCGGTCCGAGTGGACCCGGCGCCGTGGCGGCGGCTGATTCACTCCTTGTAGGCGTCCGCAACCCGCATTGCAGGATCTTCAATTGAGTGCGCTACCGAACCGACGACGGCGCCGCCCAGCCTTATTGTGGCTTGCAACCTCTTGATAAGGCACGACATGCGCTGCACGCGAAGAAATCGGGTTGACGGCGATAGGGGCGTGCACGACGTCATCCTGCGCGACCACATCAGCCGCCATCGGGCGGCAGTCGGGCCGGGCCTGCAGTTCAGCGCGACCTCTGAGTTTCGGCGCTCGATGAACGCAACACCCGCACCACTTTGTTGCTCAGCGCCACTAGGTGGCGGTGCGTGCGGGCAGGAGGCGATCGTATTCACGCTTGACCACGGCATAACACTCGCAGCTGCGTCGCGCGAGTGCGTCCCGATCCGTCACGGTGATGCGGCCGCGAGCGTAGTGGATCAAGCCGGCGTCCTGCAGCTTGCCGGCTGCAGCGGTCACACCCTCGCGCCGCACCCCAAGCATGTTGGCGATCAGCTCCTGCGTCATCACGAGCTCGTTGCCCTCCAGCCGGTCGAGACTCAGCAGCAACCAGCGGCACAGCTGCTGATCGAGCGAATGATGCCGGTTGCAGACCGCCGTCTGCGCCATCTGGGTTATCAAGGCCTGGGTGTAGCGCAGCATCAGGTGCATCACCGGACCGTTCTTGGCGAACTCATCCTTGAGCGCCGTGGAATTCAGCCTGAATCCCGTGCCGGCGCTCTGCACCACCGCTCGGCTGGGTGTCGACTCGCCTCCCATGAACAGCGAAATACCCACGACCCCTTCTTTGCCGACCACCGCGATCTCGGCCGACGCTCCGTCCTCGAGCACGAACAACAGCGAAACGATCGCAGTCGTCGGAAAGTAGACATGGCTCAGTGTGCGGCCCGACTCGTAAAGCACCAATCCGAGGGGCAGATCGACGGCCTCGAGCTGCGGCCGCATGCGCTGCCACTCCCCATCCGGGAGCGCAGCCAGCAGTTGATTCCGCCGGGTCGCTTGCTCGGGATCCAGCCTCACGGGCTGGCCTCCGATGGCAGCTGATGTGTTGCAGCGCACTTCTCTGACATTGAGCAAATGTACTGCACTGACGCGGCGGGGAGTGGCACATTAACGTCCTGATGGTTCAGACCTCCCATGGCACCCTCGGCAGCCGCCGCAGGACCGGCTGCCGGCTCGCGGACCCCGCCGCGCGGTTGGATGTGCTGCGGGAACTCGGCGTCGTGCCCAGGATCGGCGCCATTGCCCGGAGTGATCGCAATGAATGAGTCGATCGGCATCCGGCAGTCGCCGCGCACAGCGTCGGAGTCACCCGTCGAGTGCCTCGCACTGAATCTGAACCGCGGGCACAACGGTGCAGGCGGCGCTGCAGGCAGCGTGGCCGCCACGATCCCGTTCCCGCATCGAAAGGTAGTCATAGGGCCACCAGCTCGGCAGGACCAGTCGTCCGACCCCTCCATTGCGCTGCTGGCCCATGAACTGCGCAGTCCCCTGGCGGCGATCGGCTACGCGGCCAAGGTGCTGGAGGCAACGGCTGCGGACGCTGCGACGGTCGCGCGGATGGGCGCCCTGATTCGCCGCCAGGCGCAACAGATGAGCCAGCTGGTCGATGAACTGATGAAGAGCGCCCGCATCCTCAACCATCCGCTGGTCCTGCTGCCGCAGCGCGTGGATCTGCGTGAAGTATTGCGGCACGCCATCGAAACGACCGAGTCGGACGTGGCGCAGCGCGGCCATTGCCTGTCCGTCGCCTGTCCGAGCGAAGCGGTGTGGCTGCAGGGCGATCCTGTGCGCCTCGAGCAGATTTTCGTCAACCTGCTGAGCAATGCCGCCAAGTACACCGACGTCGGCGGGTCAATTGCCGTCGACCTCCGGAAGCGGACCGGACGCTGCATCGTTCGCGTCCGGGATTCCGGAATCGGCATTGAGGCAAAGGCACTGGCGCACGTGTTCGAACCGTTCCGGCAAGTCAATCCGACGCATGCCTCCTCCCAGGCCGGGCTCGGCGTAGGCCTCGGCTGGGTGCGTCAGCTGGTGGAGTTGCACGGTGGCAGCGTTTCGGCGGCGAGCGACGGGGTTGGCCGAGGCAGCACATTCAGGGTGGTTCTGCCTGCCGGTACGCCCGCCGGGGTTTTGCGGGCGGGCCCTGCCCTCATCCCAGGATCGACAGGACCTTCAGCGCGGCGCTGACCGGCCAACCGTCCACGAATGGGATGAAGATGACGCGATAGCCGCTGGCGGGCTTGCGATTCCACGAGCCATGCTGCCCCACGAATGCGCCTTCCCCCAGGCTGCGCAGGCCGCGTTGCGCATCGTTGAACGCGAACCCGAGCGAGCCGGTGTGCGTGCCCACGGCATAGTCGGGCCTGACGCTGCGCGCCAAACCACGAGTACGGCCAGCCGTAGAAGGCCCCGCGCTGCACCGACGTGATGTAGTCGGGAACGAGATCACTGCCGAGTTCGTCGCGCTCGTTGACCGCAACCCACAAGGCCCCCGTGCGCGGCTCCCAGGCGAGGCCGTTCGGGTTGCGTACAACGCGCGACCGTCGTCGCTCGCGATCAGGTCCTTTGTCCAGTGATGATTGATTGGCCCCGCGGGCAGGTCCACGACGTGCACGGGCTGTCCCGCGCTGAGACTTCCCTGCCGATAGGGGGTGCGCACCACCGCGTCGGTGTTCGCAATGTAGAGGACATCGGCTATGACGGCCATGCCGAACGGCGAGTTCAGGCCGCTCAGGAACACGTTGAGCTGCTCGGCGACGCCATCGCAATCGGCGTCGCGCAGCAGGGAGATGCGGTTTGGGCTCGCCATGCCGGCCCCCGCGCGCGCCTGCACTTTCTTCATGATGAAGTGCTTCAGCCCGTGTTCACCCGAACGCGCCGGTGCATTGGTCTCGGCGACGAGCACGTCACCGTTGGGCAACAGGTGCAGCCAGCGCGGATGATCCAGGTCTTCCGCGAAGGGCCGTACCGTCAGGCCCTCTGCCGCCACCGGCACGAGGCCCGGCGGCCCAGCGTGCCGAGCAGGATCGAGACCGCCGTGGCAACGCTGGTGGCGCGGGCTGGCCTGCTCCGCCACGGTCCAGGTGCGGGACCAGCCGTCTCGCACCGCCGCACGGCGGCAGGCCCGGCTCAGTTCGCCGCCACGCCGACACCGCCCACGATGATCTCCACGCGTCGATTGCGCGAGCGGCCATCGGCGGTGGCGTTGTCGCTCACCGGGGCCGAGGAGCCGAGCCCGTCAACGTCGATGCTTGGGGCGCCGACTCCCTTGTTGATCAGGTAGTCGCGCACCGTAATCGCACGATCCATCGAGAGCTTGCGGTTCGTCGCATCGCTGCCCGTCGGGTCGGTGTGGCCTTCGACCCTCAGGCTGAGGTTCGGATACGCGGCGAGCACGCCCGAAAGCCGTGCCAGCGACTCGCGCGCGGGCGGGGACAGCGTCGCCCTGCCGGTGGCGAACTGCACGCCCGAGACTTCGGCGACCAGGCCGCGCGCGGTCTCGCGGGTCGGCAGGATCGCGGTCATGCGGTCCCGCAGTTCGCGCCGCAGCTCGAGGCCGGAACGCTCGGCGACGCCGGCCCGGCGCTCCGCCGCACCGGCTCGCGCCGCCTGCTCAAGTGCGGCCGCCGCCGCGCGCTCGCTGGCCCGCGTCGCCTCAACGGCGGCAAGCTGCGCCTGCTCCGTTTGCAACTCCTCAGCACGTCGCACTGCCGCAATACGTGCGTCCTCTCCCGCCTGGATCGCCAGCCTGGCAAGCTCTGGCGCACGTCGGCGCTCCTTCGACCGTTTGGATGTCCACGCCGACTCGGCTGCGGTCAATGCCTGCTCCGCGTTGGTGTAAGCGGCTGTCGCCAGACGATCTGCTCCACTGACTTTGGCGATGCCTACGGCATAGCGCGCCTGATCGATGACGATCGGACGTTTCCGATCAGCCGGCTGCGGTGCGAGCTTCGAGTAGTCGGCACGATCGGTCAACGTAGTGACGGTTTGCACCCGGCCCTCGAACTCCTTCGCGACGTTGCGCAGCATCACCTGCGTTGACGGCGCGGTCACGAGAAAGTGCGGTTCCGCCGTGACGATCATCGCGAAGCCATTGAGTGGAGTCGTCGCCTCCACGCGCCCTGAACCCCGAGAGTTGAGGTCGATCGCGCCGAAACTGCTGGCGCGACCTTCCGGCGTGATCGCCCACAACACATATGTTGTGTAGGGACCGAGCGACGCCGCAGCGGGCAGGCCTTTGAACTCCGCGTCCACCAGCGTCCGTGACGCCTCGGCGTCCACTCTGGCGGTACCCATTGCTTGTGGAGCCAGCGGTGTGCCGCGGAAATCCAGGCGCGAACGGCTGCCAACTTTGTAGATCAAGGCGTCGACACGACTGGCAACCTCGCCTGAAATTATTGGCGCAGCCCGTTCGACTTGCTGCGCGGATGCGTCGAGTATCGAGAAGGCGATCGCGCCCAGCAGGGCGGTGGTGGCGATGGAGCGTTGATGGCGCATGGCGAATGTCCGGCAGAGATTAAGGGCCTGCAGTTTGGCAAGACTGTCGCGCGCGCGCCCCCGGTGCGGCGGCCGACCGGTTGTAGGCACCAACCTACAGGACGCCGCGCTGATGCCCCGATAGCGACACGGGACCAAGCCAAACACACTCCCTCGCACCCGTCGTCATGCGGCGTCACCGCCGTGGCCCGCGCACGCGGCTTCAACTGGTTGAGGACGGGGTCGGCAATGGATGACGCGGTGCAATCTGAACTGCTGGGTGACGACCGCCTGGCCGAGTACGCAGGGGAGCTGGCGCGCCGCGGCGAAGTCTCAACGTCCGCCACAGGGCGGTTCGATGTCGCTGCTCAGTTGCGTGAGATCGCGCGCAGTATCCGTCAGGCCTGCCACGTAATCGAAACTGCAGTCTCTGAAGAGCGCGCTATAACGCCGGCGGCACGCTGGTTGATCGAGAACCTGCACGTGGTGGAGGAGCAGCTAACGGACCTTCCCGATGCGCTCACCGCGCAACTGCTGCGGCGCCTGCCGCAACTTGATCCTTCGCAGGGCATCCGAGCCGAGCCGCGAATCTGCTCGATTGCGCGCGGCTATGCAAACCACTCGGATGGTCACTTTGAGATTGCACGCCTGAGCGTCTTCATTTCCGCCTATCAGCAGCAAAGAACACTGCAAATGCGTGAGTTGTGGGCGTTGCCCGCGATCCTACGACTCACCCTTCTGCTCAATCTAGGGCGAATCGCGGAACGCACCGCCTCGGCCCTGCAGGCACGGGCTCGCGCCGACAAAACCGCAGATCGAGCGCTGAGCACGGCCGCCGCAACCTCAGCCACATTCGCAGGCGCAGGCGTGGCCAACGGACCCGATCTGGCGAGCGGGCCTTACCTCTTGCAACTCGTGGAGCGACTGCGTTACGCAGGCAGCGACGCAATGCCGGCCCTGTCGGCGCTCAAGGCGGCTCTGGACGCCGACGGCCTCAGGGCCGACGAGCTGGTACAGCGTGAGCACGCTCGCCAGAGTGCCAACAATGTGACGGCACGCAATGTAATCACTTCGTTTCGCGACGTCGCCGCAGCCGACTGGCGCGAATTTTTCGAGGCCAACTCGCTGGTGGAGGCCACGCTGCGGGTCGATGCGGGCTATGTGCGTGCCGACCACCAGACACGAGACCGTTACCGGGATGCGATCGAGGAACTCGCGACTCGGTGTGGCCGCCCGGAGGCGGAAGTCGCGCATGAGGCGCATTTGGCCTCCAGATGCAGTAACCGTGACATTGGCTTCTGCCTGATAGACGCGGGACGGTGCTCATTCGAAGTCCGGCTGGGCGTGAGGCCGTCGTTGCAGCAGCGCATCTTGCGTGCCACGCTGCCGCGGGCCGCGACCGCGTATCTCACGCTGCTTGCGATGCTGACCGGCGGAATCGCTGCGGGTGCCACGGCGCTGGCCTATCGCGAGGCGGAAGCACAGCCGGCCGAATTCGCGCTGGTTGTATTCGCTTTGTTCGCATTGGTGTCGGCATCCGAGCTGGCGCTGAGCCTGGTCAATCGCGCGCTCATGTGGCTTCTGCCGGCGCGCCGGATACCTCGACTGTCCATGCAGAGCGGCATTCCAGCTGACTGCGCCACGCTAGTGGTGGTGCCGGTGCTGCTGACGTCCGAGGAGCAGGTACGCGACGCCGTGCAGCAGCTGGAAGTCCACTCAGCTGCAAACCGCGATCCGGCGATTCGCTTCGCGCTGCTCACCGATTGGCCGGATTCGGACTCGGAACGCAGGGCGGGCGATGCTGAGTTGCTGGACGCGGCGCGGGCCGGGGTTGCACACCTGAACCAGCAGCGCGGCGCCGCATGCGCTCTTGAGCCGGCGTTCTACGTTCTGCACCGCCGACGACAATGGAGTGTCGGTGAGCAATGCTGGATGGGCTGGGAGCGCAAGCGGGGCAAGCTCGCAGAGCTCAACTCGCTCCTGCTACGCGGCGAGACCGGCTCCTTCGTCGGCGACCCCGACCGCGCGGACGCAATCAGCTACCCGGCGCGAATCCGCTACGTAGTCACGCTGGATGCCGACACTCGCCTGCCATTCGGCGCGGTTGCCCAGCTCGTCGGCGCAGCCGCTCACCCTCTCAATGCGCCGCAGTTCGACTCCTCGGGGCGCCGCGTCGTTGCCGGCTACGGAATCATCCAGCCGCGGGTGGTGCCGCTACTCCCGCGGCGCGGCGAACAATCGGTTTATCGTGACATCGTCAGTGGCTCGAGCGGCATGGACCCGTACGCCGGTGCGGTCTCCGACGTCTACCAGGATGTGTTTCGCGCCGGCATTTTCACCGGCAAGGGCCTGTATGACCTGGCCGCGTTCGACCAGGTCATGCGAGGGCGAATTCCTCCAGACACAGTGCTGAGCCACGACCTCCTCGAGAGCCTGTACGCTCGGGCCGCGCTGGCGAGTGACATAGAGTGCTACGAGGAGTTTCCCTCTCATTCGGAAGTTGCCGCGGCGCGCCTGCACCGCTGGAAGCGCGGTGACTGGCAGCTTCTGCGCTGGCTGTTCGGAGTTGCCGGCAGCAATCTCAGCGCGCTCGATAAGTGGAAGATCCTCGACAATCTGCGCCGCTCGCTTATCGCACCCGCCGCAATCCTGCTGCTGACGGTGGTTTGGGTGAGCGGCGGCCTGTCGTGGGTTGCCCTCGGCCTGATTGCGGCGCCCACATTGCTGCCCAGAGCGCTCGGTAGTGCGACACACCTGCTACACGCATTGCGCACTGCCGCACCGTGGCGCTGGCTGCGGGTCGAGACGCTGGCTTGGTTCAAGGATCTGCGCAACGCCTTCGCAATGCTCGCGCTGCTCGCGCAGAACGCGTGGTTGATGGCGGACGCGATCGGTCGCGCGCTGATTCGACAGTTCATCACGCACCGACACCGCCTGCAGTGGGTGACGGCGGCGCAGGTGAAGTCGATGGCAGGTCATGGCGTTGCGAACTTCGTCTGGTCGATGCGCGGCGCGTCGATCGTGGTAGTGGCCGTTGCTGGCGTCATCATGGCTATCAGACCAATCGGACTGCGCGCTGCGGCACCCTTGCTGCTGCTGTGGTGGCTTTCGCCATTGATCGCGCGTGCGTTCAGTCGCTCATCGGACCTCGCGCCGCGCACGCGCGCGCCCCGCGACCCCGCCTGCGTTCCGCTGCGCTTGATCGCTCGTCGGACCTGGCGCTTCTTCACGACGCTGGTCACCGCCGAAGAGAATCACCTGCCACCCGACAATCTCCAGGAGTCGCCGCAGCCCGTCATTGCGCACCGCACGTCTCCGACCAACATATCCCTATACCTGCTCTCCACCGCCTCGGCGCACGACTTTGGATGGATCGGGTTGCGGGATACGCTCGACCGACTGAGTGCCACGCTCGGGAGTATTGACCAGCTGGAGCAGCACCGTGGCCATCTGTTCAACTGGTACGACACGCGTCGTGCCGCACCGCTCGAACCTCGCTATGTTTCGACAGTCGACAGTGGCAATCTCTGCGGTCACTTGCTCGCGCTTCGCCAATGGTGTTACGACGCACGGCGTCGGATGGCAATCCGGGTCGGCAGTCTCGACGGCCTGTGCGACACATTGGATCTGGTGCGCGACAGCCTGCTGCGGTTGTCCGATCAGCATCGGGTCGCCACGGTCAGCGCCGCCGAGATTGAAGCCGCGGTGACCCTGTGTGCCGCGCAGCTGGCGCAACCCCCGACTGACGCGAGGGGGGCGGCGCAGATGCTGCGAGAGATCGGCAGTTCCGCGTCGCGCCTGGCCGATCTGGCGGCCGCGCTGGCCGCAGATGCTGGATCCGCGGACACCGAGGAGCTCCTGAGCTGGGCTACCTGCTTTCGCGACGATGCGGCCTCGCTTCGACGCGACGCGCAGACATTTGCCATCCCGATCCCCGCTGGGTTGCCGGAGCCGTGGCGCCTGCGTGTCGAGACAGCCGCCGCAGCCGCTGGCGCTCGCCGCCTCGAGGACCTGCCCGGCTGCACCGCAGCGCTGCGCCAGCAGGCGTACGCCTGGCAACGAGAACTAAACGCGGGTGACGCCTCATCGGACGAGGCCCTGGCGGCCCTGCAGCAGTTCACCTTTGAGCTTGCCCGCGTCGGCGCCGCCGCGAGTCAAGTGATCGCTCAACTGGACGCAGTGGCGCAGTGCGCGGCGCGGCGGGTGGAAGCGACCGACTTCACCTTTCTTTTCGATGCGCAGCGCAAGCTGTTCTCGATCGGCTGGCGGCACTCCGACAGCCTGCTCGATCCCAGCTTCTATGATCTGCTGGCCTCGGAAGCCCGCTTGGCGAGCTTCGTGGCCATCGCGAAAGCCGACGTCACGTTCAGGCACTGGCGACACCTCGGTCGACGATTGACCGGGTCGGCAAGCCGGCCTCTGCTGGTGTCCTGGTCCGGATCGATGTTTGAGTACCTGATGCCGGCACTCGTCATGCATGAACCCGCCCAGGGCCTGCTCGATCTCACTGCGCGGCGAGCCATCCAAAGCCACATCGAGTATGCCAGCACCAAGGACGTCCCTTGGGGCATCTCGGAGTCCGCGTACAACGTGCGTGACGCGGAGCTTACCTACCAGTACTCCGCATTCGGCGTGCCTGGGATCGCGCTGCGGCGTGGCCTCGAACGCAATATCGTGGTGGCGCCCTACGCCACGGCGCTGGCCTGCATGTACTTCCCACAGCGGGCGATCGAGAACTTCCGGCGGCTCGAGGAGTTGGGCGCACTCGGTCGTTATGGTTTCTATGAAAGCCTGGACTTCACCCGCGAACGTCGGCCCGATGGCGCGCGGCCAGCCGTCGTGCGCGCCTGGATGGCTCACCACCAAGGCATGTCGATCGTCGGCATCGCCAACGGCTTGGCGTTGCTCACCGGCCAGGGCGGCATGCGCCGCCACTTTCATGCGAATGCGACGGTGCAAGCCGCCGAACTGCTGCTCGAGGAGCAAGCGCCCGGCCCTTCCGCACAGCCGCGCAGGATCAGCGACCAGCGAATTCCAGCGCGTGTCGTCGAGGAAGCGCCGGAACTGGAGCGTCGCGTCACCGACGTCGCTACACCGTCACCCATCGTGCATCTGCTTTCGAATCGCCGCTACGCGGTAATGGCCACAGCCGCCGGCGGCGGCTACAGCGTCTGCAACGGCATGGCGGTCACACGCTGGCGCGAGGACGGTACGCGCGATGCGCTCGGTAGCTTCCTGTATCTCAAGGATGTCGACCGGGGTAGCGTCTGGTCTGCCACCTTTCAGCCTACCGGTGTGCCCGCTGAGTTCTACGAGGCGCGGTTCGCCGAAGAGCGCGCCAGCTGGCTGCGACGCGACGGCGGGGTACAAAGCCTGCTCGAGGTCGTCGTCTCACCCGAGGACGATGCAGAACTGCGGCGGCTGACGCTGCACAACGAAGGGCCGGACCAGCGCAACGTCGAAGTGACCTCCTACTGCGAAGTCGTCCTTGCGCCACTGGCCGCTGACGTAGCCCATCGCGCGTTTTCCAATCTCTTCGTGCAAACGGAATGGATTGCCGAATTGCGCGGCACGCTGTTGGCGCACCGACGGCCGCGTAGTCACAATGACGCGTCGGTGTGGGGCGGTCACGTGCTGGCGGCGGACGGCGATGTTCTGGACTCGCTGCAATACGAGACCGACCGCGCGCGCTTCCTGGGCCGGAACTCGGACCTGAGCGCACCGATATCCGTAGTGGACGGCCGGCCTCTGAGCAACACCGCAGGCATTGTCCTCGATCCGGTTTTCAGCCTGCGGGTCCGGGTGGCGCTGGAGCCGGGCGAGACGCGCGTCATCACATTTTCCACATTTGTCTGCCCTACGCGAGAAGCTGCACTGCGCCTCGCGGATAAACTTCGACAGCGCGACCAGTTCGAACGTGTTGCGATGCAGGCGTGGACGTACGCGCGCGCCGGACTGCATCATCTAGGCGTCGACGTTCAGGAGGCCCGCTTGTTCCAGGAACTGGCAGGCCATGTCGTACACGCCGACTACCGCTTGCGCTCGGAGCGCGACTTGCTCGCCGCCAACGACTCGAGCGCCGCGGCATTGTGGCGCTTTGGGATCTCCGGCGATCGGCCCATCCTGCTTGTCCGTTGCAGCGACCCGGAGCACGTCGAAGCTGCACGGCAGATGCTAAGGGCGCAGGAGTACTGGCGCAGCAAGCAGCTGATCGTAGACGTGGTCCTTCTGAACGAGCGCGCGCATTCCTACCAGCAAGACCTGCAACAGGCGCTCGAGGAGACCGCACGAACGGCAGCCGCGTGGACGGAAGGCGTCGCCGGCGTCGGCCGTCCGATTGCCCGTGTACTGCAGGCCAGCACGCTAACGCCGAGCGAACTCACTCTGTTGCTGGCAGCACCGCGTGCGGTGATCGTACCTAGACAGGGCAGCCTAGCCGAACAACTGGAGCGCCCCAATGTCACTGCTTCGGTCGATTCCGGAGTGCGCGGGCCAGCCGTCGACCGCGGTCA
Organism: Gammaproteobacteria bacterium; assembly: GCA_031431655.1. Lineage (GTDB taxonomy): Bacteria > Pseudomonadota > Gammaproteobacteria > Steroidobacterales > Steroidobacteraceae > UBA964. The sequence continues at coordinate 32,720 of JANPDV010000171.1, read as the reverse complement.
GCATGCTCCGCTGCCGATCGAGGCCACGGACGACGCCGGTGCGCCCGCGCTGGAGCTGGAGTTCTACAACGGCTTCGGCGGCTTTGCCGACGACGGCCGCGAGTATGTGATGGAGCTGCGGGGCGAACGTCGGCCGCCGCTGCCCTGGAGCAACGTGCTCGCAAATCCCCAGTTCGGAACGCTGCTGACCGAGGCGGGCAGCGCGTTCACCTGGGCGCAGAACAGCCGCGAGAACATGCTGACCCCTTGGTCCAACGACGCGGTGAGCGATCCCTCGGGCGAAGCGCTGTACTTGCGCGACGAAGAGAGCGGCAGACTCTGGAGTCCATGCGCACAACCCATTCGCCTGCCTTCGGCGCGGTACCGGGTCGCGCATGGTCGCGGTTACAGCAGATTCTCGGTCGACGTGGGCGGCATTGCTGCTGAGATGACGATCTGGGTTGATTGCAACGAGCCGATCAAGTGGTGTGCACTGCGTGTGACCAACCACTCTGGTCGACGGCGTCGGCTCTCTCTGACTACCTGGGTCGAGTGGGTGCTGGGAACAGGCCGCGCCCAGCACGCTCCATTCGTCGTAACCGAGCAAGTCGCGGGCGGCGCCATGCTCGCCCGAAATGCCTGGAACGCCGACTTCGCCGGCCGTGTGGCGTGGCTCGATCTCGGCGGTCGCGCAACTCAATGGACAGGTAGTCGGCGCGAGTTCCTGGGGCGGCACGGATCGCCGACCGCACCCGCAGCGCTTGCGCAGACGCCCGCTCTCTCGTGTCGCACCGGCGCCGGGTTCGACCCGTGCGCAGCCTTGACCACCTTCTTCGAACTGGCGGATGGCGCGACCGACTGGTTTACAGTGACGTTGGGTCAAGGTAGCGATCGAAACGATGCCCTGCGCCTCATCCAGTCCAGTCGAGCGCGTTCACCCACTGCTGCGTTGCGCGAGGTGCAGGCCGCGTGGCAGGAGCGCCTCGGGGCGCTGCGTATCCGCACGCCAGATCGAGGCCTCGACATCCTGGTCAATCACTGGTTGCTATACCAGGTGATCAGCTGTCGTCTCTGGGCGCGCGCGGCGTTCTATCAGGCCGGGGGTGCGTTTGGCTTCCGCGATCAACTGCAGGACACGCTGGCCTTGCTGCATACACAGCCCGAGCTCGCGCGCGAGCAAAATGAGAGGGCCGCCCGGCGGCAATTCGTCGAAGGCGATGTGCAGCACTGGTGGCACCCGCCGTCCGGTCGTGGTGTGCGTACGCGGTTTGCAGATGATCGGCTGTGGCTGCCGTACGTGGCCGCTCACTACCTCGCCGCAACCGCAGACAGCGCATTGCTGGACATTGTTCTGCCTTTTCTGGATGGGTCCGCCGTCGAGCCGGGGCGCGAAGACGCGCATTTCGAGCCGCGCACCAGCGACCAGTGTGCCTCGGTGTATGAACACTGCGCGAGGGCGATCGACATCAGTCTTGGCGCGGGCCCGCACGGTTTGCCGCTGATGGGCGGCGGCGACTGGAACGACGGCATGAACCGGGTTGGCATCGAGGGCCGCGGCGAGAGCGTATGGATGGCCTGGTTCCTGATCAGCACTATCGATGCGTTCGCCCCGCAGGCCGAACGTCGCGGTGACCGAAAGCGTGCCGCTGCGTGGCGTGCTGCCGCTGACGGCTTCAGGGCCGCTGCCGAGTCAGCTGGCTGGGATGGCGCCTGGTACCGCCGTGCCTACTTCGACGACGGCACCGCACTGGGTTCAGCGAGCAACTCGGAGTGCCGCATCGATGCCATAGCGCAGAGCTGGGCCGTGCTCAGCGGTGCCGGCGACCACGAGCATGCGCGCATCGCAATGGATTCAGTGCGTGAGTACCTGGTGAAGGATGCGGAGGCGCTGGTGCTGCTCTTCACGCCGCCCTTCGATCGGTCCCCGCTGGAGCCAGGTTACATCAAGGGTTACTTGCCCGGCGTGAGGGAGAACGGCGCCCAGTACACCCATGCTGCGGTGTGGACGCTGATGGCGTTCGCACTACAGGGTCGAACGGTCGATGTCGCAGAGCTGATCGAAGCCTTGAACCCCATTCATCGTTCGGCGACCCGGCGTGGCAGCGGTGCCTACAAGGTGGAGCCGTACGTCCTCGCAGCAGACGTCTACTCGCAGGCCCCCCACGCGACCCGCGGCGGTTGGACCTGGTACACCGGCGCCGCTGCCTGGATGCACCGGGCAGCGCTGGAAGCCGTCATCGGCGTTCGGATCTTCCACGACCGGATCACGTTTGCGCCTTGCCTCCCTGAGGGTTGGCGCGACTGCGAGTTCGAGTTCCGCTCCGGGGTGAACCACTATCGCGTCAACATTCAGAACGGTGGGTCTGGGCGCGAAATCGCGAGCCTGACGCTGGACGGCGTCCCGATCAGCGGTAATGAGATTCCTCGAGCGGGGGAACGCAGCCAGCATGTCGTGCATCTGCGCCTGCGATAATGCCTTCGCAATCGGCGCGGTCGCGTCCTGTGACGCGCTCGGTCCCAATCACATCGGCCAACCCTACGGAGAACGCATTGCCCAGCAGCAGCAACGCTACCGGCACACCGAACAACCAGGATAGAAGCAGTCGCATTGCGTCAAGGTAGCTCGTTACAGCCCTACGCCCTAGAGAGCGCTGCCGCGAGCGCGCGTAGGCTCAATCCCACATGTGCCACTCTGCGCGAGTCGGTTGATCCCGCCACGCCGGGCCCCGCGCAAGCTGCGCTCTCTGAATTCCATACCTCAGGAGGGAGCGTGCCTATCCGAAGACTGACGGCGGCGCTGGCTCCGCTTCAAATCTTCGGCGGCGGATACTCTCCCCGGAGTACGAGATATTCGATGCAAAGGACACGGACGAGACCAATGCGTTGTGGCTCACGGTCGCCTGGCGCTTCTAGGCGATATTGCGTGAGCGCGATGTCGGTGTCAGTCCTACAGCGCCTGCCTTCGCGATTGACTACCATCGGACGGTGGGTGCCGTGCCCCCGGCGCAACCCAGGAGCAGGCCGATGGATTCCGCTGAGCGCATTCGCGTCCTGGTGGCGGAAGACAACGAGGATCTCCGCGCAGTAATTGAGGTCCTGGTATCGGACGAACCGGATCTGTGTTGCGTCGGTGCGGTTTCGACGATCGCCGCAGTGGTCGAGGCCGGGGAACGACTCGCTCCCAACGTGGTGGTCCTCGATATCGAACTGCAGGGAGAATCGAGTTTGAAGAGCCTGTCGCGCATCCAGACGGCCTGCCGGGATGCACGCGTGCTGATCTACTCCGGACACGTGCATCCCAGCATCGTCCGCGGCGCGCTCGAGGCCGGCGCCGCAGGCTATGTGACCAAGAACGGGGATGTAAGTCAGCTGTTGGAAGCGATTCGTCAGGCGGGATCGCGGTCCTGACCGCGGTCGAACCGATGGATCGCGACCCCCGCGCCGACGTGCCTTCCACTGATCGAATCGATGAACTCAGTGCACTGCGGCTGTCGGAGTCACGGCTGCAGCTCGCGGCGGCGGCGCTGCGCAGTTACGTGTACGACTGGGACCTGGCGACCGGCGCCATCTGGCGCAGTGGCGCATTTGAGGAGATGACGGGGTTTGATGCAGGCGATCCCGGGATCGACGTCGAGTTCTGGCGTTCTCGGCTGCATCCAGATGACGTGCGGATGCTTGAGGAGGCACGGCACGCAGCCATCGATAGTGGCCAGGCCCGCTTCAACGTGGAGTACCGCGTGCGGCACCGAGATGGACACTATATCTGGGTCTGGGATCACTCCGTAGCCGTGCGCGACGAGGCGGGCCGGGTGGCTCGACTGGTCGGTAATGTTGCGGAGATCAGCGCGCGAAAGCTGGCGGAGGAACGACTGAAGGCGTCGGAACGGCGCTTCAAGGCGGCCGTCTCCGCCACTGCGGACATTGTCTGGACAGCCGACCCTGCAGGGGCCATGGATCCTCTACAGGAGGGCTGGGCCGCCTTTACCGGACAACAGTCCGAATCCTGGGCCAGTGAAGGCTGGCTGACAGCGCTTCACCCTGACGATGTAGAGGATGCGCGACTGCATTGGCGCTATGCGGTGGCTCGCGGAGAACCGTTTGCCTCCGAGAACCGTGTGCGGCGCCACGATGGCGTCTACCGCACGTTTGTTATCCGAGCTACTCCAGTGTTGGACGACTCCGGCACCGTGACGGAATGGATCGGTGTGCATCGAGACGTGACGGATCAGCGCGGTCTTGAAGCCAACCTGCGCGACGCATCGCAGCGTCTGAAGCTGGCGCTGCGCGCGGCCCGCACAGGGATGTGGAGCTTGGACTACGAACGGCGCGTCATGCACTGGGATGCGGAATGCGCGACGATTTCGGGGATTACGGCGCGAGAGTTCGATCGCGATCCAGACGCACTGCTGTTGCGCGTGCGGCCAGAGCATCGCGAACGCCTGCTCCCCATCACATCCGAAACGCGCGCGGCCGATGGCGCCACGACGGTCGAGTTCGAGTTCGAGTTCGAGCGACCCGACGGTCGTGCGCGCTGGGCACGGGTGCACGCTTTGTTCGTCGAGAACACCGATGGCAGGACGCTGCGCGCCATCGGGACTCTGCACGATATCACCGATCGAAAAACGTACGAGGCGCAGCAGCAGAGCCTGCTCGCCGCGGAGCGTGCGGCGCGCACCAATATGGAGAGCGCCGCGAAGGCCAAGGACGACTTTCTCGCGACGGTCTCGCATGAGCTGCGGACCCCGCTCAATGCCATGCTGGGCTGGACTCACCTGCTGAAGCGTCCCACCGTGACACCCGCCGTGCTCGCGCAAGGCCTCGGAATCATCGAGCGCAATGGCCGGGCGCAGGCCCGTTTGATCGAGGATTTATTCGACGCGAACCGCCTCATGTCGGGCAAGTTTGATTTCGAGCTGGCTCCGTTCGATCCCGATGCGGTGGTTCAACTGGCATTCAATAGTGCAGCACCGGAACTGGCTCGCAAACGACTGCAGTCGTCGTGCACCCTGTGCGGTGCTGGGGCCGTGGTTCTGGGCGATCCGCGGCGCCTTCAGCAGGTGGCGACCAACCTGTTGGCGAATGCTGGCAAGTACAGTCGCGAAGGTGGCGCAATCGAGATCACGTCCGATACCACCGTCGATATGTGGCAACTGCGCGTCACTGATTTCGGCGAGGGTATTGACGCGGAGGTTCTTCCGCATGTTTTCGATCGGTTCTTCCAGGGAGAATCGGGCAGCGCGCGGCGACACGGCGGTCTGGGCCTTGGGCTTGCGATAAGCAAGCAGATCGTCCAGCACTTGGGCGGCCGCATTCTCGCGCGCAGCGAGGGAATTGGCCGAGGCGCCACCTTTGAAGTTGGCATCCCGCTGTTCATGCCTGCGAAGACGGGCGCGCGGGACGGCGACGCGAGACCCTCGACGCAGCCGGCGTTACCGAATGACGCTTTGCGAGGCCTGCGTGTCCTGGCAGTTGATGATGAGCCCGACGCACTCGAGTATCTTGCGCGAGTGCTGCGGGAGCAAGGTGCCGAGGTGATAGCGGTGGACTCGTCGACCCGCGCTTTGCGAAGTCTGGGCACCGCAGCGCCCCCGTTCGATGTGATGGTCAGCGACATCGGTTTGCCCGAACTGAGTGGCTACGATTTGATCCGCAGAGTGAGAACCTGCGGGTCGGTCGAGCAGCGTTCGCTTCCGGCCGTAGCATTGACGGCATTTGCGCGCCCGGAGGATCGCGAAGCAGCTTTGCGAGCCGGCTTCCAGCGACACCTGGCCAAGCCGTTCCATGTCACCGACCTGGTGCGCGCCGTGGCGGAACTGGCGCGTGTCACCCACTAAGCCTGAAGTCGACAGCTCGTTCGACCAACCAGATCGAGCCGCTTCGACACCACGGTTGAATGCACACCGGCAACCGCGCGGGGTCAAGTGCGGCAACGGCTGCAGCGCGCAAACTTGCCTGGCGTCACCTGGTTGGCGTCATCGGCGGCGAGGAGCCCGCCTCGCCGGTCCAGCGCCACGCCGACCGGGCGTCCGTAGGCACGTCTATCGCCATCGAGGAAGCCGGACAACACCGAGCGGCGCTGACGGGGCGCGTGCATGCGATGGGATCGATCAGCCAGACCGCCGCACGACCTTCCTCTGCCGCGAGCCCGCTTTCCGCGACGTTGCTGTTCGAGCCGACCGTGGCATGCACGACGGCGACCGTCAGTGGCGGCAACCCGATCCCAGGTCCAATGGTGGTCGATGGCGCCGGCCCGCGCCTGCACCTGCTTCATGATGAAGTGCTTGACTCCCCGCTTACCGGGCCGGCGCCGCGCATTCGTCTCCGCCACAAATACGTCGCCATTGGGCAGCACATGCAGCCACCGGGGGTGCGTCAGACCTCGCGCGAACGCTTGCACCGTAAGACCAGGGGCCGCCATCGGCGTTGCATTGGGCGGCAAATGGGCGCGCGTGGAGCACCCCAACAGCGATAGCGCGAGGTCGAAGCGCCTGCAAAATGGCGGTCAAGTGCATAGCGGGGCTTTGCGCAACCGCCGTGCCAACGTCTCGCGTCAGCGACGCCTTACAGCCGAGTCTCTGCAATGCCTCTGGTCCGCGGAATGCAGCGAGCAAAGACTGCGTCGCGTCTCGGGCTTCAACCGAGTGGGAATTGCGGATGCCGTGGTCATGATGCGCGACGACGCCTCACTTGCAACGGGAAACCCACTTGACTTGAAAAGTTTACCGAGCACCTTGAGCTTGCAGGTCCTGCTGGTACATCGGTCGCCGCGCGTGCTGCAGGAAGTCTGCGCAACACTGGCCCGACTGCCGCAATGGTCCATTGCCGCGATCACCGACCGGCCCTCGGAAGCCCGGCGGGTGATGAGCGCGGGCGGCATCGACGCTGTCGTGACCGGCTTGCGACTTCGCGAGGGAAACGGCTTCGACCTGCTTCCGGGCGGTAGTGCGTCACTTGTGCCCGTCGTCATCCTGTCGCGACGAACTCGTCCCGAAGATCAGCGGCGCGCCGTCGCCCGGGGTGCAGACTGGTACTTGTGCACCGACGACATGGGCGCGCTGGCGGAGATTCTCGCCACGTTGGCCAACGCGCGGTCCGCGAGTGGGCCGGCGGCATCAGCGCCCTAGCGGCGCCCGCTGATGGACCCGCAATGGGCCGCAGTATTCGCGGGTGCCCTCCTTGCCAGCATGGCGCTGCTGGGCCCACGAGTCGACCAACTGCCGCTGAGCCCTGCGCTCATCTATCTCGTGATCGGATGGTCGATCGGACCTGCCGCACTCGACTGGGTTCGACTCGATCTGCTCGCGGACGTCGACATGTTGAAAAGCATCTGCGAGCTGGTCGTGTTGCTATCGCTGTTCGCTGTCGGGTTGAAACTGAGTGTGCCGGCGCCTCCACGCGCGGCGCGGGTCGGCCTGCGCCTCGCTACCGCTACGATGGTGCTGACCATTGCTCTGCTGAGCGCTGCAGTTCACTTTCTGGCTGACTTCGGGTGGCCGCTGGCAATACTGCTGGCGGCGATTCTCGCGCCCACGGATCCTGTGCTCGCGTCGGACGTGCAGAGTCGTCACCCCGAGGACCGGGATCTGGTGCGCTACGCCTTGAGTTCGGAGGGTGGCCTGAACGACGGCACTGCGTTTCCGTTCGTAGTCCTCGGAATCGTACTGCTCGCGCAGCCACTCACACTCGACCTCGCAATGCACTGGTTGCTCCGCGACGTCGTTTGGGCGGTCGGAGCCGGGATAATGGTCGGCTACTTCACCGGGTTCGCATTCGCGCGCACCGTACCGCGATGGTTGCCGCAGCGTCACGAGCTGGAACATGCAGGTGGATTCCTGTTGCTGGCAGTGATGGCCGTCGCGTACGGCGTGGCACTCCTTCTGGGCGGGTATGCCTTTCTAGCGGTGTTCTTTGCCGCGATTGCAGTTCGGCGTGTCGATCGAAGTACGCCCCAGGCCCAGGATGTCGGCCCGTCATTGATGGGCTTCAACGAGCAGATGGAACGAATCGCGGAGCTGTGCGTAGTAGTTGCCGTAGGTATCGCGCTGTCCGGGGGCACGTGGTCGATCGAAGGGCTCGGAGTGGCAGCCTTGCTGTTGGTCGTGGTGCGTCCTGTCAGCGTTTGGTTGACGCTGCCGGGCGGGGTACGACTGAGCATGCCGTGGCGTCTATTCGCCTGGTTCGGGATCCGCGGAATTGGATCGCTCTACTACTTGTTCTTCGCCCTTCAGAGCGCCGCGCTCGAAAGCGCGGACGTGCGGATCACTCAATGTGTCGTGAGCGTGGTTGCGGTCTCCATCGTCGTGCACGGCGTTTCAGGTGCGCCGTTCATGCGGTGGTACGACTCCCGAAGAATGCGGGCGTCGCGGCCATGATCCTGCCTCGTCGCTACCATCGTCGAAGAGGCGCGACACCACAGTCAAAATCAGCGGCGATAGAAGAATCCAGGCAGACAGCAACCAGATCATCAACCGCATGGCTACACGTATCCCTGCTGCTGGCAAGCCAAAAGGCGGGGTGGCCATCCGCGAGAGGTGGCCACCTCGCCGCAACACGCGCCTAGCGGCGCGTCGTGTCGCTCGACTTCCCAGAGCTCTTGTCGGTGGACGTCATCGAGCCAGAAGTGCCCGAATCCGGAACCGGGTCCGTCGGAAGCGCCGGGCGCTCGGTCGGATCGCTTGGCGGATAACCACCCGAGCTCGATGAGCTGGTGGACCCCTGCGTGCCCGTCGGCCCCTTGGATCCCATCGAATCCTTCGAACCCATGGAGCCCCGCGACCCCATCGAGTCCTGCGAGCCCGAGGTCCCTTTTCGGTCGGACATCGAGCCGCCCATGCCTGCGTCCAAGCTCGCGAGGTTGACCTGGCCCTTGCTGTTCTTGGGCATCGAAGACCACATCTTCTCAGCGTGCTTCAGGTACTCATCACGGGTGAGCAGGCCGTCATGGTTGGTGTCGGCCATGCGATGGGCTTCCGCCGCTTGCGCGTTGCTGGGCCGAATTTCGTCAGCGGCCACCGCAGCCGTCGCGATGACGGACCCTGCCAGCAAACAGACAATTGTCTTCATTGAATTTACTCCGAGTAAGGATTATGGGGACTGAGCATGACAAGGTCGCACATCCCGCGAACCCGGTTGACACCCCATCCATGCGTAGGTTGATGACTACCAGTATCGAGGCGTCTGATAGAACTGGTAGGCGCGATCGCGAACCCCATGACCGTCGTCGCGCGTCAGGGCTTCCATCGAGTCGGCCGGCGCGGCTTCAAGCTGAGCGCGGGTGACGTCGACGACATACGCGTCGCGGTCCTTGGCGTAGTCGAGCATGGGCCACGGCACCGGATGGTATTTCTCTGCCATGCCCAGAAATCCACCGAAGCTCAGCACTGCGAACATGACATTGTTCGAGCTCTTGTCGAGCACGACGTCCTCGATCGTTCCGAGCTTCTCACCTTTCATGTTCTCGACATTCGTGCCGATCACTTTCTTTGCCAGAATCGCCTGGGTATGACCGCTGGAAGTAGGCATGGATTTCTTCTCCGTGAACGTTGGTAGGGTCGAGGTAAACCTGAATTCATGGGGAGCCGGGGCGTGGGATGAAGCTTTCCCACAGCGGTGTGCGGGCATGCAGAAGCCCCGCTTCCACCATTTCCGCCCGCTCCAGCACTACCGCGAGCTCCGCGCGTCGCCGCGATACCGCGTCGAGCTGCGATGAGTCTGTGAGCCGCGCGCGGCAGCCCTCCAGGCTGACCAGCAGACTGCGCATCGTCGCGACCACGAGCTGCGCGGTGGCAATGTCGTGTCGGGGCCGCGCGCCCCAACTCACGTTGAGGGCGAGCCAGGCGGCGCGCACTCGCAGCGGCATGGTGCCAGAGGCGCGGGTCGCGCCGGTGCATACTCCTACAACCCGTTTCAGTCGCCAACACGCCCGTGCCGCATCGGCCGCGAGTTCGCTCTCGTCGGCGTCCGACCGGCGCAACTTCGAAAAGCAGATATAGGCAGCGTCGACCTGATCGTGCATGCAGTCCCAGGTCAGCGACCGTCGCGCCCCCGAAGGCGATGAACGGAGAAGCCCGTTCCGAAAAGGAACATCAACTCGCCTCGAACCCCAGAGATTAGTGGCCATGGGAATCCTTTAACTGCCTAAGGCTGTGGCCATGCTCACTCCTGCGCAGCCGCACCGCAGTCGGCCTAGCCGCCAACCCCTTGTCAGCGAACGCCGACCACACGGGGGGGCGAGCCGTATGCCTCAAGGGAGCCGGGCTGCAGCAAAGCCACGATGCGAGCGGGCACGCTGAGTGCAGGTCAGCCAACCAGGGCTCGAAGCCGCCGAAGCACTCCTCCATGAACTCCATGGCCACCGAACTTGCCGCCGGCGTGGAAGCGCGCCGCGCGCGCTACGGAGCTGGACCTTCTACACACCGGGATGCGGCCCACTCACGAGCCTTTGGCCCGGGTCTTGCCTTCCGCCTCCGCCTGTTCCATCTCGGCTGCTTCCGCTGCAGAAGCCGGAGCCGCTCGACGCGCCACGGCCTCGACGTCGGTGTGCTTTACGAAGTCGCGCAGATCCTTCCGATGCCGGCGCGCGGCTGCGTAGTCGCCCTCGCCCTGTATCTCCGAGTTCGGCTTCTTTTCCGTCATGATCCACTCCTGGCTTTGCCTGATTCGATGTGCTGGTGCTCAACACTGAGCAATGCACGTGCCAATCTCAGCCCAAGGTCGTCCACGGGTTGCGAACTCCAAAAATTCAGTGACCTGATAGCCTTGGCACCGATCAGAGCGGCTCCCGAAAACGCATCTGTTGTAAGCCCGGGGGTCGGTCGTCGCGGAGAGTTACAATCCGTCGGGCGGATCCGACGTCCACGTGCGCCGGGCACCGTCAGCACCGCGACCGAACGGACCGAGTTCGATAGGCTCAGCCAGCAATTTCGCTTCCGCACGGACGTACCGTCGCCGGGCTTTGATGAGCGCTTCAACGCATTCATAGGACGCGTCGACCGCGATGATCTGGTGGCCGGTCGGCAGCGGAATCGCGGCGCACGTCCGATTGTGCGCAGTGGGGGTCTGGCGGACCAGACGCTCGCCGGAATATCGTTCCGCGAGACTGGCGAATTTGGCGGCAGCCTTGACGCAGGTCTGGGCGTGCGCGGCTACAGTGCCGTCGAACTGCTGCGTTCGTTGCCGCGTCGTCGCGCGATCGTCCTGGAACGACGAACTTCACCGTGCTGCGACTGACGGGACTGTCAGTCCGCACCTACATGAAGGCGCGGGGGGCTCGTATACCGCCTGCAGGGCCGAGCTCGGTCTAATGTGAGAGTACAACTACACGGGAGCACGATATGAACTTCATCGCTTGGTTGATTATTGGTGGACTGATCGGCTGGGTCGCCAGCATGATCATGAAGACTGATGCGCAGCAGGGAATCTTGCTGAACGTGATCGTCGGTATCGTTGGAGCATTCATCGGCGGACTGCTGCTGAGCCCGTTGTTCGGCATCGGCACCATCAACAACGCGGGCGTGAGCGTTCCGTCGTTGTTGGTATCGCTGGGTGGCGCCGTGATCCTGCTTGCGGTGGTGAATTTGTTCCGCCGCGGCCGGGCTCGCTGACGCGGGCATGAGCTACAGTCGGTCGCGCCGCGTCATCACCGCCGCGACGCGGCCGACTGTTCTTCTAGCGATAGTCACTACCGGCCGCTGACGGCGCGTTGCCGGACAGGTAGTCCCATCCGTCACGTACGGCCTCGCACGCATCTTCCCAGGTCAGTCGGCTGCCGGCGCGCGCCAGCCCCCAGTTGCGCCGCAAGTCTGGCGCGATATCATCGAAAGGGCGTCCCGGATTGCGCGTGTAGTGCTCATAGCCGTAGTGGTAGGCAGGTCGGTAGTCCTGCCATTCGAATCCACTGCGGTAGTACCCCGCGCAGCGGAACTGGTCGGCGAAGTGGCGCATGTAGACGCCCCACTCAGGCGCCTCACCAATGCGTTGCGCGATCTTGTTCCCGGCGTGGCCAGCCCCACCCGCTGCCAGCATGGCGCCCAGCGGACCCGCGGCAAGGCCAATCAGGCCTTCCTCCCGGGCACCACCGTTGACTCCGCCCCGCGCTGAGGTAGCCGCCGTGCGATCCTCGTCCTTGCGGTGCTCCGAGTCGGCTGACGGCCCCGTTTTCATCTCTCTCAGATCCATGGAAATCTCCGTACTGTTGAAGAATCGAATCGGCGCGGGCATGCTCCGCGCCGATCTGCAGAACCGACAGCAGCGTGCGGCGTCCGTCGGCGTAGGAGTTGGCCGACCCACAGGGCAACAGGGCTGGCTTCCTCGGGTTGCGCAGGACGTCACGTCGGCGCCGGCTGACGCCCGTTGCATTGCTGGACCGACTGCGCTTGGACTCCAGAGTGGCGATCCTGCGTGCTGCTACCAAGCCGCCGCGGAGAGCTCTCGAATGGATACCCCCCAAGACACGACCGTAGAACATGCACAGCGCATCGCCGATTTCATCGATGAAACGCGCCTGGCAATGCTAGTGACGCAACAGGACACCGAGAGCCTGAGTGGTCGCCCACTGATGATCGTCAACGACGAGGACTCCGCCTCCAGCGGCGACGAGGGCGTGTTCCCGCTCCGTCTTACGTTCATTACCAACGCGCGCAACAACCTGGTTGCGGAAGTGGGGCTTCGGCCGAGTATCGGCATCACCATGCAAAGCAAACAGACTCAGTGCTTCCTGCATGGTCGAGCACACATCACACGCGACTCACAGCGACTGAAGCGCCACTGGTCGAACGCTCATGAGATCTGGTTCGAGCAGGGCGTCGACGATCCCGACGCGGTGCTGCTCGACGTGGAGGTGCAGCGTGCGGAGTACTGGGATAGCTCAGGAACGGCAGGGCTGCGCTTCGTCATTGAGGCCGGGCGGGCCTGGCTCAGCGGAGACACGGTGGAGTCCCGCAAAGCGGGACGCCACGCGTCGCTGAGTCGCGACGAACTGGCTGTGGCCGCAGACTGAGGAGCAACGACCAAAATGAAGATCTTTCGAATGTTGGTGGTGGGTGGGGCCGTAGGCGCCGCGTCATACTGGCTTAACCGGTACAGCGTGAAGCGCCGCAGCGCCGAGCAGAGCACGGAGAAGGAAGCGCAGAACGCACGCTGGGAGGATGAAGGCGGGACTCCCGCAGCGACCCCCCTCGACACGCCGGATCCTAGCCACGTCGCGCGCCCGTCCGCGGGCGCCTGATACCGCCGCGGGCACCGCGACGCCTGCTCGGGTGTCGCGGTGCCATCTCAACGCACCGAGCCTGACTTGGTACCGACGAGGTCTTGGTGCCTGGATCGCGCCAACTTCAGAATGTTCGACCGAAGGACACGAGATCTGTGTCGGGATCACCGTAACCGGTGATGAGGCCGCGCAGCAGCTGAGCGGCGAGCATGGAGAAAGTGATGCCATTGCCCCCATAGCCCAGCGCAGCGAAACAGTTGGGCATGCCGGGAATGGCCCCAATCGAGGGAGTGTCCGTGACTGAGCCCCCCCCGAAAGAGCCACGTCACGGTTAGTGGGCGCGCGCATCCACATTCGGGAGCAGCACCTTCAGCTTGCGCTCCAGGGCGGCCGTCTTCTGCAGCAGCAATGCGTCGCGGCGGGCCGCATCCTGGAACTCTTCGTCTTCGCCGCCGCAGATGATGCGGCCATCGGCCGTACTGCGTGCAACAGATAGGGGTCCGAAGCTTCCCACATCAGACATGAACCCGGCCAAAGTGCCCGAGGCTGCGGACGGGTGGCTATTACCCAAGTCGACGCAATGTTGTGACCCTTGCGTGGAATGCCCTTGGGAATCTCGTAGCCTGTCGCAAACACGATCTGGTCGACGGCGATCGCCAGTCCATCTGTGGTGACTGCACGCACACCCGATCCAGACTGCATGACGCGCTCAATCTCCACCGGCGCATGCAAATGCGCGCCGCGGCGCAATGAAGCGTGGAACCGCCCCGAGCTCGACCAAGGCTGCGGCGAGATCCACCAGTCCGTCACCGCGAACGCCGTCGGCCAGAAGAATTGCAACCTTGCGGGTCGCTATGGATCCATCGCCGGCGAGTGGTGCCGACCCGCGAGAAGAGGATCATTGCTGAAATCGATCCCGGGGATGACATGGGCCGTGCAGAAGGCCACTTGTTCCGTCTCGGCGAAGAAGTTGTCGGGATTTCTGTTCAATACCAGGCGTCCGACCGGCTTGATGGGGACCAGCTCTTCTGGAACGAGCTTGGTCGCATCCAGGACATCGAAGCTCCACTGCTCGGCCTCAGCTGCAGTGAACATCTGGACGCCGAGCGTCCATGAAGCCATGTGCGCCAGACCCGCGCGCATGAACGACGCGCTCCGGAATTCGCTCATGGTCAAAATGGGTGATCTTCTCGCGCAGGATGAAGTCCGCGAGTATCGTCGGGCCGCGCAATCCCGCTTTTGACGACGACTGATTGTCTGCAATTGACACACCCTGATTGGTCGTCAGGGCAACGGCGGCGGGCAAAACGCGATGGTGCGCGAAGTTGCCGACATCGCGCGTTGACTCGACAAGGGCGTCCGCCGTCCCCGTCTTGACCGTGTCGTTGATCTCGGACAGCGTTCCCGCCGCGTCATCGTGGTCCACGGCGGAGTGCTCGCCGGGCAACTCCGGTGCCTCGCCTGCCGTCGGATATTCACTCGGTTTGCCTGCATTGTGCGGACGCTGCGCAGCGGCTTGCTGACCCGCCGACGCATGGCGGGCAAGCTGGGGGTCACGAACCTCTAGCCCTTCCGGCAGCGCCGACGCAACAGTGGAGATGCGTGGGCTGCTTCGTTTCCTGCTCGCCATGGATATTCTGCTACCGGCGCTTACTCGCGCGCGACGTAAAGGTCATCGCCGGGCGTTTCTGGGTCTTGGTACGCGATGCCGGGGCGTCATCCGCATCGACTTCATCGTCGTCCCGATCGCTGGCACCGGTGAGCCCCGCCTTGCGCGCGGCGAGCTGTTCGCCGAGCTGCTGCATGTCGAGACCACGCGCCTTGCGCGCCTTCACGAACATTTCGTTCTCTTCTTCCTTGACGTGGTGCTGGATGTATTCGCAGAGCACGATCACCCGCGCGTCGTATTTGTCGTCGCCCGGATTCATGGCTTGAATCTGCGCGATCAGGTCCTTGGCCGAGGCATGCTCGATATCCGCCTCGTCCATCAGATCATCGTCGTTGATCGCTTCCCGCACCGCGGGATAGAAGATTTCCTCTTCCGCAGCCGCGTGGGCGGTGAGGGCAGTACAAATCCGCTGTGCGACCTCGCCACGTTCCGCCGCATCCGCGCCGTCTTCCATGAGGGCCTGGTAATGCTTGTAGAGCTTCTTGACGGCGCGGTGATCGGCCGTGAGCAGCGCGATCGCGTCCGACGACGTGGGCTTCGCTCGAGAATGATTCGCAGTAGTCATCAGGGGTCTCCGGGAGCAGGTCTGAGTGGGAATGGACTCAAAGTCTTCGGTGTTCTTCGATAGGCGGTGGATCTTGGAACCGCCTCTATTGACGTCGCAGCGGGCAACAACTGAAGACCACGTGAGAGTTCGCCGACAAGGGTGGGCTGGCTGGGGCCGCGTTATTTCGCGGCCACCAAGCGAGCGGCCGCCGGAGGGGGCCGGCAGAGTTCCGAACGGTGCGGCTTCGCCTCGAGTCCCTGCTTGCGCTCCGCTATCGCGTACCCAAGGGCGATCAGGTCGAGGCCACTCTGTCGCAGGCGCGGAACCAGCTCGGCCTCTTCCTCAGCCACGTGGTGCCGAACCTGGTCGCCCAGCACCTTTACGGTCGCATTGAAGGCATCGTCCGCTGGTGACGACGCGGTGATGGCGTCGATCAGCTCGATTGCGCTCGCGTGTTCAATCTCTGCGGCATAGATGAGATCGCGATCCATCATTCGATAGGCGGCCGGATACAGGAACTCGTCCTCGCACAACGCATGGATCGTCAGCGCCCGACATATCCTCGTCGCCAGTTGCTGTTTCGCCCGATCCTGCGAGCTGAGCGCAAATGCGGCAAACAGGTCTGCGGTCTCGAAGTGATCGCGCTGAAGCAGCACCAGGGCGTCGATCGGACGTGGTGGCGAGGGCGTCATCGAGTCTGGCGGCATTCCTGTCGGGGATGCTCGTCCGCGAATGGGACGCCCCGCGACGCCGTTGGAGAAGCCGGCGCGGGACTGGTCGCCGCCACGACCAGTGAAACTACAAGCAGAAGAGAAGCACAGAGATTGGGCATGTCATGCAGGTGCAGGACGTCAATGGCGGCACCTTGCGTGAGGCACCGCAGCAGGAATGTAGGCGGAGCATGCGATCCGATGGCAGGGAGCGCCGTCAGCATGCCAATGGCGCGGCCCTTCGGCGTGATGGCCCAGAGGACATAGGTGGTGGAAGGCCCCAGCGACGCAGCGGGTGGCAGGCCCTTGAAATCGGCCTCGACCGTCCTTGTAGATCAGCGCGTCAACCCGGCTGCCGACATCCGCTGCGATGATGGGTGCAGCGCGCTGCAAAGAAGACGGCGGCGAGCTGCGCGAGTCTGCGTAGGGGCCGGCCTACAGGAGCACGCGGCAGGAGGCAGGCGGCAGTCGCCCGCCTTGCGCGCTACGCTGATCCCCCCACAGCACTCCAGTCAAAATGAGGAAATGCGCATGAGATCAACAATCAAGGCCGCTTTGGTCGCCGGGCTGCTCGTCAGCGCAGCCGCTCTTGCCGCGGACGAGATGAAGATGGGCGAGATGATGCGGTCCATGGATACGAATGGCGATGGCATGGTCTCCAAGGCCGAGTTCACCAGGCATCACGAAGCCATGTGGAAGAAGATGAAGAAAGGAGCCAACGGCATGGTCGATCTGAAGAGCCTGGACAACGACCACATGGCCCCGGGTGGAATGACCAACGATCATCCGATGCCCGAGAAGAAGGGCTACTAGGCTGACGCGTCGGCGGCCCGCGCCCCGTAAGGCGCGAGCTGCATCCGCGGCGTGCTTCAGCGGGCGGCCCGACTGATGTCCGTAATGAAGCT
Organism: Gammaproteobacteria bacterium; assembly: GCA_031431655.1. GTDB lineage: Bacteria > Pseudomonadota > Gammaproteobacteria > Steroidobacterales > Steroidobacteraceae > UBA964. The sequence goes on along the minus strand of JANPDV010000171.1, from coordinate 15,703 downwards.
GTGCCAGATCGGCGGGACCTGAGTCCGCAGGTGGCCCAGGCTGCGCCGCGACCGCCTCCGGAGCCGTCGGTGGGCGCGCCGATGTCAGGTCAGTTGTTGCTTACCGACGTGACGCGCCAGGCTCGACAGTGCGCGGATCAGCGCCTCCGGATGGAACGGCTTGGCGATGTGCGCCTGGAATCCCTGCGCGAGCGCGGTATCGCGGTCCTCGGCCCGTGCGAATGCGGTCAGCGCGATCGCCGGAAGCGCGCTCGCGGCGAACCGCGGATCGGCGCGGATCTGTCGGATCAGTTGGTAGCCGCTCGTCCCAGGCATGCCGACGTCGCTGACCAGGACGTCAAACCGGAGCGGCCCGGCACCGAGACTGTCCAGAGCCTGCTGCGCAGAACTGACCGCAGTCACCGCGGCGCCGTTCTCCCGCAGCATGCGCGCCAGATACTCGAGTGCGTCCGGTTCGTCATCGACGGCGAGCACCTCAAGACCGCGCAGGCTGTTGTCGGGCAAGGGCTGCGAAGGCGGGTCGGGATCCGTGCCCGAAGGACAGGACTTCGCGCCGTCCAGCAGCGGCAGCCGGACCGCGAACGTGGCCCCCAATCCGGCTCCCGCGCTGAATGCCCGGATCTCGCCACCGAGGTGGCTGACGATCTGCCGGCAGATCGCAAGCCCGAGGCCCAGCCCGCCATGGCGTCGCTGCACCCCTGACTCGTTCTGGCGGAAGCGCTCGAAGACATGCGGCAGAAACCCCGGAGGGATCCCCTCGCCGGTGTCGATGATCTGCAGTTGCCAGAATCCGTCGTCCGCTTCGGTCCGCACCCGGACGCGTGCGCCCGATGGGCTGTACTCTCCGGCATTCGACAGCAAGTGGTTGACCACCTGCTGCAGCCGGCTCGAGTCGCCCTGGACGACCGCGCCCGACGCGCCAAGCTCATCGACCAGGATCTGCTGGCGCCGAGCGAGCGCCGGCGCCGAAGTCTGCATCGCGGCGCGAACCGCCGCATCCGGGCTTACCGACTGCAGGTCCAGATCGAACTCGCCGGAAATCAGCCGGTTGGCGTCGAACAAGTCCTCGATCAAGCGCGCCTGGGCGCGCCCGTTGCGCTCGATGATCCGCAGGCCTTCGCTGAGCGCCGCGGGAGCGAGATTCGGACGCTGCAGCAGGCTCGTCCAGCCGAGCATCGCGTTCAAAGGTGTACGCAGCTCGTGGGATACCGTCGCCAGGAAATCATCCTTGGTCCGGGCCGCGCTCTCCACACTGGCGCGCGCCATATCCTGCGCGAGCTGCAGACGCTGCGAGGATTCGAGCAGTTCGGCCTCCAGCTGGCGCTGCTCGGATACGTCGCGATGCGCGCCAACCCATTCCGCGACCTGCCCGGATTCGTCGGCGACCGGCACTGCGCGCACTGCGAAGGTCCGGTAGACCCCATCGGCGCGTCGCACCCGGTGTTCGAACGTGAAGTTCACGCCGGCAGCCACCCCTTGCTGCCACGCCGCAGTCGTCCCGGCCGCGTCGTCAGGGTGCACGGCGTCCACCCAGCCGTCGCCCTGACACTGGGCGGAATTCTGCCCGGTGAAGTCCAGCCACGCGGACTGTTCGCCACGCATCTGGCCGAGGGAGTCGTTGGTCCAGAGGATCTCCGACGTCGCAGCTGCCGCGCCCATGAAGCGGCGCTCACAGGCGCCCAGCAGCGCCGCGTCGGTGGCGGTCGGGTCAGTCACCGATGCCCTGACGCAGGGTGGCGAACAGAGGGGCGACGTCACCCGTCTTGACGATGTACGCCGAGGCGCCGGCCGCCAGCGCGCCGCGCGCCATCGCATCGCTGGAATGGCCGGAATAGATGACGATCCGCGTACTCGGCCGCAGTGCGCGCAAGCGCGGCAATGCCTGCAGACCCGACTCACCGCCAAGTTCGACATCCAGGACCACGACATCCGGCGCGCACTCACCCGCGAGCTGCAGCAGCATCCCCACGGAGCCCGTGGCCCCGACGCAGACGAGGTCGGCTTCACACCCGATCAGCAACTGCAATGCCGCACGCAGATCCTCGTGATCTTCTGCAACCAGTACCCGGATCCGCTCGGCCGTTGTCATGCGTTACACCTTCCCATGGTGGTCGGGCAGCGGAGTCAATCCACGCAGCGCTGTTCGACGACGCGCCAGTCCGTGTTCTCGATGACGGCGCGCACGTAGTCCTTCCGGCCTTTGCTGCCGAACTGGGTCCAGTATGCGTGTTCCCAGAGGTCGAGCGCGAAAACGATGCGCTGCCCGGCCGGGACACTGACATGGTGCAGGTCGACCCAGACATTGGCGAGCAGGCGCGCGCGCGGGTCGAGCACCGTTACGACCCAGCCCACGCCGCGCGTTTCCGCGAGTGCCTGGACGTCCAGCAGCCAGGAGTCGAAGTCGCCGAACGCCTCATCCATCGCTGCCATTGCGTTGGAACCCGCCGCGGGCGAGCGCGCGCCCGGTCGACCGTCCAGCTGCTCGAAGTACCACTCGTGCAGTCGCACGCCGCTGGCCTCGAAGCTCCAGCGTCGCGACAGCGACTCGCGCACGTGGGTGACGGCCGGATTGCCCTGCAACGCTGGCCCTCTCCGGACGGCGTCGTAGACCTCGTTGGCCTGCTTCACGTACGCGAGGTAGAGCTCGCGGTGCGCCGCCAGTGAGTCCTTGCTGAGCCCCTGGACTTCGCGGAACGCGTAGTCGACCGGCGCATACCCGTCGCGACGTGACTGCGCTCCTGGCCGCAGCAGACGCGAGGCCGTCGTTCGCGTCTCCACAGGACTTTCGTTCGCTTGGATCATTGCCTGCTCCTGGCAAAAAACAGAGGTGATGCAGGCAATCATTAGCAATGCCCGTGCCACCTCCATCGACCAGCGTGCTGCCGCGGCCGAAACCGTGCCTTTTCAGTCACTTGCGGGCAGCGCGTGGTTAGCCGCGGCCCCGCGCTGATGTGCCCTGGTGTACAGACCGGGACACGCCTGTTGCTGCGATGCAAAGCGTAGGCGCCCTCCCACGCCAACAGGCGCCGCGCACCGACGGTGTCGCAAACGCATCGGTCAACAATGGCCTCATGCATCCTGCTGGCTCATCTTCCCGGCTTCGCGTCCTGCCCGCAGTGCTGCTGTGGGCGGCGGGTGGCGTCGCATCCGGGATCGCCCAACCCGATACGGCTCCGTGGCTCGATGGAGCGCGGTCCGGCCTGCAGCAATTGATCCGACGGTCGGCGCAACGACTCGATGGCCTTTCGGGCTCCGAGTATCCGGAATCACGCTATCGCCGCATCAGCGGCAGCGTCAGCTCCGCGACGGAGTGGACCGAGTTCGACGGGATGTCGCAGCGCTTCCGGTTTCGCGTCGATGCACCGCTGCCAGGTTTCGATGAACGGTTCAACGCATTCATCGGCCGGGTCGACCGCGATGACGTGGTCGCGGGGCGGCAGCGCAATCGGGGCGCCCGGCCTCTGTCCCGCAGCGGGGCTCTTGCAGACCAGACGCTCGCCGGCGTCTCCTTCCTGGCGGCTCGCCCGAACGGCGGCAGCTTCGACGCGGGCGTCGGAGTGCGCGTCCGGTTTCCGCTCGATCCTTTCGTGAAGACGGGCTGGCGCTACCGCCGCGGGGCCCCCGACGGCTACATCTCGACGTTTCGCGAGACCGCCTTCTGGCAGAACAGCGAAGGACTCGGCCTCACCACGCGATTCGACCTCGACCGCCTTTGGAACGAACGCTGGCTGGCTACCTGGTCCACCTCCGGAACGGCCTCCCAGAAGACCAGCGGATTGCGCGGCTTCACCGCACTTCAGGTGCTGCGCACGATGCCGCGCAATCGCTCACTTGCCCTGGAGCTGAGCATCGAAGGCGAGACCGACGCCGAAGTCCCGCTGGCGCAGTACGGCGTCAAGGGCGGGTACCGGTTCGCCGCATTGCGCGAGTGGCTGGTGTTCGAGGTGAGCGCGGGCGTCAACTGGCCGCGCGAGTTCCGCGCACAGAGTCGAGGGCCCAGTTGGGGTGCAGGCTTCGGGGTGCAGATGCTGCTCGGCGAAACAGACTTCACGCCGCAACCGATTACGTTCTGACACCCTCGCCGCGCCTCGCCTCCAGCCGACCGAGATCCTCGAGCATGCTCGCCAGTTCCTCGGCGTGCTCTTCTTCCTTCGCAAGGATTTCCTCCAGCATGCGGCGCGTGGTGGGATCCTTGCCTTCGATGTAGGCGATCATCTCGCCGTACGACTCGATCGCGATGCGCTCGGCCACCAGGTCTTCGCGCACCATCTCGGAGAGCGTCTTGCCGGCCACATACTCCGAGTGACTGCGCAACGCGAGGCCCTCGGGATCGAAGTTCGGTTCTCCGCCGAGCTGCACGATGCGTTCGGCAAGCTGGTCGGCGTGGCCCTGTTCCTCCTGGGCATGCACCATGAACTCCTGCTTCACGGCTTCGGCAAGCACGCCGTCGGCCGAGAAGAAGTGCCGGCGGTAGCGCAGCACGCACACCAGCTCGGTCGCCAGCGCCTCGTTCAGCAGCTTGAGCACCGTCTGCTTGTCGGCGCCGTAGCTCGGCGTGACGGCGCCATCGGCGATGTGCTGACGTGCGCGCGTGCGCAGCGTCTGGATATCGCTGAGCAAGGGTTCCGGGCGGGTTGGGTTCGCAAGCTTCGAGGCAGTGTGCACGGTTGGTCTCCTGTTGTTAGGGATACGGCGACATCAGCGCAACTGTCGCAATACGCGATTCAGCGTCGCTGCTCCGGCGAGCAGCGCGGCGGCGCGGGAGCGTGGCGCCCAGCGCAACGCGAGCAACGCACCGCCGGTCAGCAACGCGGTAGCCACGGCCCGATTGCGCGGGTTCAGCAGGGCGCGCATCGTGGCGCTGCGGGGGAAGCCGGCACGGCGGATTCGGCCCGCGGGGCCCGGGATGAATTCGCCAGGGTCGGCTTCCAGGTCCGGTTGCGACTCGCCCGCGATGGCGCGACGCAGGGCGGCCCGGGTCGCCGCCAGGGTCTGAGGCTCGCGTACAGGGTCGGGTGTGCTCATGGGTGCCTCTGCAGTTGCTCGAGCCATTCGCGATCCTGCGCAAGCTCGGCACGCAGCAGGCGCATGTGTTCACCTTCGATCGGCCGGCGTCGTGTTCGAAGTCCGAGAGTCAGGCTCAGCGTCAACAGCACGGCCAGCCCGCCCGCGATGATCCAGTGACGTTGTGGAAGAGCCCAGGCGCTCACCACGAACCACGCACAGCCGATACCCAAGGCACACAGGCCGCAGAGCCAGGCGAGCGCGAGCATCGCCAGGCGGGCCCGCGCCAGGCGGGCCCACTCCCCTGACGCCGCAGTCGCGAGGCTGCCGTAGCCCAGCACATGCCGCAGGAGCGCCGGACCGACTTCGGGAAGCCGCCACAGGACGCTCATCGTGTCGAACCCGCGCTGCCGGAGCCTGCGACCCGCCTCGGGTTCAGCGACGCGCCAGAGCGGCGCCGAGCGCGATGCCGGCCACGGCCGCGACACCGACCAGCGTCCAGGGGCTGTCGTGCGCATAGCCGTCCGCAGCCTTGGCCGATGCGGCGGCGCGATCGCGCAGGTGCAGCGTGCCGTCGACCACCGACTCACGGGCGCGACCGAGCGACGCCTCGACCCGTTCTCGCGCCCGCGCCAGGTCGGCATCATCGACGCCCGTCACCCGGCTCAACAGATCTTCCACGTCCGCGAGCAGGTCGCGGATCTCGCCGGACGAGCGCGATGCCGCCTTGCGCGCACCGCGTCCAATGGCTTCACCGACGTGGTCGATCTTTTCGGCGTTCAGGGTGGTCATGACGAATTCCTTGTGTACAGCGAGACCCACAAGGTGCGCCTGCCACGCGCCGGTGGCAGTCGGCGGACCGACCAAGGCGTTGTCAGACGATGCCCACGCGCCCGCCAGCAGCGTGGCGCCACGCGCAGTCGCGATCAGGTGATGAGGCCGTTGCGCAGGGCGTAGGACGTCATGTCCGCGTTGCTGCGGAAACTCATCTTCTCGAGCACGCGGCTGCGATAGGTGCTGATCGTCTTGACGCTCAGGCACAGCTCGCCGGCGATCGCCGACACTGCAGTGCCGGTCGCGAGCTTGCAGAAGATCTGGAATTCACGCTGCGACAGCTGCGAGTGCAGCGGCTTGTCGCGTTCGCCGTCGATCTCGGACACCAGCTGCTCGGCCAGCGTCGCACTCACGTAGCGACGCCCCGCCAGCAGGGCATGCACGGCCTTCATCAGCTCCCCGGCCGCTGCTTCCTTCGAGAGGAAGCCGCTGGCTCCCGCGCGCAGCACGTTTACCGCGTACTGCCGCTCGGGGTAGGCGCTGAGGATCAGCACGCGCGTTTCCGGATGCCCCGCGCGCACGTACTTGAGGATGTCCAGTCCACTGCGGTCCGGCATGCTGATGTCGAGAATCAGCACGTCCCAGCGACCCTCGCGCAGCTTGTCGAGGGTCTGCTCGCCGCTCGCGGCCTCGCCGATCTCGCGGATCGCGCGATCCTCCATCAGGAACTGGCGCAGGCCGGCGCGCACGACGGCGTGGTCGTCAGCGATCAGTACACGTGCCATGGCCATGCCTCAGTTCACCGCCGCTGATCCCAGGTCGTCATAGGCGTTGAGCTTGTTGTACAGGGTCTTCAGGCTGCAGCCGAGCACCTGGGCCGTTCTCGGCTTGCTGCCGCCGTGAAAAGACAGCGTTGCTTCGATCATTGTGCGCTCAGCCTGCTCCAATGTCTGCCCGATCTGGATGCAAATCGCGTGCGTGGGGGGCGCTGGGACCACGGCGGACTGCAGGGCGTCCAGCGTCGGGGTGAGCTGCAGCTCGCCGTCCTCGGCCAGCAGCCATGCCCGTTCCACCACATTGCGCAGTTCGCGCACATTGCCGGGCCAGCGGTAGCCCCGCAGGAAGCTCTCCGAGCGGCCCGACAGACGGTGGCTCACGCCCGCCCCGGTATTCAATTGCTGCAGGAGCTCGTCCGCGATCTCGACGACGTCGTTGCCGCGGATGCGCAACGGCGGCACCGAGATCGGAAACACGGCGAGCCGATACAGCAGATCCTCGCGCAACCGGCCATCGCGCACCGCCGCCACCGGGTCACAGTTGGTCGCCGCGATGATGCGCACGTCCGTAGGCATTTCGCTGGAGCCGCCCACCCGATAGAAGCAGCGTGACTCCAGCACTCGCAGCAGGCGCGTCTGCAGCTCGAGCCGCATCTCGGTGATTTCGTCCAGCAGGAGGGAGCCGCCGCAGGCACGCTCGAACACGCCCGCGCGCGAGCGCGACGCGCCCGTGAAGCTGCCGCGCTCGTGTCCGAACAGCTCGGCTTCGATAAGGCTGGCCGGAATAGCCCCGCAATTGATGGCGACGAACGGGCCAGCGCGCCGCGCACTGCGCTCGTGCAGGCTGCGCGCCACCAGTTCCTTGCCGGAACCACTCTCGCCGAGCACGAGCACAGTGGTGTCGCTCATGGCGACGCGTCCGATCGTGTCACGCAGGCGCGCCATGGCGGTCGATGATCCCGTCATTGCCGTCCGGTTCGGGTCGATTACCGATTGCATCGATGCTCCTTTGCAAGCTTTGCAAGACCTTTTTACAGATCAGGGCGGGGCATGACGAGAGTGCCGCGCTGAGCGTGTTGCGGGACATGACGAGCGCCGCCGTAGGAGTGGGCCTACAGGGAGTCTCCGACGTGTTGATCGGTATCGGATTGGCGACGGCCTCGCACACGGGGGCGTTGCGCGCGTTTCTCCGGGTGGCACAGCGGTTGCACTCTATGCCAGCCGAGACTTTCGATGCGGATGACACCCGCAGCACCAACACCCACGATCAGGAGATAGCTATGAATTCAGTAGTCCGTGCAACTCTGGCCCTGGCGGCCGTGAGCGTAATGCTCGCAGGCTGCAACAAGTCCGAGCCGACGGCGGAAGTGCAGCGCGACGTCGCCGCCGCGACCCAGGATGCGGCGGTGGACGTCGCCGACGCGCGCAAGGATGCAGCGAGCGAGACGCTGGACGCCTCGAAGGACATGCGTGATGCCTCGAGCGACATGAAGGCCGCGACTGCCGAGGGCCGCAACGACGTCGCTGTCGCCAAGGCGGAAGGCGAACACAAGATCGCGGTCGAGAAGTGCGAGGCGCTGAGTGGCGACGCACAGAAGGCCTGCAAGGCCACCGCCGACGCGGCACTCGAAACAGCGAAGGCCAAAGCGCAATCGGCGATGGCGCAGAACTGAAACTCAAGGACCCACGAAGGTGAAGTCGGCGCTGGTCGACACCAAGGCGTACCAGATCGACGTCGAAACACGCTCCGGTGTCATACAGCTCAGCGGATTCGTCAACAACGCGCTGCAAAGGCCAGCGCGGCGCGACTTGCCCGCGAGGTCGACGGCGTACGGTCGGTCGATAATTAGCTCGACGTGAAGTGATTCACTGAGCCCGGGGTGCCCGATGCGAGAAGCCGCTTCCACGGCACTCGCATCTGCACCTCGGTCCCTCCGGGCGCAGCGAGCCTGCGCACCTCGAGTTCCCCGCCCAGCGCTGCCATCCGGTGCCGCACCGCCAGGAACTCGAGGAATCCGGGCGATTCGATCCTATCGAGCGGCATTCCCGGGCCGTCATCGGCGATGAGTAGCGTCAGCCAGTCCGCATCGGACTGCACCACAACACGGATCTGCTTGACCTGAGGCTGGGCTTTCGCGCCCTCGAGGCACTCCTGCACGGCACGGAACACGGCGATGCCGGCCGCCGCGGTCAGCACGGGCAGATCCTCCGGACCTTCGATCGAAGCCTGCGGGTCGGCTCCAGGACTGCCGTCCTCCACCAGCCAGCGCAGCGCGGGCATCAGCCCCAGGTTGTCGAGCAGTGCCGGCCGCAGACGCTCCGTCACGCGCCGCTGCAGTTCGGCGCCTTGCGACAGCGCCTGCATTACGCGCTCCCAGCATGCCGCGACGTCCGGGGATTCCGCAGCGACCCGGCGACGAAGCCACACGAGGTCCATGCGGGCTGCGGCCAGCAGGCTACCCAGCTCGCCATGCAGTTCATGCGCCAACGCCGCCCGTTCGCGTTCCCTGCGCTCCTGCAGACAGGTCACCAGCGCCGCTAGCGCGGCCGGAGAGCTGCCTGGGTCGGGGTCGGGGGGGCGTGGCACGATTCAGGATCGTCCTGGTTTGACCGTCGCGCGACCGCGAGCCTCGGGTCGAGACATCAGAGGATGGCACGAGCCCGGCTCCACGGGTGAGCAAACATCACCGTGTGTCAGGCTCTCACCGACAGGCTGTCGGGCGGGGCGCCGACATCGCAGCCGAGTGGGCCCGTCCAGAATGTCCGGCATTGGCCCTCCCCCTTGCAGGGCAGGCGATGCAGGCGCGGGGACCGGGTGACCACCCCATTCACCGGCCTCGGCCTGGATCTTCAGCTCTGCAAGGGTTTTTCGGGTGGGCGCTGCTGCGAGCGGTCCGCCCGGATTCGGGCGCTTCGAAGCGCATCAGGCCGGCAGGCCCGCGCCAGGCGCCCCGCCGGTGTCTTACACAACAATACTAGGAATCAGCATCATGAACATCATCGCGTGGTTGATAGTCGGCGGACTGGTTGGCTGGATCGCAAGCATGATCATGCGTACCGACGCGCAGCAGGGCATTGCATTGAACATCGTCGTGGGAATTGTCGGCGCCTTCATCGGCGGGTGGCTGCTCAGTCCGCTGTTCGGCGTCGGCAGCATCAACACGTCAGGCGTCAGCGTCCCGTCGCTGCTGGTCTCGCTCGGCGGCGCAGTGATCCTGCTTGCAGTGTTGAATGCGATCCAGCGCGGTCGTGCACGCTGAGCTACCCGTTTTGTCGGGAAACCCAACCCCTCGGCACCGCGTACGGTGCCGAGGGCGACAGCGGGGCGCATGACCTAGCCGGCGCGGCGCCGGTCGTCCTGTGGCGTCCGCTCGGCGTAGCGGCCGTCGAGGTTGTCCACCACTGGCAGCAGATCGCCTTCGATCACGCGGAACGGCCCGCGCGCGGCTGCCGCCGGATGCTGCGTTGGTGTCTCCGGCGCATCGACGATGACGCCACCGCGAATGTAGATGCGCCGACCGCAGCGCTCCGCAAGCTCGCGATCGTGCGTCGAGAGGAGGAACGTCGTGCCCGTCTCGCGCTGGATCTCGGTCATCAGCGCGAACACTTGATCGGCGTTCTCACGGTCCAGGTTGCCGGTCGGCTCGTCTGCCAGCACGAGGGCCGGCTGATTCATCAGCGCTCGCGCAATCGCCACGCGCTGCTTCTGCCCGCCCGAGAGCCGCGTGGCGCGATAGTGCATGCGGTCGCGCAGGCCGACGCGATCCAGCAGCATCGCCGCACGCTCGCGGCCCGCGCGTGTTTCACGTCCGACGCGTCCGGCGTGCGGGAACAGCACATTCTCCAGCGCCGAGAAGTCCGGCAGCAGGTGGTGATACTGGAAGATGAAGCCGATCTGCTGGTTGCGGAACTCGGACAGGTCCTTCTCGTTCAGCGTCGTCAACTCGCGGCCGAGCATGCGGAAGCTCCCGGACGTGGGCTTCATCAGCGTGCCCAGGATCGTCAGCAGCGTGCTCTTGCCGCTGCCGGAGGGGCCGAGCATGGCGACCATCTCACCGCGAGCCAGGGAGAAATTGACGCCCTTGAGAACGGGCGTTTCGAAGTCCTTGTCGACGAAGACCTTGCGGACGTCGCGGACTTCGAGGATGGCAGTGGGGTCGTTCATTGGGAAATAGCCTCAACCGGGTCGATGCGAGATGCCGCTCGTGCGGGCCAGAGAGCGGCAGCGATGCTGGCGGCGGCCGCCAGCAGCAGTGCGAGGGAGTACTGACCCAGCGCGGGGTCGACGGGCAGCGCGCGCCCGGTCGAGCCGGTCAGCGAAGCGAGGAAGACGCTGAAGCCGTAGCCGAGAGCACAGCCGATCAGCGAGCCGATGATGCCGATCAGCGCGCCCTGCAGCATGAACACCGACAGCACGAAGTTCTGCGAGATGCCGAAGCTGCGCATGATGCCGATCTCGGGGCGGCGGCGGAACGTCGTCAGCAGCAGCGCGCTGGCCACGCCCACGATGATGGTGATCAGCGTGAACATCTTGATAATGCTGCCGGAGCTGCCCTGGCCTTCAAGGGCCTCGCGCAGCCGCTGATTCTTGTCCATCCAGGCGCTCGCTTCGAGGCCCGTGGTGTCGGCGAGCTGCTTTGCCACTGCGCGCGCGGAGTAGATGTCCTGCAGCTTGATCTCGATCTCCGTCAGGCCTTCAGGCAGGTCGAACAGCACGCGCGCGGTATCCAGGTTGACGAACGCGAGCCGCGAGTCGAGTGAGTCCACGCCGGTCGCATACAGGCCGCGTACGGTGAGCGTCCGCTCCCGCCCCTGGTCGCTGGCGATGAAGATTGGCTGACCTACGCGGATACCCAGGTCGTTGGCGAGCTTGCGACCGATCAACACGTCGTTCAGCGCGAGCCGCGGCTCGCCTTCGACGATCGCCTGGTCGATCGGCGCGATCGCCGACAGCCGCGAAGGCTCGACACCCTTCAGCGTGACCGGCAGGGTGCGCTGGCCACGCGACACCAGTCCCGTGCCCAGGATGTTCAGCGACACGCCCGTGACGCCCGGCAGCGTCTCAATGACGCTCTCGACCGGCCGCCACTGCTTGATCTGCGCGCGCCGCTCCAGCGCACGCTGCTTGACGACCAGCCGCTCGGCGCCATCCGCCGATGCGACGGCCTGGGGTTCGATCTTCGCCGCTTCGATCGTGACGTGCGACGAGCTGCCTACCACGCGCTGGATCTGGAACTCGGCCAGCCCGTTGATCAGTGCCGCGTTGAACGTGAACACGGTCACCGCGATGGCGACACCGCCGATCAACAAAGCGGACTGCAGCCGGTTTGACAGCAGGTATCGCAGGGCAACTTTGAGATCGAAGCGCATGATGTCCGGTGGTGCGGGTGTGTGTCGGCGGGGGGCCAGGGTTGCGTTCGGTCGCGCGTCAGATCGCGCGGCCGGCGGCGCTGCCGCGCGGGCGGTCGCCCGGGCGAAGCTGCGAGTAGTCCGTCGTGGGTGCAACGCGTTTGCCAACCAGTTCGGCGCGCGGCTGGGCTACCAGCTGTTGCCCCGACTCGAGGCCGGCGACCACGATCACGCGCTCGCTCGGCCACTCCAGGAACTGCACCTTCTTCTCTTCGACGATGCCGTTGCTGACGATCTGCACGCGGGCGCCTTGCTCGCGACCGAGGATCGCGCTGCGCGCCACGGTGATGGCAGCGTCGCGACGCTCGATGATCAGGTTGACGTCGGCGGTGACGCCAGCGCGCAACCCCTCCACCGGCGAGTCCAGCCGCAGCCGCGCCTTGGCGCCACCCGTGCGCGGGTCCACTTTCGGCGACACGTAGTACAACGTGGCCGCGACCGACTTCGGCAGGCCGGCGATCAGGACGTCGGCCTTCATGCCTTCGCGCACCTCGGCCAGGAACTGCTCGTCGATATCGGTTTCGATCTCGACGCCAGCGAGTGGGGCGATTTCATAGATGACCGTCGTCGTGGCGACGACCTGGCCCTGGTCCACCGGGCGGGCCAGGATGACGCCGCTGACCGGTGCGACGATGGTGTTGTCGCGCAGGCGGGCGCTGACTTCGCGCCGGTTGGCGGCGAGCCGCACCAGCTCCGCGCGGGACTGATCCAGCTCGAAGCGCGACTGGTCGAATTCCTTGACGGTTGCGAGGCCGCGTTCCTTGAGCTGCGCGAGGCGCTCGAAGTTGCGCTGCGCTTCGGCGACCGCGCGCTGCTGCGAGGCGATCTTGGACTCCGCCTCTTCCACTGCGGCCCGCGGCGCCTCCGCCTCCAGCTGCACCAGCAGATCGCCGGCGTTCACCTTCTCGCCCTCGTCGCGCGTCAGCTTGACGATCTGCCCGGCGAACTTGGGGACGATGGTGACGGTGACCTGCGGCCGCGTGCGGCCACTGATGGCTAGCACGCGCTCGGCCGGGCCGTTCCTGGCTTCGATCACCGCCACGGGCAGGGGGCGAGTTTCACGATAGCCATAGAAAGACGCCGCACCGAGCGCGAGCGCGCCGAAGAACCAGTAGCGATGCCGCGAGAAGAAGCCGCGATCATCTGTCGTATCGAATGCCATGTTTGCTGCGCACTCCTTGCGCGGTTCACGTTTGTGAGGCGTTGCCGCCCCTGACTGTTGAAATAGAATATACCATGTGGTTTAATTTGGCAACTGGCGGATTGGAGCGAGACATGGGGCGGGTAGCCGGAGCGCGCAATGCGCAGTTCGAGGAGCGACGTAACGCCTTGATTGGCAAGGCCAGGGACCGGCTTGCCCTGCAGGCCGCCGAGCCGCCGAGCTTTCGCGAGATCGCGCTCGCCTGCGGCGTCAGCGTGGCCACGCTGCGCCACTATTTCGGGTCGCGGGAAGGGCTGATCAAGTCGATCTTCACCCAGTCCCTGAAGACCGGTCGCCGCCACCTCAGCAGCACCCGGGTCGCCGCCAGCCCCGCCGCAGCCGACTTCGAGAGCGGCCTTGCGGAGTTCCTGCAGCGCGTGGTCATCGGGTGGACCCAGGGCCAGGTCGGCGCGCTGCACCGCATCGGCCTGTCCGAGGGGCTTCACAACCCCGGCACCGCACTCGCCTACCTCACGGATATCCTCGAGCCCACGCTGCAGGCGCTGGAAACGCGTTTCAAGGCCGACATCGAGCGCAGCGTGATGGTCGAAGCCGACACCCGCCACGCCGCGCTGATGCTGCTGTCGCCGCTGATCCTCGCGCTGCTGCACCAGCACGACCTCGGCGGCACCCGCTGTCGACCGTTGCCGATCCCGGCGCTGATCGCCGAGCACGTCAAGGTGTTTGCGCGCGCGTATCGGCGCTGAGCCCCTCCCAGACCAGAGGCGGCCAACGGCCGCGCGTCAGCGCGGCTTCCAGACTTGCAGTGCGCTACACGCGGCCAGGTGCATGAAATCCTGGTCGGTCGTCAGCAGCGTCAATTGGTGCCGAATGCAAAGCTGCGCCAGCAATGCGTCGATCGTGCCGACTTGCACGCCCGCGCGCCGGCCGCGATTGCGCAGCTCGGCCGCCTCGATGTGGTCAGCGCGTTGCGGAACCAGCAACGGCAGGGCCGAGAAACGGTCGACAATGGAAGCCCTGGCGCGTGGCCCGTTAAAGCCCTGCAGCAGTTCCTGAAGAACGATTCCGGTCGTGTAGACCGCATCCCCCGAGTTCAGTGCGCGCTGAAGCTCGATGACCGCAGGCTCGGGGGGTACCGGATCGCGACGCAGCGCGAGTGACCAGACACTGGTATCCACCAGCAGCCCCTTCACCTCGAGCGCTCGGCCTTGTAGTCGAACGATGAGTCCCATTCCAGCGCGCCCATGAGGTCCAGCAGGCGCTTCTGCTTGCGGCGGGCGATGAACTCCTCAAGCGCTCGCGTGACCGCCGCCTTCTTGGTGCGTTCGCCGCTGACCAGCAACGCGGCCTCGATCAGCTTCGGGTCGATGGAGAGATTGGTAGCCATGTGTAAACTCCTACACAGAAGTCTACACACGATGTCGGGTTCTCTCAAGAGTAGAGCCGGCGGTCCCTGGCGCCGGATGCGGCCGACAAGGCTGGGGATTGACAGCGGTAGTTAACTTCGATATTTCTAGATCTATGGAACTATTGACCGCAGTCCAGGGCCTGAACGCCCTCGCGCAGGCCAGCCGTCTCGAGGTCTACCGCCTGCTCGTTCAGGCGGGACCGGAGGGAATCGCGGCAACCGCCATGGCCGCGCAGCTTGGCATTCCGGCCAACACGCTTTCGTTTCATCTCAAGACGCTGAGCCACGCGGCGCTCGTGCGCTCACGGCAGGACGGTCGATTCGTGTATTACTCGGCCAACTACGACAGCATGAACGCGCTGGTCGCCTTCCTGACCGAGAACTGCTGCGGCGGACGAGCCTGCGCGCCGAAGGCACAGCGGCGCGTTGTCAAAAAAGCGTCATGAGGGCCCCGGCGAGCGTGGTGACGTCAGTCGCAGCACCGGCCGGACCGCGGGACTTCCCGGAGATCATCACCCTGCTGGCCCGCCATGCGTTGCCGGTCGCGGACATCGAATCGTCGCGGCGTCTGCAATTCTGGACCCTGCGCGCGCCGGCCGGCAGCGCGGGCAGCGGCGAACTGATCGGCGTGGCCGGGCTCGAGCGCTTCGACGACGCGGGCCTGCTGCGCTCGGTCGCCGTGGATGTCCGGTGGCGGGGCCACGGACTGGGTGGCGCGCTGGTCGCAGCCGTCGAAGCCGCAGCGCGTGCCGCAGGGCTGCCCGATCTCGTGCTTCTCACCGAGACCGCCCAGCCCTTCTTTACGGCGCTGGGCTACCGCGTTGTCGAGCGCACGGCGGCACCACCCGCGCTGCTCGGCAGCAGCGAGTTCAGCTCCCTGTGCCCGACGTCGGCCGTCTGCATGATCAAGTCCATCGAATCAGGAGGCTCCCGTGGCTGACCGCATCTTCAACGTCCTGTTCCTCTGCACCGGCAACTCCGCACGCAGCGTGCTGGCAGAATCCAGCCTCAACAGCCGCGGTCGCGGCCGGTTCCGCGCGTTCAGCGCCGGCAGCCACCCCACCGGCAAGGTAAACCCGTTCGCGATCGAGCTACTGACGCGGATGAAACTGCCGACCGACGGGCTGCGCAGCAAGTCCTGGGACGAGTTCGCCGCGCCGGGCGCGGCGC
>JANPDV010000170.1:0-3222 GCA_031431655.1 Gammaproteobacteria bacterium | reverse complement strand
CACCGTACTTCAGGCTGCGCAGCAGCGTCGCCCGCGTGTCGCGGCCGGACGTGGGCGAGCAGGTTCTGGAAGTGCGCGAGCACCGCGACAACGATCCGGGCCATGTGGTGCGGCATCAACTCTACGCGCTGGGCATCGATTCGGCAGCCGGCGGCATCCGAGTGCGGCGCCTTGCGGCTGGGACTGCGCCGCCGTCAACCAAGTCCGCCGCAACCCTTCCCGGGTCCGGCCCCGGCGCAGCCGCCGCCTGCGACCTGTTGCTGCGATGGGAAGGCGCGAACTTCCGCGGTGGCACCGACCCTGCAAGCTGCAGGAACGCACGCGGCGAGCGCCAGGATGAGCAGGTGCTGGTCGGCGACCGCCTCTACTGGCAGCGCGCACGCCAGCTCGACGCGCGTGCGGATCGAACCCTGGGCGAACTGACGCCGGGCAGCAGCTTCGGCTGGAGCGAGCTGACGCGCGCGCGCGATTTCCGCTGCACCGTCAACCAGAATGCGGCTGGCGACATGACGCGCACCACCCGGCTCACTTCCATCGACCTCGACGACCAGGGCGGTGAAGCGGACATCGCCTGGCCGGACGGACGCACGCTGACGTTCATCATTCACCGGCGCGCGTTCGCCTCGCCGCCCGATCGCGAGTTCGTGCTGTTCCGGATCCACGAGAAGGGCAAGCACGTGCCGGTCGCCTACGCCTACGCGGGCGACGCGGCCGACCGCTTCGGACTGAACCTCGGGTGGTTCTATATCCTCTGTGCGCCGCGCGGCAACGCGCCTTGATGCGGATTCCGGCCCGTGAGGTTCAAGGCTCGAACTCCGTGTACTTGCGCCTGCTGCCGCGCGCGCGATCGACCGGATACTTGAGCGCGTTCAGCGCCATCTTGCGGCGCGCGGCCTCCAACAGGTCGACGTCGAGCCGATCTGCGAGACGCACCAGGTAGAGCAGCACATCGGCAAGCTCGTGTTCGACCGCTTCGCGCGCACTGGCGTCGAGCTGCTCGGATTCTGCATCGGTAAGCCACTGGAACTGCTCCAGCAGCTCCGCGGCTTCTACGCTGAGCGCGGCCGCCAGGTTACGTGGCGTGTGAAAGCGATCCCAGTCGCGTACGCGGGCGAACTCCCGCAGCGCGGCGCGCAGATCCGCCAGGCCGGTCGCTGCAGCGGACTGATCGGCCGGTTCCGGATTCATGTCGGGACACCGCTCACGTCGCGCCTCCTGCGGCCCGACCCGTGACGCACGGGGACTTACAGCCGCGAGCGGCAGTCTGCCATGAACCGTGCACCACCGCGCACGGGCGGCAAGCCATTGCCGGTGCAGCAGCGTTGGCGCTGCATCAAGAGTCCCGCTGCGATGCCGATACTCAGGAACACCATGCCTGACCGCGAGCCTGCACCGCAGCGCGCCTCCGCGCCCCCGTCCGACGCCGCCCGCGATGCACGCGAGGCGCGCCTGCGTGCCGCGCTCGCCAGTGACGAAGTCGAACTGCCGCCGCTGCCGGCGGTGGCGCTGGAGGTTTCGCAACTCGACCCGACCGACGCTGCGACGCTCTCAGCCCTGATCCGGCGCGACGTCGCGCTCGCAACCCAGGTGATGCGGGTCGCGAATTCCTCGCTGTATGCGCGAGCCGCACCGGCAGCGTCGCTGCAACAGGCGATCGCCCGCCTCGGGTTCGAACAGGTGCGGGCGCTGGCGATCGCCGCCGCGGCGAAGTCGGCGCTGTTCTCCGGCGCGGAGGTGCGTGACGCCGTCGCGCTGCTGTGGCGCGAATCGGTTGCCACGGCCTGCTTCGCGCAGGAGATCGCCCGCCTGAAACGCAGCAGCGTCGAATCGGCGTACCTCGGCGGTCTGCTGCATAGGGTGGGGCTGGCCGTCCTGTACGGCCGCCTCGCCAGGCTGGCGCAGTGCGAGCCGCTGGACGCGCCGCTGCTCGAGCGCCTGCGGCCATTGCTCCTCGAGCGCGAAGCGGCGGTCGGCGCGCGACTGGTGCGCGCCTGGCGTCTGCCGGATGCGGTGGGCCTGTGCGTAGCACGCTGGTCGGCGCCGCACACCGTGCTCGAGGCACAGCGTCGCCCGGTACTGGAGGTTGCGGTGGCCCGCGTGCTCGCCGCTCGCCTCGCGGCCGCCGACCAGGCCGCAGCGGGCTTGCTGGTGCCGGCGGCCGACTGGCTGGAGCAGCTGAACCTCTACCCCGACGATCTGGACCTGCTGATGTCCCGCAACGAGGCGATCCGCGCCACGATCGCAAGCCATGACTGAGCCTGCAACCGCCTGCGGCGACGGGGCCTACGATCTCATCGTCATCGGCTCGGGCCCGGCCGGGCAGAAGGCGGCCGTGCAGGCGGCCAAGGCCGGCTGCCGCGTGGCCCTGCTGGAGCGTGACCGCCGGGTCGGCGGCGCCTGCGTCCACAGCGGCACCATACCGAGCAAAGCCCTGCGCGAACAGGCGCTGCGGCGGCTCGCGGCGGAGCGCTACGCGGGCCGCGCCGCCGACCACGATCCGGTGCATGACACCGCCGAGGGCGACGCCGGCGTCGAGGAGCACGCGGGCGAGGCGCCTGTCCGCAGGCTCTGCAGCGCGCCACTGGCGGTGCTGCTGGCAGACGTCGCGCAGACCATCAGCGAGCACGATCAGTACATGGCCGCGCAGCTGCAGCGAAACGTCATCGACTGCCTGCACGGCCGCGCGCGCTTCCTCGCCCCGACCGTGCTCGAACTGCGAGACGTGCGCGGTGCGCGGCGCAACCTGACCGCCCCTCGCATCGTCATCGCAACCGGCTCGCGTCCACGCGCGCCGCGCGAGATAGGCGTCGACCACGAGCGCGTCCTGGACAGCGACTCGATCCTGTCGCTGAGCGGCCTGCCCCGGACGCTGCTGGTGATCGGCGGTGGCGTGATCGCCAGCGAGTACGCGTCGGTGTTTGCAGTGCTGGGCTGTCGCGTCACCCAGGTCGATCGTGCCGAGCGGCCACTGGCTTTCATGGATCCGGAGCTGGTTGCAAGGTATCTGGCACAACTGCGCAGCCGCGGCGGCGAGTTCCGGCCCGGGCGCCGCGCGACCGGCAGCGAATGGCACGAGGACCGCCAGCAGACGCTGGTCCGTTTCGACGACGGCAGCGAGGCCGCCGCCGAGAAGGTCCTGGTGGCGCTCGGACGGGTGGCCAATGTCGAGGACCTCGGGCTGCCCGCAGCCGGCCTCGCGCTGTCCGAGTCCGGGCATCTCGC
>JANPDV010000169.1:0-1620 GCA_031431655.1 Gammaproteobacteria bacterium | reverse complement strand
AGGCGACTTCGCTGGAACGATTCGTGTCATTCATGGTGTAAGCGTTTCATGTTTGGTGCTGGTTGATACGCATGCGGTGGGCCGGGTCGCCCCCCACGCCGTCAGTCGGTCAAAAAGGCGAGACTCCCGCCGCCTTCGCCGCATTCTCGATCGGCACCGCGAAGGCTATGCCGACGAAGAACGCCTGGTCGGTCGGATTGAGCAGCGACGAAACGATGCCGACCACGTCGCCCTCCCGCGTGACCAGCGGGCCGCCCGAGTTGCCGGGGTTGGTGGCCGCGTCGAACTGGATCAGGTCGACCAGGTTGCGGCGGCCCTCCTCCGAATAGTGCTCGCGTCGCAGCCCCGAGACCACGCCCCAGGTAGCCGTCGGGCCGATGCCAAACGGAAAACCGACCGCCAGCACCTCATCGCCGCTGCGCAGGCCCCGCGTCGAGCGCAAGGTCGCCGCGCGCAGATCGTCCGGCAGTGTCTTCGCCTTGAGCACCACGAGATCGTTTTCGGGCTGCGCGTCGAGCACCTCGACCTCCGACTCGGTGCCGTCCGCGAAGACCACGCCCACTTTCTCCGCGCCCGCGATCACGTGCAGGTTCGTGAAGATCATGCCGTCCTCGGAGAACACCACGCCGGTACCGACCCCGGTCAGCGAAAACTTCTTCCCGTCGCCCTGCCCCGCCTTCTGCTTCTTGTCCTCACCGAGGCGCCGCACCAGCACTACGGACGGACGAATCACGTCGTAAGCCTTGGAGGCCGCAGACGGCTCCGGCGGCTGCTTCTTCAGCGTATGCAGCACGGCCGCGTCGATGTCGTTCTGCGTCAGCTTGCGCGCCTGGGGCGTCAGGAGGACGTACAGGCCCAGGGCCAGTGTCGCTGCGACCAGTGCGGACCCCAGCATTACAAGCGCGCCGTTGTGGCGGACCAGCGCCGTCAGGCGGGCTCGCAAGGTCAGCGGCGGCGGAGCCGGCAATGAGTCGCCCCGAGCGGCACCGTGGCTCGCGCCCGAGTGGCTTGCGCGTGGGGATCGACTGTAGAGCGATGTGCGTCGCATGACCCGCGCGGCGTCCCTGTGCTGGTGGACGCACGATCTTAAGCCGATCTTTCGTCGCGCTGGTCGCTTCGCAGCGCGGTCGCTGCAGGTATTGCGACCGCGGGCCAATCGCGACTGCGGTGCGGCCACGGACCAATCGATTGGACTGAACGGACAAAGCAGTGGAGGTGCGGATGGGCGCGCACCAAAGAGACTCATTTGCTGCGGGACTTCGCGGCCCAGGCCCTCACGGCTTCGCCGGAACCCGCAGCTTCGGATACTCGGTCCAGAGGCTGACATAGCCCGTCCACGGCGACTCCTTGCCGAGCACGGCAGGATGCACGCGCTCGATCAGGCGGCGCGAGCCGGGCTCGATGACGTCCAGCCCCGGGAGCTTCACGCCGTGCGTGTTCCAGACCAGAAAGCCCGGCTGCTGCCCCATCAGCAGCCACGGCCACCACAGCATCACCTGGTTCAGCGAGTACGTGGAGGACGCCGAGGCCAGGCCCGGATCGCCCAGCTCATGCACGAAGCCGCTGTTGGTCGTCTTCTCCGAGTACTGCAGGTCGCGGCCCGCGAATTCGAGCGGCCAC
>JANPDV010000168.1:0-6500 GCA_031431655.1 Gammaproteobacteria bacterium | reverse complement strand
GTTCACGACAAGCTGCAGTTTCTCAGGATCGGCCTGGGCGCGCGCCACGGCGCCAGGGAACCGGCTCGCGATCTGCGCAAGATAGCCGCTGCGGTGGTCCACTACGGTGATGGCCCAGCCCTGGCGCGCGCCGAGTTCGACGACCGGTTCGACATCCGGTCCGGCGCCGCAGATCAGCACCCGCGGCGCTGCATCCCAGCGGAATGCAAACACACCAGCGGCAACGTCGACGGCTTGCGCGCGCCAGCAATCCCGCGCCGCCTGCGCGACGAGCGTCGTGGGTGTCGCAGCTGCGGAACCGTCGGGATCGAACACGGCGCAGTCGCCCGGCTGCAGGCCACGTGCCGCAGCCTCGAGCGCCAGCGCGAGGGCGCCACCTGCGCGCTGCTGTTGCAGTCGGTGCAGGGTCGCGAGCGGCTCCCAGCTGCTGCCGGCATCGACACGCAACAGCGCGATGCGCATCAGCCCTTCGCAACCGAGGCCAAGGCCCCAGATCGGGTCGTCGGAGCTGCGGCTGTCGTAACTGGCAAGCTCGAGCCGCGTGTCGCCAGACAGCATGCGCTGCGCCCGCTCGGAAAGATCCGCCTCCAGGCAGCCGCCGCTGAGCAGGCCTTCGCGCGCCCCGCCGGCAGCGAGCGTCATCCACGCGCCCGCCTTGCGATAGGTGGAGCCACTGGTGCCAACGACGAGGGCGAGCACCAGCGCGCGTCCGGCGGCACGTTCGGTTTCGAACAGCGACACGGTCAGTGACGGATGACGATCTTGCCCATGTGCTGCCCGGACTCCATGTATTCATAGGCCTTGGCGGCATCGGCGAAATCGAAGCTGCGGTCGATAACGGGTTGCAGGGTGTGCTGGGTCATGAATGCGTTCATCGCTTCGAAGTCCGCGCGCGAGCCGACAAAAATGCCGGTGACGCCGGCATTGCGGCCGACCAGCGCGCCGGCGGGAATATTCCCGCCAAAGCCGCTGAGCCCGCCAATCAGCGCCACGTGCCCGCCGGGCGCCACGCAGGACAGCGACTGCGCCAGCGTGCCGGATCCGCCGACTTCGAGGATGTGATGCGCCCCCACTCCGGCGGTTGCAGCGAGCACGGCCTTGCCCCATTCGGGGGTGCCGCGATAGTTGATCGTACTGACGGCGCCGAGCGTGCGCGCGCGCGCCAGCTTGTCGTCGCTCGAGCTGGTGATCACGGGCCGCGCGTGTGCTGCGGCGGCGAACTGCATGCCGAACACCGACACGCCGCCGGTGCCCTGCAGCAGGACGGTGTCACCCGCCTGCATCCGGCCGCGCGTCACGAGGGCGCTCCAGGCGGTGACCGCCGCACAGGGCAGGGCGGCCGCAGCCTCGTACGACAGGTGCGCTGGTACCGCGACCAGGCCGTCCTCGCTCAGCGTGACGTACTCGGCCAGCATGCCGTCCAGCGCGCCGCCCAGCGCCGAGGCGCCGGTGTCGGCGGCGGGTCGGCCGGAGATCCAGCGCTGGAAGAAGATCGCGGCCACGCGGTCTCCCACCTTGAAGCGCGTCGTGCCGGGCCCGATGGCTGCGACTTCGCCGGCACCGTCCGAGAGCGGTACGAGCGTGTCGCGTGGCCCCACCGGATAGAAGCCCTTGGCGATGCTGACGTCGCGACGATTCAGCGACGAGGCGCGTACTCGCACGAGCACCTCGCGCGAACCCGGCGCGCGGATCGGCGCGCCGCTGCGCATCTGCAGCGCGAAGCCCTGCGCGCGTTTCTCGAGCTGGTACTGTTTCTGGCTATCGGGAATCGACATGGTTGAAGCTGGCCTGTTGGTGTTGCGATCAATGACTCAGTCTAGCTGCTAGAGAGAGCGGCCCCGCCATTCGAGATCGTCGACGTCGCGCTTGAGATACCCGCGCTCGTATTCGAGCTGTCGTAGCCGCTGCTGCAGGTACTGCCGTTCCTGGTCCGTCGGCCCCTTGCCCTTGTCGCCGTCCTTGCCGTCGGTCGCAGGCTTGTCCGCTGTCATGCTGGCGAGCCGGCCCTCGACGGTCCGAATTTCGTTCTCGACCCGGTTCAGCGCGCTGCGCGCCCGGTTCATTCTAAGTCCGAGGTCGTAGCCGCGCCGAAAGTCCATCTCCGCGCCCGCGAAGCAGACGTCGTTGTAGCTGCCGCCGACCTCGCCGATGCGGTAGCCGTTGCGCACCGTGCAGTAGCGCTCCAGGCCGCGCTCGCGGCCCTCCAGCCAGGCGTCGTGATCGGGCTCGACGCCGAACGTCTGGCAGGCGGCGCTGTGTTCGGCGACGTATTCCTCGGCGCGTCCGTTGGCGCCGTCGCGCACGCCGATGTTGTACCAGTCGCCGCCGCGACAGTCCCGCTCGGAAAGGCCCGCACAGCCACCCAGCAGCACCAGTGGAACCAGGACCAGGGGGTTGAGGCAGCGCATGGGGGAATCCGGCGACCACAGTTTAGCGAGGTGGCACCCAGCTTGGCGATTTCGGCTGAACCGCGCGTGAAGGCTGCAATGCAGGCCGGCACTGTGTTAACTGTGGCGACCATGAGTAAAGCAGCAGGTCGCGGTCCGATGCCGCGAGTGGTGATCGCCGCCTCGTTGGGAACGGTGTTCGAGTATTACGACTTCCTGCTCTACGGCAGTCTCGCGGCGTTCTTCGGCGCGCTGTTCTTTCCGCCCGGCAACGATACCGCCGCGTTGCTCGGGAGCCTGGCGACCTTCGGTGCCGGATTCGCGGTGCGTCCGCTGGGGGCGCTGCTGTTCGGCCGGCTCGGCGATCGCGCCGGCCGTAAACGTACGTTCCTGATCACCATCACCCTGATGGGGCTCGCCACCGCGCTGGTCGGGGTGTTGCCGACCTTCGCGCAGATCGGCTGGTGGGCGCCGGTGCTGCTGGTCACCCTGCGCCTGATGCAGGGCCTGGCGCTCGGCGGCGAGTTCGGTGGCGCGGCGCTCTACATCGCGGAGTTCAGTCCGCCGCAGCGGCGCGGCTACTACACCAGCTGGATCCAGACCACGGGCACCATGGGTTTCGTGCTGTCCCTGCTCGTGATCCTCGCCTGTCGCGGACTGCTTGGCGAGGACGAGTTCCGCGCCTGGGGCTGGCGCGTGCCGTTCCTGGTATCGGTGCTGCTGCTGGCACTGTCGCTGTACGTGCGCGCGCGGCTGCAGGAGTCGCCGATGTTCGAGGCGGCGAAGGCGCGCGGCGGACTGTCGGCCGCGCCGATCACCGAGAGCTTCATCGATGGGGCGAATCGTCGCCGCTTCATCGTCGCGGTGATCGTGGCCGCGGCGATGGCACTCACCTGGTACACCGCGCAGTTCTACAGCCTGGTGTTCCTGCAGACGGCTCTGCAGATCGATTTCACGACCTATGCGGTGCTCGGCACGATCGCGCTGACGCTTGGCATACCGATGTTTCTCGGGGCTGGCGCGCTGTCGGATCGCATCGGCCGCAAGCCCGTGATGCTGGCGGGCATGCTGCTGGCCACGCTGGTGGTGTGGCCGGCCTATCACGGCCTGCAGGGGTTTGGTCATCCGGCGATGGCGGGCCCGGCGGCGGCGGCGCCGGTCACGGTGTTCGCCGGGCCGACCGACTTCAATCCGTTCTCGACCGCCAAACCGCCCCCGGCGACCCAGGCGCGCGATCTGCTGGCCAAGCGCGGCATCTCGTATCGCAACGCGCCGGCGCGCGCGAACCAGCCGCTGGTGGTGCGCGTCGGCGCGGTCGAGGTCGAAGGCTTCGACGCTGTGCGGCTCAACGATGCGCTGGCAGGCGCCGGGTATCCGGTGCGATCGAGCCTGCCGCCGCTGAGCGAGTTCTCGGGCTCGCATGCCGCGCTGATCGTCTGCCTGCTGGCGTTGATCGCCAGCGCGGCGCTGACTTGCGGTCCGGGCGCCGCGTTCCTCGCGGAGCTGTTTCCCACGCGGATCCGCTACACGTCGCTATCCTTTCCCTATCACCTCACCAGCGCCTGGTTCGGCGGCTTCATGCCGCTGACCGCGACCTGGCTGGTCGCACGCAGTGGCGACATCTTCGCCGGGTTGGTGTACCCGATCGCCGTGACGACCGTCTGCTTCTTCCTTGCGCTGTGGCTGATGCCCGAGACGCATCGCGCCGAGATGCACTGAGCCCGATCGTGCGGGCGCTCAACTCGCCCGCGACCACACGACCGGAAACAGCTCCCGCGGCGGCGGCTGATCGCGCTGCATCCGCGGGTCGCGGTCGAATGGCGACAGGCCCATCGTCAGCGCGTTCGGCCGCCAGACAACGTCGCTGCCGATCCAGCGCAGCGTGAACGCCAGGCGACGTCCCGGCGCGGCCGTGCGCCGTGGCGGCGCGCCGTGGATGGCCTTCGGGTGGATCAGCAGGATGTCGCCGGCGTTCGCTGTCCAGGTGCGGATGTCGGCGCCGGGTGCGTTGACGCGGTCGAGCAGTTCCTGCCAGGGCCGGTATTCGGGTGGGCGCGGCGCGTCGCTCTTCGGAAAGAACGTCGAATGGTAGCGATGCACGTCGCGATGCGAACCCGCCAGCGTCTGCAGCGGCGAGTCGTCGGCGTCGACGTCGGTCAGCGCCATCCAGCAGCTCGGCAGGTGCTCGCCCTGCAGTGAAAAGGTGCACTCGTCGTTGTGCCACGGCGTCGCTGTCTGGCCGTGTGCCCCTTCCTTCGAGAACGTCGCGTCCAGCCACACGCTCAGGTGACTGGCGCCAGTGAGCGCGGCCACCGTTTCGGCTGCGGGCGAGGCGAGGATCGCCGCGCGCAGCGCGGGCAGCTGCGGCATCAGGTTGACGAGGCGGATGTAGCCGTCGTGGTCTTCGAACTCGATGTCGCGGAACACCGGGTCCGGCGCGGCGCGTTTCGGAAAGGCGCCACTGCGCAGCGCCACGACCGCCGAGTCGAGCAGCGCGGTGATGCGCGCCACGGTGGTCCGATCCAGCACGTTTTCGACGCGCACGACGCCGACCTCCCGGTACGCGTCGATGTGTTGCCGGCTCACTTTGCTCATGCCGCTGTTCCTGGTTGGACCGAACCTGCTTGCGGCCGGGAATCCGCGCGCACGATCGCCTCGGCGTACTCGGCAGCGCGCGCTGCCGAATGCAGCGGATGCTCGCCTTCGAAACAGTGGCCGCGCGCGTGCGCGACGCGTGCCAGCACGGTTTCGTGGCAGTTACGCAGCGGGTCCTGGTCCGCCGTCAGCGCCAGCACCGGCACGCGCACCCGGTCGAGCGCCGCGAAGATGTCGTACTCCAGCAGTGCGCGGGCCGGCCGCATGTCGAAGTCCGCCAGCATCTTGGCGCGCAGCAGCCCCATCGCGTACTCGCCGAGCGCGGCGTCATACGCCGCCTTCGGCCGCCACATCTTCACTTCCCACATCACGTGCTGCCAGATGGCGGTCAGGTGGCCGCCGTCTTCCTGGACGACCATCGCGGACGGCGTCGCTTTCGCGAGGATGGAACGGCGCAGTGCCTCGTCCCAGGCCGGCGTGCCGTCCAGCACCAGCAGTTCGATGAGCCCGGGCGATTGCAACGCGCACTGCAAGGCGATCTCCGACGACACGTGGCCGCCCAGCAGCACCGTGCGCTTCAGCCCCAGGCCCTCGATGGCGGCGAGCACCGACGCTGCAAAGTCCTCGATCGACCAGTGCCCCTCGCGTCGATGCGATTGCCCGAGACCGGGCAGGTCCAGCGCGATGGCGCGGCGCCCGCGTGCCGCCAGCGCTTCAACGACCGCCGCATACTGCGCGCTCGAGCCCGGCGTCCAGTGCAGCAGCACGATCGGCGGCCCGGCACCGGCTGCGCGGAAGTGCAGCTGTCCGCGGGGTGTGTCGACATAGCCGAAACGGGTTGCGGCCATCGTGGGTTCGCTCGCCTCAGGATGCCATGCTGGCGTTCGCGCTATCTTGCCTGTTCCAGGCGCCGAGGACATCACACGGCGGCGTCGACTCAGGGTGGAAAGCCGCTTGCCGATCGCAGCACCAGTCGTCTCCGAGATCCGCGGGCAATGGCGCGTACTCGCGGCCGCAGCAACCGGCGTGATGCTGGGTCTGTCGGCGCTGCCTGCATACGTGCTGGGAGTATTCGCCGGTCCGATGACGCGCGAATTCGGCTGGTCGCTCGGCGCCTACCAGGCCGGCACGCTGGCATTCACGATCGGCATGCCGACCAGCGCGACCGGCCGGGCGCCGCAGCGATCGCAGAGCGCCCCGACCGCGGTGCTGCACAACAGGATGCCGACCGTGAACGCCAGCGTGCCGGCCTGGTAAGCGCCCAGCGACCAGCCGAACTCGCGCGTCATCGGGCCGGCGAACACCCCCAGCACGTATGCAGGCAGCGCCGACAGACCCAGCATCACGCCGGTTGCTGCCGCGGCGAGTACGCGCCACTGCCCGCGAATCTCGGAGGTGATTGGTGCTGCGATCGTCAATCGGCTTTCCACCCTGAGTCGACGCCGCCGTGTGATGTCCTCGGCGCCTGGAACAGGCAAGATAGCGCGAACGCCAGCATGGCATCCTGAGGCGAGCGAA
>JANPDV010000167.1:0-1681 GCA_031431655.1 Gammaproteobacteria bacterium | reverse complement strand
CCGTCGCCTCGGCAGGCTCACCTGGCGGATCCACGCGCACAACCTGTCCTTTCCGCGCGATCTGAACACCGGCGAGTTCACGTCGACGGCGAAGAACCCGCTGACGGGCGAGACCGTTGCCGTATCGCCGATGGTGCTGCTGGAGGACCCGGGCGTGCTGCATTCGCCCCGCGGTTACCTGCCGCTGGACAGCCGCAGCGGCACTTGGCTCCATTCTTACCTGATGTTCCGGACCGAAGGGGACCTGGTCAAGGTCGACCATATCCGCCCGGCGCCGGATGGCTGGCCGTCGATGTTCATCGAGAGTTCCACCTCGTCGGCGCGACGGGTCGACTTCGACAACCCGCGCGTCACCTCGCTGCTGTTCCAGACGGCCGGGTTCTACGCGTTCCCGTGGCCCAAGTGGATGAACATGGGCTCGCGGCCGGGGCACATGCTCGGTTTCTGGAGCGGTCGCAAGATCGCCGGCGTCGAGGCGCTGCCGAAGCAATTCCATGCGCGTGCGCGGGCCGAGCATCCGGCCCTGCTCTCGGCCCGCTGGGGCGAGTTCGACCGGCCGCTGCCTGCGACGGTCGGGCCTCTGTAAACCGACCGAGGTTGCCCGGCTGTAGCAGCCACGCAACAGAAGCGCGCGAAATCCTCCCAACCATGCGGCTGATGCATGGTTTCGCGCGTGCTTCTCATCCCAAGCTGGTTTTTCCAGCTGCGATTGCGGTTAGGATGCGTACGGGCGAGACTCCGTCGGCTGTTGCCGGCGGCTCGGCGTGGCATTTGTTGGCTGGCAGCATCAGTTGCTGAGCGCGGCCTAGACGCTCCGAACCGGTTCAGTATTCACAATCCTTGGGGGATTCGCATGAGCAAGACCATCGATATCAACAGCCGCCTCTGGCGCAGCCCGGTGCACCGTGCCGTCGTGGCGTCGCTCATGCTGGCTCCGGCCGCAATGCTCGGGTCGCCGGGCGCACTGGCGCAGGGCACCGGCACCATCGCCCTCGAAGAAATCGTGGTTACGGCGCGAAAGGTCGAAGAGAAGCTCAACGACGTGCCCGTCGCGGTCTCCGCGTTCACCGCGCAGGCCCTGCAGGACCGCAACGTCACCAGCCTCGCGGACATCGCGGCGCTGACTCCGGGCTTTTCGTTCGAAGCGTATTCCGGTGGCACGACGCCCGCGCCGCTGATCCGCGGCCTGACCCAAAACGCTTTGACCGACCGCAACCAGAACGTGGCCACCTTCGTCGACGGCATCCATGTCCAGCAACAGGGCAACATCGATTTCTCGCTGCTCGACCTGGAGCGCGTCGAAATCATCAAGGGACCCCAGAACGCGCAATACGGCAAGAGCTCCTTCGCCGGCGCAATCAACTGGGTGCCTCAAGCGGCCGACGCTGGGCGAGTGGGAAGGCACGGTGGGCCTCGTGGTGGGAACCGACGAGCGGCGTGACGCCACGGCCGCCATCAGCATCCCGGTCTGGCAGGACAAGCTCGCCGTCCGCCTGTACGGCGTCCGCACCGAGTTCGATGGCAGCTTCAAGAACAACTATCCCAACTCCGGCAACGGGGTCGCATCGACCATCGCCGGCTACAACTTCGATGGCAACGAGGGCAACCTCGGCGGCTACGACAACCAGGCCGTGCAGGCCTCGCTGCGTTTCCGTCCGATCGATGCCCTGACCCTGGACCT
>JANPDV010000166.1:0-3711 GCA_031431655.1 Gammaproteobacteria bacterium | reverse complement strand
CAAGAGAGCACGTGACGACGATCCTAGCGCCGGGTGATGGGCACGCCAGCAAGTCGTCTAACTTCGGGATGAAACGGTCCGTGAACCATAAAGTACCCAGACCTGCCGCTGCGTCCGGCCGTTTATCCCGGCGTTAGACGTCACGTCCGGCGCTGCGTTGCGCTGACGCGGTTTCATTGGTAGCGTTACAGCTATGGCACGCCCCGTCGAACAGATTCATGAGGAAATTCGGGCACTTAGCGCTTCGGAGAAAGAGTCTTTGCTGCGCTTATTGTGGGAAGAGCTGGACGGTCCAGCTAGCCCCGACGTCGACGCCAAGTGGCTAGCAGAAGCGCAGCGGCGAGACGCCGAATTTGAAAGTGGCGTAGAGACCGGTATCCCCGGCGAGCAAGTCTTCGAGGAAATCCGCGCATCGCTGAAACGCTGAAGCTGCGGTTTCACCGCGCGGCTCGCGCCGAGCTGCAGGCGGCCGTCAGCAACGGCGAATCGCTCAGCGACGGTCTTGGGCGGGCTCTCCTGATCGAGGTCGAGCGCATCACCAGCCTGCTTCGGAACACGCCGAATATTGGAGAGCCACAAGGCGGCGGCATTCGCCGCTTCGCCCTCACGCGTTTTCCGTTCGCGCTCATCTTCCGAAGCACCAGCACGGAGCTGCGAGTGCTGGCAGTGGCACATCGGAGACAAGAGTCTGGATTCTGGCGTGGGCGAGCGTGACGTCTAACAACTGGTTGGAGCGGTCGGGTCGGCATAAAGTGCCAGGCGCTGCTTGTGGTGCCCCCGCCCGTCGCAGGCACGGAGCCTGCTCCTCGCTGCGTGCCGCCGCTCAATCGGAGCGTTACACGTAGCGGGAGAGTTTATGGCGTCCAAGGGCTTGCTCATCGTTCTAACTTTTGTCTGTGCCTTTCTCGGCTATCGCGTTCTTCTCCTAGAATCTGAGGTAGCTCTGCTGCAACGCAATGTTGCAATTGCCGTTCTCTCTGCAGAGATCGCAAATAACAAGATTGGCGCCTTTGCGCCGTACTTCAGAGAGGACAAAGAAGCATTCGCCAACGCCTGGATTGATGACTCAAACATGCCCGGCGCCGTCTTCCCGGAGGATGTACTGGTTCCGCTCAAGGACGAGCTTGCTCGCAAGCGGTCGGACCCGTTGTCCCAAAAACTCAAGGCGGAGATGTTCCGGTAGGCTAGGTCTAACAATTCATTCAAGCCGAAGCCGCTTCGCGGTTCGGCTCGATTCAGTCGCTCGGCGCCGTCGCCCGGGCTCAACCGCACCCGCACCCGCATCCAGCCAGCCCGAGATGACCTGGCGTTCGAAGTCGGCGGGAGCCTATTCAGTGCTCCCGCGAAAGCCCGACTCTCACGCACTGCGGTTGCGAGGCGATCTTCAGAAATCCTTCGAGGTCCGGCAGTTGTTCGATTTCGCTCGGCAGCACGGCCGCCTCGGTCACGTGCTGCAGGCCGGTCGTGACGGAACTGTCATCGTTGGCGAGCACGGTGTTGCTGGGACTGTGTGAGACCTGCGGCCGGAGGATTTCGCGCTTGCCCGTATTCGTGAGGGCACCCGATCCGAGGCGGAGTCGGCATGATCCAGCGATGAGAGGCGTTGGAACAGCCGCAGCGGGTGACCTCGACCTGCTCGCGGCGCTGTGGCCTGCGGGATGGCACGAGGCGCACCACGGGTGGGAACCCCAGTGGGCGCGCGAGCGCAAACCGATTTCAATTCCACTCGAGACAGCGGAGCGGCGCTTCGCGCTGACCGCCTGTCAAGACCAGAACCCGCTGCCCCCAGGTGCGGCGTCCTGGTGAACGCGCCATCGGATTTGTCGAGGGATAGCTCGGCCCCGCTGGCCGCGAGGCTCTGCGCCGCCGACCTGATCATCTTCGACTGCGATGGCGTGCTGGTGGATAGCGAGCGCCTCGTCAATCGGGTCGAGTCCGAGTGTCTGCGCGATCTCGGGCTACCGCTGTCGCCGCAAGAGACCCGCGCCATGTTCATGGGCAAGACGACCGCACAGGTACTGACGGTCATCGAATCCCGGATGGGCGCCCCGGTGCCCGCCGCGTGGGTTCACGACTGGGGGTTGTGGACTGCCGCTGCGTTGGTCAGCGAGCTGCGCGCCGTTGACGGGGTGGCGGAGGTGCTGCGAGCGCTGGCGGCGCGCTCGATTCGGCGCTGCGTGGCGTCGCAGTCGCCGCTGGCGCGTGTGCAGCTGTCGCTGCAGGTCACGGGGCTCGCGCCGCACTTTGGTCTCGACGTCTTCACCGCCTCGATGGTGCCGCGCCCGAAGCCGGCGCCCGATTTGTTCCTGCATGCGGCGGCCCGCCTCGGCGTCGAGCCCGCGCGCTGCGTGGTGATCGAGGACTCGCCGGGCGGGGTGGCCGCCGCGCAGGCGGCGGGAATGGAGGCGATCGGGTATGCCGCCGACGCCTCAGCCGAGGCGTTACACACCGCGGGCGCCGGGCGAGCCATCCTGGCCATGCGAGAGCTGCTGCAGTGACTGTCGCGGCAACGAGCCCGCGGCACTGCAGTCCGACGTGCTCCAGCCGGACGGGCACCGCACCACGCGGGGCTCGCAGGAGATTCCAGTGGAGTCACTTGCAGTCCCGCCATCCGTCATGCGGACACGCCCAAGACCATCCGCATTCAGTCGCGCAACGCGCGCACGCTCGTCGACTGTGGAGGAGGGCGCCGCCATGCGCGTCGTGATCATGCTGTTTCTGTTGCTGCCGCCGAAGGCGCGCCCGCTGTATGTCACGGTGCTCGGCTACTTCATCTGGGCGCTGCTGCACGTCTAGGACCTGTTAACACTAACGCAGGCCTTCGACGACCAGCGCGAAGTAAAGAAAGCCAATGAACATGAGATCGAGTTTGTCGAAGCGGCTGAAGATGCGCCGGAAGCCTTTGAGACGTCGGAACAGCCGTTCGATTTCATTGCGCCTGCGATAGATGGCCTTGTCCAATACCCATTTCTCGATGCGCTGCGGATGGGGCGGCACGACGGGAATGAGCCCGAAGTCGAGCGCCAGTTGTCGCGTTGCATTGCCTTCATACGCACAGTCCATCAGCAGACGACAGTCGACCGGCAGATCGGGCAACGAACGCAACAGCTCGCGCCCCTCGGGCGCATCGCCCGCCTGGCCAGGGGACAGTGAGAACCCTATGGCACATCGAGCATTTGCGGCAACCATATGAATCTTGGTTGTCCAGCCGCCGCGCGACTTGCCAATGGCCTGCGGACCGTTTTTTTTAGCGCACCGGTGCCGTCCGGATGAACCTTGATGATGGTGCTGTCGAGGCTCACGGCTTCCAGCTTGATGCGCACGAGCTGCTCGCGCTGCATCTCAGCAAACAGCCGATCGAGAACGCCCGCCTTCGCCCAGCGGTTCATCCGAGTGTAGATCGAATGCCAGTTGCCGAACCGCTTGGGCAGCGCTCGCCACTTACAGCCGTTCTCCAGCACGTAGAGAATCGCGTTCACTACTTGCAGATTGTCCTGAGTTACGTTGCCACGCTGCAGCGGCAGATGCGGGGCAATTCGCGCGTACTGTTCGGGTGTCATTTCCATGCCCGAATCAAATCACTTAGTGTTAACAGGCCCTAGCGGCGTTTGTGGGTTCCCGCAGAAAGTGCCGGTTTCTTGTGGCTTGTCGCCGCCTAGCTGCGCGGCCTGCAGAAGCATCGCCCTGACGCACTGCCGGCGCTCGCGGCTG
>JANPDV010000165.1:0-9469 GCA_031431655.1 Gammaproteobacteria bacterium | reverse complement strand
CCGCCCGCTTCAGCTGTCATCGCTCTCCTGCCGGCGTCGGAGGCCGCGCGGCAGGCCGAAGATCACGCTTTCGGTCTTGCCGGAAGCTTCGGCAGGCTGTTCAGCGCCCCACTGGCGCAATTGCTCGATGACCTGCTGCACGAGCACCTCCGGTGCGGAGGCGCCGGCGGTCACGCCCACCCACTGCCGCCCTTCGAACCACTCCCAGCGCAGGTCGCGGACTCCGTCGACAAGGTGACTGGGCACGCCCGCACGCTCGCCCAGCTCGACCAGGCGGTTTGAGTTCGAACTGGCAGGTGACCCCACCACGACCAGCACATCGCAATCCTGCAGCAGCTCCTTGACCGCGTCCTGCCGATTCTGGGTCGCATAGCAGATATCTTCCTTGCGCGGGCTGGCCAGCGCGGGAAACCGCTCCCGCAGCGCCAGGACGATCCCTGCCGTGTCGTCGACGGACAATGTCGTCTGAGTAACGAATGCCAGCCGGGCGGAATCGCGCACTTCCACTGCAGCCACATCTTCCAGAGACTCCACCAGGACGATGCGGCCACCAAAGCTTTCGTCGAAGCGGCCCAGCGTACCTTCGACCTCCGGGTGGCCTTCGTGCCCGATCAGGAACACCTCGCGACCTTCGCGCGCGTAACGACGAACTTCCATGTGAACCTTTGTCACCAGCGGACAGGTGGCATCGAACACGTTGAGCGCCCGCCGTTTCGCTTCCAGTTCCACCGCCGTTGACACGCCGTGCGCGGAAAATATCACCGTGGCGCCGTCAGGCACCTCATCGAGTTCTTCGACGAAAACGGCGCCCATCTCGCGCAGGCGGTTCACCACGAACCTGTTGTGCACAACCTCATGGCGCACGTAGATCGGCTTGCCGAACAGGTCGATCGCACGCTCGACGATATCGATGGCACGATCGACCCCGGCGCAGAAACCCCGCGGATTGGCGAGCAGGATCTTCAAGACGCGTTGCGCTCCCGGCGCCATTCGGCAAACGCATCCAGCAGCAGCAGCGCAGCCCCGATCGATATGGCCGAATCCGCAACGTTGAACGCTGGAAAGTACGCGCCCTGCCAATGGGCGTGAATGAAGTCGATGACGAACCCATGCTCGAGCCGATCCCATGCGTTGCCGAGCGCGCCACCGAGGATCAGCGCCAGCCCGACTCCCAGAAGCGCCTGCCCTCGCGCCGGAATCCGGCGCAGCCAGACAACCAGCACCACGCTGACGACCAAGGCCAGGATCGTGAAGAACCAGCGCTGCCAGCCTCCAGCACCCGCCAGGAAACTGAAAGCCGCGCCGGGATTGTGCAGGCGCGTGAAATCCAGCACCGGCAGGATCCGCACGCTCTCGAACAGCTCGAAATGGCGCTCGACCCAGGCCTTGGTCAGCTGATCCAGCGCCAGCGTGCCGAGAGCGATCGGCAACCATCGCCAGCCACTTTGTCGCGCTGACAGCAGCGGTTCAGGACTGTTCATGCGAATGCCCGCTGCTCACCGTTGCCGCCGACGTTGTCGACGCAGCGGGCACAGATCTCGGGGTGTTCAGCGTGACTGCCGACATCGTCACGATGGTGCCAGCAGCGAATGCACTTCGGCGCCTTGCTGGGCGTGGCAATCACGGCCACGCCGTCGCCGGCGACAATCGCTGCGGTCGGCAGCTGCGTAACCCGGTGGACGCGGGCGGCCGAAGTGATGAACAGGAAACGCAGCTCGTCGCCGAGCGCCGAGTAGCGCCCGTAGCTGGCGTCGGTGCAGTACACATCGGCTTCCGCGTCCAGGTTCGCACCGATCTCGCCGGCACCTCGCAGTCGCTCCAGCTCGCGGGTCACCACCGCGCGAACTGCAAACAAGGCGTCCCAGTCGATCGCGTCGGCAACGCCGGCCGGCAGCTGTTGCCAGGTCGAATGAAACACCGAACGCGGGCGTGGACGTGGCAGCTCCTTCCAGACCTCCTCGGCCGTGAAGGACAGGATCGGCGCCAGCCACCGGACCAGCGCCTCGGCGACGTGCAGCATTGCGGTCTGCGCCGAGCGCCGCGGCATCGCCGACGCGGCCGTGGTGTAGAGGCGATCCTTGACCACGTCCAGATAAAGCCCGCCAAGATCGAGCACGCAGAAGTTGTGGATCTTCTGGTAGATCAGGTGGAACTGATAGTTGCGATAAGCCTCCGCAATCTCGAGCTGGAGGGTTGCGGTTCGCGCCAGCGCCCAGCGATCCAGCGCCACCATGCCGTCAACCGGCACCGCATGATGCGCGGGATCGAAGCCCGCCAGGTTGCCGAGCAGGAAACGAATCGTGTTGCGCATTCGCCGATATGAATCGGACATGCGGGTCAGTATTTCCGTGGAGACACTCATTTCATTCGAGTAGTCGGTGGCCGCAACCCACAGCCGCAGCACGTCTGCGCCGAGCGTCTTCATCACATCCTGCGGCTCGATGCCATTCCCGAGCGACTTGGACATCTTGCGTCCCTTGTCGTCGACGGTGAACCCGTGCGTCAGAACAGCACGATACGGTGCGCGCTCGTGCAGCGCCTCCGACAGCAGCAAGGATGAATGGAACCAGCCGCGATGCTGGTCTGAACCCTCGAGATAGAGATCAACAGGCGCCCCCAGCTCCGGGCGCAGCGCATTCACTACCTCATGCGAGAAGCCCGAATCGGCCCATACGTCCATCACGTCGGCGACCCGATCATAGGCGTCGGCGTCACCCCCGAGCAGCTCGGCAGGATCGAGCGCGAACCATGCCTCGATGCCGCCCTTGGCCACCCGATCAGCAACCGCGCCGAGGAGCTCCTGGGTGCGAGGATGCAGCTCACCGCTTGTCTTGTGCACGAACAGCGGGATCGGCACACCCCAGGTTCGCTGTCGCGAGACACACCAGTCCGGGCGGTTCTCGATCATGCCGGTGATGCGTGGCTGGCCCCACTCCGGCGTCCAGCGCACACCCTTGATGTCACGCAGCGCGTTGGCGCGCAGGCCCTGCCGATCCATGCTGATGAACCACTGTGGCGTCGCGCGGAAGATCACTGGGGTCTTGTGGCGCCAGCAATGCGGATAGCTATGCCGATAACTCGCGGCATTCAGCAGGCGTCCGCGCGCGCGCAGCAGCTCGACAATCTTCGGGTCGGCCTCCTCGACTTTGAGGCCCTCGAAGAACAGCGTTCCCGGCAGGAAACGGCCATCTCCGCCCACGGGGTTCCGTACCGGAAGACCATATCGTTGGCCGACTGCAAAGTCTTCCTGGCCGTGCGCGGGTGCGGTATGCACCGCGCCGGTGCCGGCTTCCAGCGTCACGTGTTCACCGACGATTACCGGCACCTGCCGCTCGTGGAACGGATGACGCAGCATCAGGCCTTCGAGAGCCGATCCCTTGAAGCGCGCCAACACCACCGCCGCGCCCGGGTCCCATTGAAAACGGGCCAGGCATGCCGTCAGCAGGTCGCTCGCCAGAACGAGCGCCTCGCCAGGGCCGGCGCCCTGCGGCGCAACCAATACGTAGTCGAGCTCCGCGCCCAGCGCCACGGCCTCGTTTGCGGGCAGCGTCCAGGGCGTCGTCGTCCAGATGACCACCCCTGCAGCCGCCATGCGCGAGTCGGTTCCGGCACCCAGGCGCTTGCGCAGATCGGCGAGGTCGACCACCTGGAACGCGACATCGACCGCCGTAGATGTCTTGTCCTCGTACTCCACTTCTGCCTCGGCCAGGGCTGAGCGACAGTCCAGGCACCAGTGCACCGGCTTCGCGCCCTTGTACACATGCCCGTTGCCTACCACGCGCGCGAAGGCGCGAATCTGCTCGGCCTCATACAGCGGATCCATGGTGAGGTACGGCCGATCCCAGTCGCCCATTACCCCCAGCCGCTTGAAGTCCTCGCGTTGCAGTGCCACCTGTCGCGCGGCGAACTCGCGACAGGCCGCGCGGAACGCGTTGGCATCCAGCTTGCCGCCGGGGCGACCATGCTTCTTTTCGACCGCCAGTTCGATAGGCAGCCCGTGGCAGTCCCAGCCCGGGATGTACGGGGAGTCGAAACCATCGAGCGAACGCGACTTGACGATGATGTCCTTGAGGATCTTGTTGACCGCATGCCCGAGGTGGATCGCGCCGTTCGCATACGGCGGCCCGTCGTGCAGGACGAATCGCGGACGCCCGGCAGCGATTCGACGCAGCTCGCCGTACACGTCGTCGGCATACCACTGCCTGAGCATTTCCGGCTCGCGCCGCGCGAGGTCGGCCTTCATCGGAAAGCCCGTCTGCGGCAGGTTCACGGTGTTCTTGTAGTCGGTCACTGTCGGTCCCACTCGATTCCAGAAACAATCAGGCGCGCGCTCAGGCCGCGAGGATCTCACGCGCGCGGTGCGCGTCGCGGTGCATCTGCTCGACCAGCGCATCCAGCGTATCGAAGCGCACCTCGTCACGGATCTTGGCGACGAACTCGATCGCGAGCTCGCGGCCGTACAGGTCGGCGGCGAAGTCAAACACGTGCGCCTCGAGCAGCGGAACCTTGCCGCCGACCGTTGGCCGGGTGCCGAGGCTGGCGACGCCGGCCATCGGCCCCGTCGGGATGCCGTGGACCCGCACAGCGAAAACCCCCGCCACCGGAGCGCGGCGTCGCAGCAGCCGCAGGTTCGCGGTCGGATAACCCAGCTGGCGGCCGAGCCGTTCCCCACCCACCACTCGGCCGCGCATCGTGTACGGCCGCCCCAGCAGCGCGTGCGCCGCGCGGAAGTCGCCCGCAGCCAGCGCTTCGCGAACCGCCGAGCTGGACACCCGCTCCATGTTCGACAACACCGGCGTCATCACGCGGACCTCGAAACCCAGGCGTCGCCCGGCTGCCTCGAGTTGCGGCGCGCCGGCCCCGCCATCGCGGCCGAACCGGAAGTCATGGCCGATCACCACGGCCGCGACCCGCAATTGCCGGTGCAGCAGCTGGATGAACTGTTCGCCCGAAAGCTCCCGCAGCGCCGCGTTGAAGCGCAGCAGCAGCAATGCGTCCAGTCCCATGGATTCCAGCAGGCGCCATCTTTCGCGCAGGCTGGTGAGGCGCACCGGCGGATCCTCGGGCTGCAGGAACTCGCGCGGCATGGGTTCGAAACTGAGCATCAAGGCCCGGCTCGACCGACGCCGCGCGCACGCGAGCGCATCCCGGATCAGCGCCTGGTGACCCAGATGAAGGCCGTCGAATGTACCCAAGGTTGCGACGCAACCCTTGTGCCGCTCGCACAAGTGGGAGAGGCCGCGGACCAGTTCCATGTCGTCTGCCGCCTATACCCCACAAAGCGACTCAGCGCCGGGGCAATAGAGTCAATAGAATCAACGCAGTGTAGGCGATTCCACTAGGCCTGCCTACCGCGGCAGGACGTTCCTCAGGTGCAGCGGACGCAGCCCCAGAATGAACAGCGTAGCGAAGTAGGTTGCCGCGCCGGCAACGACACAGACGCCGAGGCGTCCGATGCGCTGCATCGGTGACGCATCCAGCCAAGGCTGCAGATCGCCTCCCAGCCACCAGAGCAGCGCCACCATGACGAGGCTGGCACCCGCAATCCGCGCAAACAGCGCCCACCAGCCATCAAGCGCCTGGTACACGCCTGCGCGCCGCAGGCCCCGCCACAGCAGCCAGGAGTTGACCGCCGCGGAGAGGCAGGTCGATGTGGCCAGCAGCACGAACGGCGTGGCAAATCCCAGCTTGTGCGCGGGCAACACCACCGCGACATTGACCGCTACGTTCACCCCAAGCGCAATCAGCCCGATTCGCACCGGCGTGCGCGTGTCCTGTCTGGCGAAGTACCCGGGTGCGAGCACCTTCACGAGGCTGAACATCAGCAGTCCCCAGGAGTAGGCCATCAGGCCCAGGCGGGTCATTTCGACATCACGCGGCGAGAACTTGCCGTAGCCGAAGATCGTCGCCGTCAGCGGCCCTGCCAGTACGAACAAAGCAATCGCAGCCGGCGTAACGATCAGGAACACCAGGCGCAGCGCCCAGTCCAGCGTGTTTGAAAAGCGCTCCGTGGACCCCTGCGCATGGTGCGCCGAGAGGCCCGGCAGGATCACGGTCGCCAGTGCAATGCTGAACACACCAAGCGCGAACTCCATCAGACGGTCCGCGTAGTAGAGCCAGGCAATGCTGCCGGTCATCAGGAAAGACGCAATCAGCGTATCCAGCAGCAGGCTTACCTGGGCCATCGAGGAACCGAGAATGCCGGGAACCATCAACCGGCCGATCCTGCGCACCCCTGCATGCGCAGGCCGCCAGCGCGGTCGCGACAGCAGCCCGAGCTTCATGACGAAAGGCAGCTGCCACAGCAGCGCGACAGCGCCGGCGACGAACACACCGATCGCCAGCACCTCTCCTGGGTGCTTCGAGTGCGAGGCAATGCCGACGGCGAAGCCAATCATCGTCAGGTTCATGAAGACCTGCGCAAATGCCGGCACGCCGAACTTGCCGTAGCTGTTCAACACGCCACTGAACAACGACGTGAGAGAAATGAAGAACAGGAACGGGAAAGTCCAGCGCAACATCTCGACCGCAAGATCGTACTTGTCGGGTTGCTGAGTGAAGCCCGGGGCGAAGATGAAGATGATGAACGGCGCGATGGCGACGCCGATCAGCGTTATGACGAACACCACGGCGCCCAGCGTGCCAGCGACGCCGCCGACCAGGTCCCGCGCCTCTGCGTGCGTGCGGGTCACTTTGTATTCCGAGATCACCGGCACGAACGACTGCGAGAACGCGCCTTCGGCGAACAACCGGCGCAGGAAGTTCGGGATCTTGTACGCGACCAGGAAGGCATCCATGAAGGTGCCCGCGCCAAACGCCTGCGAGAAAGCCACGTCCCGCAGCAGCCCGGTGATCCGGGACACCAGCGTCGAAAGACCAACGATCGAGGTGCTTCTGAAGATCGAGCTGCTCATTGCAGCCGGGCACTATAGCGGCCCCGACCTGCACCGTTGCCTGAAGCCGGCGTTGACAAAGGCGCGCGCGTTCCGCGACACTTCGCGCCCCTTGTGGGTGGGCCCGAAGCCTGAGCCCATGATTTGCTGGAGTTTTTCGTGGCCAATACGAAGTCCGCCGAGAAAGCCGCCCGCCAGGCCGACAAGCACCGCGCGCGCAACGTGACCCTGCGTTCCAAGGTCCGTTCGGCGATCCGCAAGGTCAACGAAACGGTCACCGCCGGCAACAAGGACGAGGCCCGCAAGGCCTACCAGGAAGCCTCGGCCATCGTCGATTCCCTGGTCAACAAGCGCCTCGTGCACCGGAACAAGGCGTCGCGGCACAAGTCGCGCCTCTCGGCGCGGGTAAAGGCGATCAAGGCCTGAGACGCCGGGGTCCTCGCGCCTTGTCGCAGGACTCGACTCCCGGCGGCATCCCGCCCTAGCCTCCCTAGCGGCCTTTTTCGAAGGGCAAGCCTGGCGCCCATGGCTCCTCGGCAACGCTCGCCACACCGCGTCCGAGCCGCTTTGCGCGCGCAGCTTCCGGCTTGACCCGCTTCGACCCCTTCGGCGCCTCTTCGGCTCTCCCGGCAGCCGACAGAACCTGCCTGCGAGCCTGGTCGCGCCCCTCGACCGCCAGCAACAGCGGCAGACGCTCCTCACCTGCAGCCACCTCACGCCAGTCCCGACCCTCAGGCCAAGGATCCAGCGCCCCCACAAGCGCCCACAGGAGGTTGAGCGAGGTCGTCGCGCCTGCGCGCTTCAGCGCCAGGAAGGCCCGCAGACCGCCGCGGTGGCGCAGCGCGGCAACGCTGTGGATGCCGACCTGCGCGAGCATGGTTTCACTGCGCGGCCCGAGATTGCGCAGGTCGCGAATGCGCAGGGTGAGCTTGCCTGCGGCTATCCGCCGGCGGACCTTCGAGTTACGCATCCGCCGGAGCGCGCTGCGCTGCTTCGAGGAATCGCATCACCGCATCGCTGAGTTCCTTCGTGCCGGCCCCGGTCGCCGCAGAGATCAGGAAATGCGGCCCCTTGAAACGCAATGCGCGCACGATGGCACGGGCCTTCTTCTCGGCCTCGGCATCGGGCAGCAGATCGCGCTTGTTGAGCACCAGCCAGCGCGGCTTGTCGGCGAGGTCGGGGCTGAACTTCTTGAGTTCGCGCACGATCGCGCGAACATCGCGTACCGCGTCTGCATCGGGATCGACCGGCGCGATGTCGACCAGGTGCAGCAGCACCCGGGTGCGCTGCAGATGCCTGAGAAAGCGGATGCCGAGCCCCGCCCCATCGGCCGCCCCTTCGATGAGCCCTGGGATATCCGCCATGACGAAGCTGCGATGTTCACCGCAATAGACCACCCCGAGGTTTGGATGCAGCGTGGTGAACGGATAGTCGGCGACTTTCGGGCGCGCTGACGAAACAGCGCGGATCAGCGTCGACTTGCCGGCGTTGGGCAGTCCCAGCAGGCCGACATCCGCGATGACCTTGAGTTCCAGGGCAAGCGCCCGCTTTTCCCCAGGCAGGCCTGGACCGAACTGGCGCGGCGCCCGATTGATGCTGGTCTTGAAACGCTGATTGCCCCAGCCACCCTTGCCGCCGCGGGCCACCAGCAACTCCTGCCCGATCTCGGTCAGGTCGCCAAGCACGTCCCCCGTCTCGAGATCCTTGATCAGCGTCCCGGCGGGTACCGGTACGTACAGGTCATCGCCGCCTCGCCCGGTGCGATCGTTGCCGCTGCCGCCTTCACCATTGCCCGCCTTGAACGTGCGTTCAATCCGGAAGTCGGCGAGGGTATTGATGCCGGGCGCGGCACGCAGGTAGACGCTGCCGCCAAGGCCGCCATCGCCGCCGTCCGGGCCGCCGAATGGCATGAACTTCTCGCGCCGGAAGCTCAGGCAGCCGCGCCCGCCGTTGCCGGCGGCGACTTTCATGCGGGCTTCGTCGACAAACTTCATGGTTCAAGCAATCCGTGGCCCACCAACAAAAACCCCGGCGCGAGGCCGGGGTCTTGGCGGAAGCGGTGGCGCGCTCATGCGCCGCCGGCCTCGCTCACCCGTTCGCGACCACGTCGATGAAAGTCCGCTGCTCGGCGCCGCGGCGCTTGAACGCAACGGTGCCGTCCTTGAGCGCGAACAGCGTGTGATCCGTTCCGATGCCGACGTTGACGCCCGGACGATACTGCGTACCACGCTGGCGAACGAGGATGTTGCCGGCGCGAACGCCCTCACCGCCGAATATCTTGACGCCGAGGCGCTTGCTCTCGGAATCGCGACCATTGCGGGTGCTGCCGCCTGCCTTTTTATGTGCCATGAGAGGTGTACTCCGTTGATGTCCGGCGCGGCATTCAGCCGGCGCTGATGTCCGTGATCTTTACTTCAGTGAACTTCTGGCGATGGTTCTTCATGCGCTGATAGTGCTTGCGTCGCCGGAACTTGACGATGCTCACCTTGTCGCCCTGCCCGTGGCGCTGCACGGTCGCCTTGACGCTGGCGCCGCCAAGCATCGGCGCACCGACCTGCACGCTGTCACCCGCTCCA
>JANPDV010000164.1:0-4083 GCA_031431655.1 Gammaproteobacteria bacterium | reverse complement strand
GCTGTCCGAGCCGTGCCGCAGCGTACGACCAAGCTCCTGCCCATCGAACTGCGACTGGGCGCCCGCGCCAACGACGATTTCATTGGTTCCAGTCTGCAGGTAGCGACCGGCGACCATCTTGAAGTGGCCGCGCAGTTTCGGTGCCTGGGCCCCGACACCGCGCATCGGCACCATTGAGCTGGTGCCGGTCGATCTGCTGCGTAGATCGGTGCTGACGAACAACTCCGCCGACACCAGCGGGCCGGCAGCGTCCCGCACTACGCCCGGCGCATCGCCGACGACGCGCGCTGCGTCCTGTGTCACGCCGCTCTGCATTTCGTCGCTCGAACCGCCCCGCAGGATGAACGCAACGTCCTCGGCACCCGAAAGCTCGAGCGTCGCGCGCAGGCCGGAGGAGATGGAAAACACACCGACGACCACCAGGACGACGCCAGCGATCCCGACTACTGTGACGAGGGCTTCCTGCCAGCGACCGGGCAGGGTCTGCAGGTTCATCCCGCTGACCGCCAGGACCTGCGCCCACCGACCCTTCGCTGACATCGATCAGCCTCCCCGAAGTGCGTCGACGACCCGCAGCCTCATTGCGCGCAGCGCAGGCCATGCGCCGGCCACGAGCCCGAGAGCCAGCATCAGCGACAGCGCAATCAGCGTGGACGACCCGTCGATGCGAATCAAAGGCAGCCACGTGCTCAGGGCGGCGCGCATGGCGCCGCTGACGCCGAACGCCAGCGCAAGCCCGAGCAGGCCACCCGCGATCGTCAACAGAAGGGATTCCGTCAACACCATGCCCGTCACGGCCGTGTTCGAGAAGCCCAGCGTCTTCATCACGCCGAGCTCGGTGGTGCGTTCCCGCACCGACTGCGCCATGGTGTTCGCGGTAACGAGCAACATCGTGAAGAAGACTGCGAAGGCGACGGCGCTGAGGATCGCGCCGATATTGCCGACCTGCTTGGCGAAATCCCCGACCCAGGTCTTCTCGCTCGATGACTTCGTCTCGGTTGACGAGTTGGCGAACAGACTGTCGATCGCCTTGGTCACGCGCGGCAGGTCGGCCGGGTTCTGCAGGCGCGACACCACCCAGCCAATCCGATCCCTGGCCCACGGGCTGCCTTCCGAGAGGTAGTCGTGGCGCATGATGATGTTGCCGTTGTTCGATTGCTCGTCGAAGATCCCGACCAGGATCACTTCCCACGTATTTCCATCCTGCTTGTACGGGATGCTCTGCTGCAGCGGGATGCGATCGCCCAGCTTCCAGCCGAAGCGCGCGGCGACGTCCTTGCCGGCGATGATGGCTGTTCTGTCCGCGAGCCAGGCGCGCTTCTGCGCTTCCGGAATCCGGTACTCAGGATAAACCTCGAAGAAAGTCTGCGGATCCGCGGCCAGCGTCGACAGCTGCGTCCGTTCGTTCTGGTACCAGCCACCGAACCAGCTCTGGTAGTTGATTGACTTGATTCCGGGAACCGTCTTGATGCGATCCGCA
Organism: Gammaproteobacteria bacterium; assembly: GCA_031431655.1. GTDB lineage: Bacteria > Pseudomonadota > Gammaproteobacteria > Steroidobacterales > Steroidobacteraceae > UBA964. The sequence continues at coordinate 2,603 of JANPDV010000164.1, read as the reverse complement.
TAGCTGCGCGGCAGCTGCTGGATGATCGACATCCTGTGCATGGTCATGGCGCGATCGGCGCCTGCGAGCTCGGCGCCGCCGAAGAACCCGTTACGTATCGCCTCGAGCAGACCGAACAGCATGAACGCCACAGCGATCGAGAGGAACGTGAACAGCGTGCGCAGCGGCCGGCGCCGCAGGCTGGCCCAGACGAGTGGCAGCAGGCGCAGCATTTCAGGCAACCTCTTGCACGAGCATGCCCTTGTCCACGTGCAGCGTGTGCCGTGCGCGGGCGGCCGCGCGCGGATCGTGGGTAACCATGATGATGGTCTTCCCTTGCTGCGCGTTGAGGGCCTGCAACAGGTCCAGCACTTCATCGCCCGACTTGCGATCCAGATCGCCGGTGGGTTCATCGCACAGCAGGATCTGCGGGTCGGTGATGATCGCGCGGGCGATGCCGACCCGCTGTTCCTGGCCACCCGACAGCTCCCGCGGTCGGTGCCGGGCGCGATCACCGAGCCCGACCAGCGACAGAGCCGCGGCGACGCGCCGGGATCGCTCGGCCCGGTTCATGTCAGTGAGCAGCAGCGGCAATTCGACGTTGCGTTCGGCCGTCAGCACAGGCAGCAGGTTGTACATCTGGAAGATGAATCCGACGTTGTCGGCGCGCCAGCGCGTCAGCGCAGAGTCGCTGAGACCCTCCAGCGCAGCGCCAGCCACCTCGATGGTTCCCGACGTTGGCCGGTCCAGTCCACCGATCAGGTTAAGCAGCGTCGACTTGCCGGAACCGCTCGGGCCCATCAGGGCGAGGAAATCCCCGCGCGGCACGTCGAGTGACAGCCGGTCGAGCACCCGAAGGTCTTCTGCCCCGCGACGGTACACTTTCGACAACTCACGAATGCGTACGATTGGTGCATCGCTCATGGACGCGTCGCCTTGATCCTGACGCGCGCACCGTCGCGCAGCGATGCCGGTGGATTGATGACCAGCTGTTCGCCCGCGGCGACCCCGGCGAGCACGTCCCGCATTCCGTCAACCTCATTGCCGACCCGGATTGCGCGGCGCTCGACGCGATCGCCGTTGAACACCCAGACCACGTCGAGCTGGCCCTCCTGTGTCAGAGCCTCCGTGGCAATTCGCGCTGCTGCGGGCGCGGCCTTGCCTTGGCCGGCAGGTTCATCGAGAAAGCGGACCTTCACGCCCATGTCGGGCAGGATACGAGCGTCCAGGCTGTCGAAGCCGATGCGCACCCGCACCGTAGCTTTCTGTCGATCCGCCGTCGGCACGATGTTGATCACATGGCTGGGGATCGTGATGCCCGGGTAGGCGTCGAGCACGGCTTCGGTGCGTTGGCCGGCGCGTACACGATTGATGAACGCTTCGTTGACGTCGACTTCGATTTCGCGCGACTCCATGTCGACCACGGTGGCAATGCCGGTACGTGTGAATCCGCCGCCCGCGGAAACTGGCGACACCATCTCGCCGGGTTGCGCATCCTTGGACGTGACGACGCCGGCAAACGGCGCGCGCACTTCCAGATCCTCGAGGTCGCGTGCCCGCAGTCGGCGGCCACTCGAGGCCACGGCGACCTCGCCCTGCAACGCGACCAGCCGGGCACCCAGCGCTGCGGTTTCGGACTGGGCGGCATCGAGAGCGGCCTCGCTGACCAGCCCCTGGCCCTTGAGCGACTCGACTCGGCGTAACTGGCGCTGTGCCTCGGCAAGGCGCACCTTGACCTCGTCGAGGCTGTTCTGCGCTGCGCGCCATTGCGCGTCAGCCAGGTCGAACTGCGCACGCGCGGTGCCGCCGTCGAGGCGAGCCAGCAGCTGCCCTTTCGTGACGCTGACCCCTTCCTCGACCAGCACCTCGATCACCTTGCCCGTGACTTTCGACGACACCGTCGCGAGTCTTCGGGCGACGACATAGCCGGACGCGTTCAACACTGCGGCCTGGGCGCTGCCGCTGACTGCCAGCGCCGTGACGGTTTCAACCTCTGTGCGACGCCCGTTCCAGTAGGCGAGTGCCGCTACGACCAACAGCACCACGATGCCTGCCGCGAGCCCGTAACGGCGAACCGCAGACGGCGTGCGGCGCGCCGCGCCGAGCGTCGCGGTGCGGTCGATACGGAGGCTGTCCAGGGCTTGCTCGTCGATCGGCATGGCGGCCGAATTCTAACGCAGAGCGATTGACCCCAGTCTGGCAAAAGTGATATCAATGAAATATCACTCGAGAGGTGTGCACCATGAACATTCGCGCCAGCGGTACCGAAGAGATCGATTTTCGCAGCCTGTCCGGCTACCTCGCGGTCGTCCTGTGCGGCGAGCGCGACGTGCAGCCGGTGATCAATGCCGGGACGCTGTACGCGTAGCGTTTGGTCGTCGACCGGTACGTCTCTCCATGGCCAGCCCAGGCAAGAAGGCCTTCCCGCTGCGCCTCGATCCGGCCGTCGCCGCCGCGATCGAAGCTCTGGCCGCGCGTGAATTGCGCAGCGTCAACGGGCAGATCGAGTGGTTGCTGCGCGAGGCGCTGACACGTCGCGGAGTCGGTGTGAAGACCCAGACGCAAACCTACGGTCGCGCGCGCGGGCGCCCGGCCGTCGAGTGATCCGATACGTCTCAGCGAGG
>JANPDV010000163.1:0-5419 GCA_031431655.1 Gammaproteobacteria bacterium | reverse complement strand
CGTCGCATGCCGCCGACGCGCCGAAGGGGCTGTTGCGCAGCGGGCACTCGGGTGAACCGGATTCCCTCGACCCGCATCTGGCCGTTGCAGCACCGGCCCTGGTGGTGATCAACGATCTGTTCGAGAGCCTGATGACGCTCGACCCGCGTGGCCGGCCGACCCTTGGCGCGGCCGAGCGATACTCGATCTCGCCGGATGCGCTGACGTACACATTCAGGCTGCGGCCGGGACTGGTCTGGTCCGATGGCAGGGCGATCACGTCGGCCGACTTCCTCTACTCGGCGCGTCGCCTCGCGGACCCGCGCACGGCATTGACGGGTCTTGCCGCCTGGATCGACCTGATCGGCAACGGCCGCGCGATCCTGCGCGGCGAACGTCCGCCACAGGACCTCGCCGTGACGGCGCCCGATGCGCGCACCGTGCAGTTCCAGCTGGTGGCGCCGACGCCGTACTTCCTCAGCGTGGTTTCATTCCCGGTCTTCGCACCGGTGCCGCAGCACGTCATCGAGCGCGCGGGCCGCGGCTGGACCCGCGCCGAGAACTTCGTCGGCAACGGGCCATTCGTGCTGGAGGAGTGGCGCCCCGGGCAGCATGTGAAGACGCGACGCAACCCTCGCTTCCACGCGGCTTCTCAGGTGCGTCTCGACGGCGTTCTCTACCGCCCGATCCAGGACCTGAACGCCGGCCTGCGCCTGTTCCAGACCGGTGAACTCGACACGCTGACCAATTTTCCGCCCGAAAAGCTCGACTGGTTGCGCGCCAACATGCCGCGCGAACTGAAGCTGAATCCGTCGCTCGGCATCGCGGTGTACGCGTTCAACCACCGGCTGCCGAAGTTCCGCGACCTGCGCGTGCGTCGCGCCCTCGGCCTTGCCATCGACCGCGACGTGCTGACGCAGCGCGTTGTCCGCTCCGGCGACCTGCCGGCCTGGGGCCTGGTGCCACCGGGCATCGAAGGCTACGGACCAGGCCTGCCAGCGCCCGGACGCAGCGGCAGCGACCGCGTCTCGCAGGCCCGTCAGCTGCTCAGCGATGCAGGCTATGGTGCGGCGCGCACGCTGGAGGTGGAGTTGCTGTATCACACCAGCGAGGAGCACAAGAAAGTCGCGGTTGCGGCCGCGGCGATGTGGCAGGCCATCGGCGTACGGACCAGCCTGCGAAACGCAGAGCGCCAGGTCGTGGAGGTGGCCACGCGCAGCGGCGAGTTCGAGATCGCGCGCGCCAGCTGGTTCTCGTCGTATCCGGACCCGATGGGGTTCTTCAATTTCGTGCGGCGCGACAGCCCGTTCAATGGCGGCGCCTACTCCAGCGATGCGTTCGAGAAGGCGGTGGACCAGGCCGTGCAGCAGCGCGATGTCGCCGTGCGCAGCCGGGCACTGCGCGCGGCGGAGCGAATCGCCGTCGACGAGCAGGCCGTGATTCCGCTTTACTACCTGGTGAGCCGACGCCTGGTGGCGCAGCGCGTGCGCGGCTGGCGTGACGACAACACCAATGCGCTGCGCAGCTCGCGCTGGTTGAGCGTCGGCTGAGGCAGGACGGCGGCCCGACTCTAGCCCACCGAGCCGGAGTCGAGGAATCGGCCCAGCAGCGCGGCCTTGGCCGCAAAGTGCTCGCCGCCCGGTGGCGTGTGGAAGATCGTGCTGCTGCCGCGCGGCAGCAGCGCCACGGCCTCGCCGACGCCGACCTTCAGCGGATCCTCGTCGTCTGCCATCGCCAGTGTTTCGTGTCGAACGAGCGGCAGGCGCTCGCGGTCGGGATGGGCGAACGCGGCGCGATAGGCGTGGTGATAGGTGCCGATCGCCTTCAGCACCTCGACGGTCGTGCGGTGCAACGCCTCAGGGGCCGGCGGAGCCACGTTGCGCAGCTGCGCGACATCCCGCGCAAAGTACGGGAAGTACCAGGCCTGGTCGCGTACGAAGTGCCACGCCCAGTGAATCTGCGAGCCAAAGAAATCCGGCGTGATCGCCGGCGCATAATTTGCCAGCATGCGCTGCTTCTGCTCCGGCGAGAACATGCCGATGCCGTCCAGCACGATCCGGCCGAAGCGCTGCGGCTGCGCGATGGCCATCTCGACCACGATGTGCGCGCCGGTGTGACTGCCGTAAAGATCGACCTGCCCGATGCCGAGCGCATCCATCGCGCGCAGGCTGCTGTCGGCGTAGTAGGCAATGTCGGGCACGCTCGGTGCGGCCGCGACGGAGTCGCCGTTGCCGAGCGTGTCTGGCGCAATCACCGCCCGTCCGGGCGCCAGGGCCTGCATCAGCGGCAGCAGCGAAATGGACGATGCCGGCGACGCGTGCACCATCCACAACGGCCTGGCGGACCCGCCCGGCGACTCCGCACTGCGCCGCAGGTGCACCTGCCCCTCGCGAATGGAGACAAACCCACGCTCGATTTGCGTCACGGAAAATACCTCCTGCATGATCGGCGGATCACATCGTCATTGCGCCGCCCACTGCGTCGCTGGAGCCCGCCCGAATGATCGAACTGCACACTACACCGACCGCGAACGGCTACAAAGTCTCCATCATGCTCGAGGAAGTCGGGCTGCCGTACCGTGTACTGAACTACAACCTGGTCAAGGGCGACCACGCGCGGCCGGAGTACCTGGCGTTGAATCCGGTCGGCCGGGTGCCCTTGATCGTCGATGACCTCGCTGAAGCGGGCGCGGCGGCGGCCGAACCGGTCGTCGTCTATGGCACCGCCGCCATACTGCAGTACCTCGCGGACAAGACCGGTCGCTTCATGCCGCAGTCCGCGGCCGGACGCGCCAGGGTCCATCAATGGCTCGGCATCGTCTCCAGTGACATCGGGCCGGCCTTCACCGGGCAGTTCATCTTCAACGTGATGGCGCCGGAGAAACAGCAGTGGGCGATCGACTTCTACAACAAGCTCTGCCTGCGGATGATCGGGGCGATGGAACAGCAGCTCGCCAGGACGGCGTTCCTGGCGGGGCCGGACTACACCATCGCGGACATGCTGGCGTACCCGGTCGCCGCGGTGTCCATGATGCGATTCCCAGGCAACCTGGACGGCCACCCGAACATCGCGCGGTGGTCGGCGGTGGTCGCAGCAAGGCCCGCCGTGCAGCGTGGCATGAAGGTGCCGTCCTGACTTGCGTCGACGGCCGCGCCGCAGACTACCTCCAGCTGGGCTTGGAAATCCCCACGTAGGCTGCAACGACCAGCAGCGCCCAGATCGCCAGCACGATCGGCCGGGTGCGTGCTGCCGTCTGCTGCACTCTCGCCTCGAGCGCCGGCGTCGATCCATTCGCGAAGATGTCGCGCATGGTCCCGGCCATGGGCTTACCCAGCACGCGCAGCATGATGCCGCACAGCAGGATCAGCGCGAAGATGCCGAACTTCAGTGACACCCAGTCCGTGAGCAGGTGGCCGTCGCCCCGGAACCCCGTCCAGGCGTCCCACAACAGGCCGAACAACAGGAACCAGCGCCAGCCGAGGTCGAACTTGCGCAGCCGTTCGCCGAGCGCCGTGCCCTGGTGATGGTGGATGGCCCAGACCATCCAGAGCCAGGCGGCGGCAACGCCCCACAGGATCGCGAAGAACACGGGCGGCACCCGCGCGACGCCCACCTCGGCCGCCAGCGTGTAGCCAACCGGCAGCATCAGCACCAGGCAGTAGCGCGGAATCTGGTCGATCCAGGCCAGGATCTTCTGCGCCGTGCGTCGCGCCTCGATCGAGTACTGGTTGCTGCGCACATAACCGGCCGAGTAGAAGACGCCGATGTCGCCGCCGAGCCAGTACACGAACAGCAGGATGTGCGCCAGCTTCAGCAGAAAGTACGATTCGAAAACCATGGGTGCCTCCGGTTGCGCCAGCCTAGCATGCGGCCCCGTCCGGTCTTCGGGCGGCTGCCCGCAAGGCCCGCGCATCGCTTAAGATCGCGCCCCTATGACGGCACACAGTCTCTGGGTCTTTGCGCACATCCTGCTGCTCGTCTACTGGCTGGGCGCCGACCTGGGCGTGTTCCTGCTCGCGCGAGCGGCGAAGCGCACGGACCTGTCGTTTGCGGAGCGTGTCTTCGCGCTGAAGATGGCCGTCACCATCGACATTACTCCGCGGATGTGTTTTGCGCTGATGGTGCCGGTGGCCCTGCATGTCACCGACTCCGGCGGGTTTGCTGCGGTGCCCGGCTGGCTGCTCGGCGTCGCGTGGCTGATCGCCATCGCCTGGATCAGCCTGCTGGTCGCCATCGGCAAGGCCGAGGGCACTGCGCGCGCCGAATCGCTCAACCGCATCCATCTTGGATTCCAGGGCCTGATGCTGATCGGCATCGGTTACGCGGGCATCACCTCGCTGCTCGGCCATGGGCCGCTGCCGGGCGGCTGGCTGGCGGCGAAGGTGATTGCCTTTGCGCTGATCTTCAGCCTCTCGATCGGCATCGACTTCGCGTTCCGGCCGATTGGCCCGGCATTTGCGCGGCTCGCCGCCGAAGGCTCGCGGCCCGACATCGAGCAGACCATCTCGGCTGCCGTCGACGGCGCCATCCGCTACGTGCTGGGGCTGTACGCGCTGCTGCTGCTGATCGCCTTCCTGGGCGTCACCAAACCGTTCTGAGTTCCGCCGCCTCCTGACCTGGGACTGAACCGCCATGCCAATCGCCCGCATCAACAACCACAACATGTACTACGAGGTCATCGGCACCGGTGCCCCGGTGCTGTGCATGGGCGGCTGGGGAACGTTCTGCCGTGAGAATCACCATCACCTGGCGCGCGGGCTCACCGAGCGCTACCAGGTGATCCTGTTCGACTATCGCGGCATCGGCGAATCGGATGACGACCTGAGCGTGCCGTCGACGATGGCGCTGCATGCGGGCGACGCCATCGGCCTGCTGGACCACCTGGGGCTGCGCAACGTGCACCTGGTCGGCCTGGTCGGCATGGGCGCCTGCGTCTGCCAGGAGATCGCCATCCGCCGCCCCGATCTTGCGCGCAGCATGCTCAACACCGGCGCCTGGTGCGCGATGGACGACTTCCTGCGCGATCAGCTGGAGATGTTCCGCTGGCTGCATCGCGACCTCGGTTTCGAGCCGTTCCAGAAGGCGGTGACGCTGTTGTCATTCACGCCCGAGTATTACAACCAGAACCACAGCAAGCTGCTGGGCCCGCAAGGTGGCTGGAAGGAACTGAACGGCCGCTATCCCGCGCACTCGCGCCTGATCGACGCGTGCGTAGGGTTTGATTCACGCTCGCGGCTTGAGCAGATCCGCTGTCGCAGCTTCGTGCTGCATGCGGCGCTCGACCAGGTCACCAGCCCGCGCACCACACTGCCGATCGAGCGCGGCATTCCCGGCGCCCGTGGCGAAACCTGGGCAGATCTCGCGCACGTGGTCGCGGGCAAGGAACAGAAGATCCGCTTCGCCAATACCCTGTTCAGCTGGCTTGATTCAGCCTGATGCC
>JANPDV010000162.1:0-4997 GCA_031431655.1 Gammaproteobacteria bacterium | reverse complement strand
CGCGGACGTACGCCTCCAGCACCTGCTGGCCGATCGCCTTGGTGCTCAGGCCGCGGTAGCGATCGGTCGCATTGCCGTTGATGTGACACATGATCACCCCGCCGCCATCGGGCAGCGTGCTCACCAGCACCGCGTACTCGGGCGCCACGTCGCTCCAGGTGACCGGCGGCAAACCGTCCCGTTCCCAGAAGGCGGCCTTCGCCCGCAGGTAGACGATCGTGGCCTTGGCATAGGCGAGACGCGACCAGCTCGCGCGCTGCGCTTCCGGCAGCGGCGCGTCCACCTTGACGCGTGCGAGCGTCGAGGTCGGGAACGTGCAGAGCGCCGCCGTGCCGCGCCAGCGCGAACCATCGGCGCAGTGCACCTCCACGTTGCGCCGCTGCGCCCGGATGCGCGTCACGACGCGTCCGACGTGCACCGGTTCGGTGAGCGCGGCGGCCATCGCATCGGTCAGCGCCGCGGTTCCCTTCGCGACGTGGTAGTAGGGTCCCGCTTCGAGTACCAGCGGAACGCGTAGTCCTTGCGCATCACGTCGAGCGTGCTCATGTCCGACAAGGTGTGCGCGGGCGAAAACGTGTCGGCCAGCCGCAGCGCTTCCTGCGAAGCACCCTGTTGTCGCAGGAACTCATCGACGGGCAAGGCGTCGCGCTCGCCATCCGACAGGGCATCGCCGAAGCGGGGCGCGTGCACTGATCCGGGGGCGTGATCGCCGGACCCTTCCGAATAGACGTCACGTCACCACATTAACCCAGGGTCCCAAGCAACTGAGTCACCGCCTGGTCTGCTCCTTCGCACGCGGCCTCGAGGCCGAGGCCTCGGCGCCCGCAGTACTCACCACCAAAAAACAATCGGCCGGCGGATCTGGGGAACTCGGCGGCATGGCGTGTTGCGGTACCGGGTCGGAAGTAGGCGATGTGCCCGAGCGAGAACGGGTAGGTCCCCCAGTCATGTACGCCCGCCACCGACACACGACCGGCTGCCGCCGGCCGCACGCGCACGAACGCGTTCAGGATGCTCTGGCCTACGATTCGTGGATCTTTGCCGCGGAACTGATCTGCAGCATTTCCGGTGACGTGGCAAAGGATGGTGCCGCCGCCATGCGGCAGGGAGCGCATCAGCGTGCAGAACTCCGGCAGACCGTCACTCCACGTCCACGAGGACAGGCCATCTCGCTCCCAGAACGGTTCCAGGGCCTCGAGGTAGACCAGCACAGCCTTGGCGTAGCCGAGTCGCTCCCAACCCTCGCGCTGTAGCGCGGAGACTGGAGCGTCCACTTTGACCTGCCTTAAGGTCGACGTCGGGAACGTACAGATGGCCGCGCGCGCGCGCCAGCGCGACCCGTCGCGGCAGGCGACCTCGACGCGCCGTGAATCGGCCCGGATGCCGGTCACGATCCGCCCAGTCTGGACCGGATCTGTCAGCGTACTCGCCATCGTCGCGGTCAGCGAATCCATGCCACCGACCACGTTGTAGACGTCACCCTTCATCCCCTGCGCCGCGAACGTGCGCCGCATCACGTCCAGGATGCTGAGATCCTCGAGTGAATCCGCGTACACGAATGCATCCGCGAGCCGGATTGCTTCCTCGGACGCCCCTTCGCGACGCAGGAACTGCCCCGCCGACAGGGCATCGAGTTCGGCGAACTCCGGCCGGATCCAGTCGTCCGACTGCTTCAATGGGTTCCGCTTCGAGGCGTAGTGCCCGAGTATCTGCAGTGGCAAGAGGCTGCGCTCTGCATCGGGCAGTCGATTGAGCGGCGAGTCCTTCCAGGCGCCCGGGCTTGGTGGGGCTCCTCCGATACTGACTGCGATCCCTGACGGACGCGCACCGGGCGCGAGATCCGAATACTCGATGCGCAGCGGCACCTTCAACGCGCGGCATTCGGCCATCACGCGTTCGTAAGACACCCCGATCTGTGATGCCCCATACTCGGGACTGCCCGGGACCTCGTGCGCCGTCCAGCAACGCCCGCCGATGCGATTGCTCCCCTCGAGGACCCCGACCCGCAGGCCGACGGCCTGCAGCTTACGTGCGGCATAGAGGCCGGATATACCGGCGCCTAGCACGAGAACGTCGAACTCCCGGCGCTGTGCCGCACGGCCGGAAGTGCAGCCGAGTGCTGCCCCCGTGGCAACGAGACCTGCAAGGACTGCCCTGCGTTTGAGCACTGTCTGCGTCATGTCGGCCTTCCTCCCGAAACGAATACACGGCCCGCGAAGCCTTCCTGCAGGCGACTTCAGCTCACGCCGCTAGCTCGGCTTGCGTTTCCTGACGTACTCCGCAAAGTCATTTCGCCGCTTTGTCCAGTTCGCGAGGTCAAAGATCTGCGGTGTCGCCTGCTCGAGATTCGCACGCACGACCCTCGGCAGCTGCTCGACACTGGCCAGCTTCGAGCCGTACGCCTTGCCGTAGGTTCGCCCCGGACGGCCGCCCATTCCGAGCCACGGATGCCAGCTCATCAGGTTCTGGAACTGCGAGAAGGAAACGGCGCGTGTCTTGGAGGCGTCGAGAACATCCGCAACACGCGCGGCGTGCACGAAGTGCAAGTCCGAGTACAACGTGGCGCCCGAATACTCCTTCTTCCATACATCTCCGTCGAGCGGATTCGGGAATGCGAACGCCGCCTGGTGCGGGACGAACAGGACGTCGCCGATCACCTCCATCCGCAATGGGACGATTGGGGCGGGCTTGGCGTTTGCCACGGCAGTCGGGGCAATGCCATCCGGCCCGAGCTGCACTGGAACCGGCCCGCCGACGTCGTGCCACACCTCCCGCCTCTCGCCGGTAACCGGGTTCACCCAGACGTCGATCAGGTCGTCGGTGTCGAACTTCGAGTACACGCTCGCCTCGTACACCGTACCCGAGAAGTTGCCATCGGGCAGCGGCCTCCAGCGCGTTGCATTGAGGTTCGTCATGGTAAAGAACGGCATCAGGTTGCCGTCGCCAAGCCAGCCGAAGATGTGGAGGCGATAGAGCGTGTACACCGTCTCCTCGACGGTTGAGCCGAGCACCATTGCGCGAATGCGTGCGCGCTCGCGGGGTTCTTCCAGGTTCAGACCGTGCTGCCCGTCACCGCCGAAGGCCGCCCGAGCGGTAGTGCCCGCCAAGAGGCAGGCGCCGGCGGTCAGTGCTCCAGCGCCAAGCAGTCGGCGGCGTTCGGCATCGTGTTCGGCCATCAGCAGACTCCATCGCGCGCGAAAGCGCTGCGCCACGTTCGAAGAGGCGGTAACCACCTCGGCTGAATGCACCGCACGCGATCCCGGGCTTCGGCTGCGATGGCGTGCCAACGGCTAGTCCGATCGAACCCGCTTCGTCGGGATATCCTTTGCCACTCAACCTTCGCGCCAGAGCTCATCCAGTTCCTGCTCCGGTGCATCCACGAGCCTCGGTCGGACTCGGCGCGTCTCTTCGATCCAGGCAGCAGGGATGTCTGCCGTGTTCGCGCCGAGGGTCGTAATGCCATGTGCGACCAGCTCTCCGGCAATACCCCCCATGCGATGCCAGGGCCGAAATCCCCTCTGCCTAGACGCGTAAGTGCCGTAAGCCTGACGGGCACGCGGCCGGCTGGGATCTGCCAGATCCCGGGACTTCGCCCTCATCACGATGACCTCGTTGTGGGTGAACTCATCGGGTGTACCGACCATGACCGGGATCTCGGCTCGCTCGAAAAACACAACATCGTCCGCTTGCTGCTGTGCGGCAAAGATCGCATGGCGTGCGCCGGGGGATCGCTGCGAATCGAATTCCCGATGGAAGTCCGCCCCCTCATCACCGTCGACTGGAACGATACGCGTCAGGCCCGCCGGGAACGCTACATGCTGGACGTCGCACATCTTGCCGGTCACCGGATTACGCCATTGCACGAGTGGCCGGCCGGTGCCGAGGTCGGTATGGTAGACGTGCGCGGCACTGACGATCTCCAGCGTTTCGTTGCGCCGAAGCCTCGTACGCGCGAAACCGACTGACATCACTCCGTAAAAAGGGATCGTGCGCCCGCCGATCTCGGCAAAGTACCATCCCTTAAGGATCGTAGTGACCACTCTGCCGTCCAACGAACCCACGAGTTTGCTGTAGACGCGAAGCCGCGCCTCGCGAGTTGAGAGATCAATGCGCGGAAATTCCCTGGTTTTCTCTGCCGCGTTCGACAACAGTGGCACGGCGGCGAGGAGCGGTAGGCCGATCAGCATCTTTCGCCGCCCGCCCTCGATCCGCTCCTCGTCGTGCATCATCAGAACCGGTGCGTCGCTGTGAGCCCGAGGCGCCGACCATCGCCCCGGTAGACACGCAGCACTTGCGTAGCGCAGCTCTGTCCGCGCGACCCGCAAGCCAAATTCGTTCCGAAATCGGGAATTCCCTGCACGCTACGCACCCAAGCTTGATCGAACGCATTGTCAACCCACAGCGCGACTTCCGTCGAGCCGTTGGTCAGGCCAAGACGCAGATTCGTCAGGTTCACATCGCCCGTGTGGGCGTAGTTCAAGCTGTCGCTGTACTTCTTCGCCTGATGGCTGAAGTCGAGCCTCGCGTAGCCATCGAATCCCCCCACCAGTTGTCGCCACGTTTGTGTCGCCCCGGCGAAGAGCTGGAAATTGGGAACACGGTGGATCTGATTGCCGCCTACGTCGATGCTGCATGGCGAACCCACTATTCCCGCGTTCGGCTGCAGCCCGCAGGCGGCAAATTGCGATCCATCGCGCACGCCGCTGCCGAACTTCGGGTCGAGCGCCGTAGCGCCAAGTCGCACGCTGAGGTTCTCCGTCACCATCGCAGATGTCTCGATCTCGATGCCCTTCGACTTCGCAGCGGCGAGATTCTGGATTGCCGAACTGCCGAAGGAATTGAGCAGCGAGGTTATCTGAAGGTCCTTCCAATCAATGTAGTACAGCGCCCCGTTCAAAAGGACGCGCCCGTCCAGCAGGGTCGACTTGACGCCAGCTTCGTAGCTCCAGTTGGTTTCGGCGCCGTAACGCGAGTTAGGTGGCGCGGCCACGTTGAAG
>JANPDV010000161.1:0-3694 GCA_031431655.1 Gammaproteobacteria bacterium | reverse complement strand
GCGTACTCCGGCGCCACCAGGTAGCAGTAGTAGGTGCCGCGGAAACGCGCGGGCGCCAGCCGCCACGGCCACTCCAGCCACGCCACCTTCAGTGCCTTGGCGAGAATGTGCACGCGACCGTCGGCACCCTTGTAGATGAAGTCGTAGGGTTCGACCCACTGTGAGCCCATGATCCGGTTGTCGTCGCCGTCGAGCATGATGTTCTGGGGTGGATTGACGGCGCGAGCGCGCTCCTTGGCGCTCATCGCGCCCCAGACGCTCAGGATCGTGTCGCGATTCATGTCGCGGCAATTGGCCCCGCCGCCCTCACGCGCGGAGCCGGCGCCGTAGGTCGCGACGATTTGGTCCCAGGTCTTGGTCTTGCACGCGATGCGCCGCGGCTGGGTGCGCGCCGCGTCTTCGTACTCGACGTGCTGCTGGGTCTCGAGCGGCTGGATCGCAGGCTTGGATTCGCGGAATGCAATCCAGTCGGGCTGCACGGTGTTCTTCGGCATCAGGGTCGTGCCGGCGAGCGCGAGCTGCACGCCGACGCAGAAGTCGTCGCGGGTCGTCGTGGCTCCGGGACCGGCTGCCGGCGTCGGCGGAGCAGCCAGCAAGGCCCCTAGCGCGAGTGCGAGCGCAGCGGCCGAGGCGCGAACTGCGGACAGGCGGATGAGCATGCAGGTCTCCTGATCGAACGGCGACGAGGCTATCATCCCCTGCAGTGAAGCCGAAGCCCCCCAGTCCGCTCGACCAGATCAAGGGTCGGATCGAACGTCTCGATGCTGCCTCGGTCGACGAGCTGTACGGCCTCGAACCGGTCTTTGAACCTGCTCAGGGCGCCGCGGACGCATCGCTTGGCGAGTTCATCGAGCTGCAGTGCCCCCATTGCGGCGAGGTCTATGGTTCGCAGGTCGACCTTACGGATGAATCGCGCGTCTTCATCGAGGACTGCCAGGTCTGCTGCAAGCCGATCGAGGTCACGCTCGACGTGCACGAATCCGGCGTGCTGCTGGGCGCAAGCACGGCGCGTCTTGAGTAGCGTCCGCCTGCCCGCCGCGCTCGCGATACTGGCTGCGCTGTTCGGCGCGTCGCTGGATGCCAGCGCGCAGTCCGCCGGGACAGAGCGCGTGGGCGCTGTCGCGACTAACCGGGACACCCTCGCCGATGCGCGCTTCGCCGTCATGCCCTCGCAGGACGACGTAGTGGCCCGCGACTGGTATCAACCGCAGGTCACGATTGGCTTGCGCAACCCGCGTCCGTGGCCGCACGCGATCGCGCCCGATGCGCCAACGCGGTTCGCGGCCGGACGCGCGGTGGCGGCGGGCTATGGCACGCTGGCGCTGCTGGTGATCCAGGACGGACGCATCGTGCTGGAGGAGTACGCGCCGGGCGTTGCCGCGACGACGCGTTTCGAGTCCAACTCGATGCACCGCGGCCTGCTCGCCCTGGCGGTCGCCGCGGCCGTCGACGCCGGGCGCCTGCCGTCGTACGACGCAACGCTGGGCTCGCTCGCGCCGGACTGGTTCGGGCTGCAGGACGCGCGCGCCTCGATCCGCGTGCTCGATCTGCTGCTGGGGCAGGGCGGACTGGTCGACCCGGTGTTCAGCAATGAGGCGCAGTCGCCCGGCATGCAGCTCTTCATCGGCTCGGATCTGCGGCGCATCGTGCTCGCGGCGCCGACCCAGGCGCCGCCGGGCACGAAGTACACCGGTGGCATCGTCGAGGCGCAGCTGCTGGGCCTGGTGCTGGAGCGGCAGCTCGGCCGAGCGGGCTACGCCGACTGGCTGGAGCGCACGATCTGGAAGCCCCTCGGCGCGGGTCGCGCGACGCTGCGCCTCGATCGCGAAGGTGGCGCGACGCGCACGTTCTGCTGCCTGCAGGCAACGGCTGCCGACTGGGCGCGCGTCGGCCAGCTGGTGCTGGATCGGGGCCTGGGTCCGCCGCGCTCGCGCCGCGTCGCGGCCAACGACCGCTCTGCGTGGGCCGTGGAGGCCGACCGGCCCCGCGTGCTGAGCGAGCGCGCCATCGACCGCGTGCTCTCACCCGCGCCGCTGAACCCGGCCGTTGGCATGTACTGGTTCCTGAAACCGACGCCGCTGGTGCCGCGGTCCGCGGGTGCCGCCGCCGTGCCGCAGCGGGTGACGCCGTTCACGGCGTCCGATGCCGTCTACGCCGGCGCGCGCGGCGGCCAGCGTGTGTACGTGATTCCCTCGCGGCGTGCGGTGGTCGTACGCTTCGGCGCGATGCGCTACGACTTCGACGATGGCGCTTTCCTCAATCCTTTCGTGACCGCGCTCGACGCGCGCTGAACCGGAGCTGCTGTGATCCCGAACCCGATTCGATTGCGCGTTGCCCGACCCATCGCCGTGCTTGCGACGCTGGCCGCCATCCTCGCGCCGTTGCCGCCGCGGCCTGCGGCCGCGCAGGCGCTGCCGATCCGCATTCCGGAAAAAGCCTTCGGCGAGATGCCGCACCCGCCGCCGCCCGATTACTCGAAGCCGCAGTTCTGGGCCGCGCTGCCGGACCGGCTGGACGCGGCCGACGCCGTGCCCGAGAACGATCCGTTCGGCGACCGGCAGGCCACCGCACCGGTCGACGTGTTCTACCTGCATCCCACGACGTATCGCGAAATCGAGTACTGGAATGCGCCACTCGATGACCAGCGGACCAACGCCTGGACCGATGAGTCCGTAGTCGCGCGGCAGGCCGCGGTGTTCAATGCCTGCTGCCGCGTATTTGCGCCGCGCTATCGGCAGGCGAGCGCCGCCGGTGTCTATGCGCCGCCGGAGAAGCGGCCGCAGGAGGCCTACAGGTTCGCCTACGCCGATGCGCGCGCTGCGTTCCTGTACTACCTGAAGCACTGGAACAAGGGCCGGCCCTTCATCATTGCGGGACACAGCCAGGGCGCGGGGCTGACCAATTTCTGGCTGGAGGAGTTTGGCGGAAACGCGAAGCTGCGCCGTCAACTGGTCGCGGTGTATCCCATCGGCGTTGCGTTTGCCGAAGGGGCAATCGCGAAGCTGCCCGGTGGCGGCATGCCCGTGTGCCGCACGCCAGCACAGACGGGCTGCCTGGTCACCTGGAACACGTTCGACCGCAGCGGCGATCCGGCGGGCTGGCGTACCGCGAGCGCGGCCCGCATCGAGAAGCAGCTGGGCGCGAGCGCTGGCAACAGCATCGTCTGCGTGAACCCGCTGACGTTCGATACCACGAAGCCCGCGGCACCCGCGGCCTGGAACCTCGGCGCGCTACCGGCGCGACCCGGCGTGGGGCGCCTCGAGGGCAGTGGTCCGGACGAGGCCGGAGCGGCATTCTCGGCCGGCGGCGCGCCGGACCGCACGCGCCTGGTGCTGCCGCCAACCGAAGCCGGTGGACTCGGCGCTACCTGCGACAAAGGCGTGCTGCTGGTCGACTCCCCGCCGAAGAGCGGCTACGCCATCCGGGCGCTGCCGGGCGGCATGCTGCACTTCAACGACTTCGACCTCTTCTACCAGAACATCCGCGTCAACGCGGTCGCGCGCACCGAGGCATTCGTCGCCGCGCAGCGGCGCCGTTGACGGCGCCGCTCGCGGTGCAGATCAGAAGCTGAAGGTCGCGCGGCCGTAGACGTAGCGGCCCGAGCGACCGAACGGTGAGTATTGCGGGAACGACGTCGTGCCGGTCGTGTTCAGCGTCGCCGTCGGCAGCGATTCCGGATACTCGTCCGTCAAGT
>JANPDV010000160.1:0-6121 GCA_031431655.1 Gammaproteobacteria bacterium | reverse complement strand
TTCCGAATGCGCCTCTGCTTGTTCTGTCGCCTGCTCCGCCGCGGTGCGCCCGCGCGGGCCGTCAAAGAACTGGCGGACATCGGGGTTATCCATTTTTGACAGCTCCGCCATCGAGCCGACACCCTGCACTTTGCCTTTGGCCAATACCGCGACGCGATCCGCGACTTGCCAAAGTAAATCAAGGTCGTGCGTGATCATGACGATGGTCAGCCCGAACAGCTCACGCAGCTTTAGCACCAGCGCATCAACACCACTCGCGCTGACGGGATCCAGTCCGGCAGTCGGTTCATCGAGAAACAGTAGCTCGGGGTCGAGCGCTAACGCCCGCGCGAGCGATGCGCGCTTCATCATGCCGCCGCTTAGCTCGGACGGATACTGCGCACCGACCTCCGGTGTGAGACCGGCCATATCGAGCTTCCAAGCTGCGATCTCGTCGATCAATGCGTCTGAAAGATCGGTGTGTTCGCGCAGCGGCAGGCCGATGTTTTCCTTTACCGTCAGCGAGCCGAACAGTCCACCGTGCTGGAACATCACTCCCCAGCGACGTCGCAGTGCGACGCGGGCCGCGGCGTCGAGCATGTCGAGCTCGGCGCCTAGCACCCGGATCTCGCCCGAATCCGGCGCCTGCAGCAGGATCATTTCACGCAGCAACGTCGACTTGCCCGAGCCGCTGCCGCCGATCAGCGCGAAGATCTCCGCACGGCGCACGTCGAGGTCGACCTCGGCGTGCACCACGTGCTCACCGAAGCGCGTCGAGACCTTGCGGACCTCGATCACCTTTTCGTCCGTGGGAGCTGCGTGCGGCACTGGGGTGGCCTGCGGCATGTCAGAGGTCCAGCGCGCTGAACGCGATCGAGAACAGCCCGTCCGCCACGATCACCAGCACGATCGACTGCACCACGGCACGCGTGGTCTGCCGGCCGACGCTGTCGGCGCCGCCGCGAGTGCGGAAGCCCTGGAAGCAGCCCACGACCGCGATGATGGCGGCGAACACCGGTGCCTTGCCGATGCCGATCATGTATGTCGTGGTGCTGACCGCCTTGAGGAAGCGATCGATGAACTCGCCGTATCCCACGTCGAGCTGCGCGCTCGCCATCACCATGCCGCCGAGCACGCCGAGCACGTCCGCTGCCGCAGTCAGCAGCGGCAGCGCGATCACCAGCGCTATCACCTTCGGCAGCACCAGCATCTCGATCGGTGCAATGCCCAGGGTGCGCATCGCGTCGATTTCCTCGGTGACCTCCATGGTGCCGATCTGCGCGGCGTACGCCGAGCCGGAACGTCCGGCAATGATGATGGCGGTGATCAACGGCGCGAATTCGCGCAGCATCGACAGGCCGACCAGGTCGGCGACGAAGATGTTCGCGCCGTACTGCCGCAGCTGGTCGGCGCCCTGGTAGGCCACGACCAGCCCGAGCATCAGTGCCAGCAGGCCGACGATCGGCAGCGCGTCGACGCCGGCGCTGCGGATGTTGAACAGGATCGGTCGCCAGCGCAGTCGCGACGGATGCGCGACGCAGCCCGCGAAGGCGGTCGCGCTCTCGCCGAGGAACGCGAGCAGGGCGGCGGCCTCCTGCAGCGCGGCGCTGGCGTTGCGTCCCACCGCTTCGAGTATGCCGGGCGCGCGCGCGGTACGCGACGCCGGATGCTCCGAGCCGGACGCGACCCTCTCGGTCACCATGGCCAGCAGCCGCGCGAACTCGGGGCGCAGGCCCTGCAGGTCGACCGGGCCCGCCCCGCGCAGCCGGTGCAGCAGGGTCTGCAGCACCCATGCGCCGGCCGTATCGAAGGCCTCGATGCCCGCGCAGTCGGCCACGGACGCTTGACCCGGCTCCAGCCGCGACGTGGCCAGTTCACGCTCGATGGCACCAACGCCACGCGCCGTCCAGCGACCCGCCAGCGACAGGCTGCGCGGCGTGGGCTGAGTGAGGACTGCGATTTCCGCTGTTGGTGGTGTCATGGCTTCGCCCCACTGAGCGGCTCGCGCGCCGAATCGACAAGGGCTGGACATGTGTACGCGGGTAAGTGCGCGCGGCGGGACGGGCGCCTTCTGATTCGGCGGTCCGATTCGCGGCAGTCTTGCTGTCAGCGCCTGTCCTACAGGCAGCGGTTCGCCAACGGTGCTCAGCGCTCAAGCCGACCGCCATGTCGCCGGCAGCACCGCGAACAGCCCGCCGAGGCCCATCAGTTCGCGCGGTGATCGCTGCGAGCCACAGCACGCTGAAGAAGCCCCGGCCGCGAATGGCGCCGCTGCCACCGCCGAGATATGGGTGTTGGCCTACAGACAGAATAGCGCCCGCGCCGCAGCCTAAAGAGTGGAGAGCAATCCCGCATCGATGTTCCGTCGCTGGCTCAAGTGGCTGCTCGTCGCATCGGCGAGCCTGATCGTGCTGCTCCTTGCGGCAGTGACCGGCACCGCGGCGCTGGTTGATGCCGGCTTCCTGCACGAACCCATCCGCAAGCTGCTCGTCGCGAAGGCCAGGCGCGAGATCCGTGTGCTCGGGCCGGTGCGGATTCACCTGCTGACGTGGCATCCCTCGCTGACGGCCGAACGTGTCGTCATCCACAATCCACCGTGGATGCCTGCTGGCATCCTGGCCGAGATCGGCAAGCTGACGCTCGATCTCGAGACGCCGACCCTGGCCGAGCCGCTGCGCTTTCGTCGTGTCGATCTGCAGGCTGCCACGTTCAACCTGCTGCGCGACGCACCGGGCAGGGCCAACTGGCGCGCCAGGCCAGGCCGCATGGGCGGAAAGGGGCCGCCACTCATGGGCAATCTCTCGATGCCCAATGCGCAGGTTCATTTGCGCGATGCGCGGCGTCACCTGACCTTCGACGGCAAGGTCTCGGCGCACGGCCGCGGGGCGGACAGCCTGCGGATCGATGGCGCTGGCCGGTTGAATACGCGGCCGGTGCTGCTGGCGATTGTTGCGGATCCACTGGTCACAGCTCGCCGCGACAGGCCGTATCGTTTCCGCTTTGAGGAGCATTCCAGCGGCTCGACCGTTGCCGGCCAAGGCCTGCTCGCCAGGCCCTTCGACCCGCGCCAGCTGCAGTTGACGTTCGAGGCGAGCGGCGCAGACCTCAAGGACCTGTATTTCCTGGTCGGCGTGAATTTCCCCGATACCGGCTCGTATCGCGTATCGGGCAAGCTGCAGCGCTCGGAGATGCGCTTCACATTCACGGACGTGCAGGGCAGGACCGGTGACAGCGATATCGCGGGAAACGTGCATGTCGACTCCACCGGCGAGCGGACGCAGCTCACTGCGCAGCTGCACTCCAGGCGGCTGCGCAGTGCGGACCTCGGCAGGCGTGCTGCAAAGCGCGCGCCGGAGCACACCAGCGGCCAGCTCCTGCTGCCCGATACGCCGCTGGAACTGGGCGCCCTGCGGCGCACGGATTCAACCTTCACTTATCGAGCGCGTGTCGTCGACCTGGGCAAGCTCCAGCTCGATACGCTGGTTGCCAGCGTGAAGGCGGACCACGGCGTACTGACAGCGGCGCCGGTATCTGCAAGTTTCGCTGACGGGCGCGTGACCGGGCAGCTGCAGTTCGACGGATCGAGGAAAGTGCCCGCCACGCTTGTGGCGCTGGACTTCGACGGGCTGCAGCTCAGTCAATTCCGTCGCCGCGAGGGTCAGCCACCGCTTGCGGGCCTGCTGCGCGGACGACTGCGGCTTACTGGAAATGGACGCTCCCTGCACGATCTTGCTGCGAGTGCCGACGGCACGATCGTGGCGATCCTGCCGCACGGCGAGATCCGTGCTTCGCTGGCGGAACTGGGTGGCATCGACTTTCGCGCCCTCGGGCTGATGCTGTCGGGCAAGCAGGAGATGACGACCGTGCGCTGCGGCGTGCTTGCCTTCGAAGCGCACGATGGCGTGCTGAAGTCGAAGGCGCTCGTCGTCGACACCGGGCCGGTGCTGATCACAGGTGCAGGCACGCTGGACCTTGGCTCCGAGGCGTTGGACTTCCAGCTTCGCGGGCACCCCAAGCATGTCCGGCTGCGCCTGCGCACGTCGCTGGTGGTGCATGGCACACTGGCGCAGCCGCTGGTCGGGCTCAAGGCGAGCAGTCCCATCGCACAGGCTGGTGCAGCCGTGGCCCTCGGCATGCTGCTCACGCCGCTCGCGGCAATCGCCGCCTTTGTCGACCCTGGCCGCGCGCAGGACGCCGACTGCGCGGCCCTGATCGCAACCAATGGCGGCTGATATCCGCGGGGCGGCTCCTCTAGAGCATGCGCTCCCAGAGGACCCAGAAGCGCTCGCGCAGCTTCTGTTTGACCGGCCGCTTCTTCCACTGGTCCGCCGTGATCGGAGTGGCCAGCGTCAGGTCGGCTTCGAACAGTGCGCGCATCTCGCGCGCGAAGGCCTGATCAATGACGACGACGTTGATTTCGTCGTTGCGCGCAAAGCTCAGCCAGTCCCAGTTGGCCGACCCCACGGTGCTCCAGATGTCATCTATCGCGATTGTCTTGGCGTGCAGCAGTGAGCGGCGCTCCTCGTAGATCTCGATGCCGTCCTTGAGCAGTCTGCTGTAGTGGGCGCGACCCGCGTGAACGATGCCACCAAAATCGCTCAGGCCCGGCAGCAGCAGTCGCACCTTCACGCCGCGCCTGGCAGCGGCACGCAACGCGTCCTCGATCTGGCTGTCTGGCGAGAAATAGGCCATCGTGACGTCGATCGACTTTGCCGCGAAGGTGACTGCCGACAGCGCCGCGATATAGGTCTCGTTGCGGCGCGAGTCGACCGAGCTCGCGTTGATCCGCAGCAGCGTGCTGCCAGCCACAACGGGTGCCGGCAGGTAGTTGAGCGCTGCCATATCCGGGCATTTCTGTTTGGCCCAGCTTTGCAGGAACAGCCGCTGCATCTCGAGCGCAGCCGGTCCCTGCACCTGGATCTGCGTGTCACGCCAGCCGACCTTCTTGGCGCTGACCGCGCTGGGGCGGCGCGAACGCGAACTGCTGGAGTAGGCCGTGCTGAAGTTGATGCCGCCCGCAAAGGCCTGCTGGGCGTCGACGACGACGATCTTGCGATGGTCGCGTTGTATGAAGTCCCCCGTGCGGCTGGCGGCCGGATCCAGTGGGTTGAATGCACAGAGTTTCACGCCGGCGGCGCGCAGCTTTTCAAAGACGTCGGGTGGTGTCGCGCCGGAGCCCAGCGCGTCGTACATGACGTTGATCGCCACGCCGTGGGTTGCGCGCTCGACCAGCAGGTCCGTGAGCGCCTGTTCGCCCAGGTGCGCCTCGTCGAAGATGTACATCTCGATGTTGACGTGCTGCTTTGCACTGGAAATGGCCGCAAACATCGCGGCATAGGAGCGCGGGCCGTCGACCAGCAGTTTGACGCGATTGCCGGTAATCAGCGGCGCGTCGCTGACGGCCTGCATCGTGGCAAGGTGTCGCTCCAGCAGGTTGTCCTCGCCGAAGCGGGCCAGCCGCTGCGTCAGGCGCTCCCGCGCCCCGCGGTCCAGTTGACCCTTTGGGCCGAGGACCGACAGCGTCGAGAGCTCGGGTACGGCGTCGGTAGCCGGCGGTGCGGGCAGCGGGCGGAAGCTGGCGCAGGCAGTCAGCGTGAGTACGAGAGCGACTGCAACGAATCTGATCATCGGCGCAGTGTACGCCTGCAACAGGGCTCCCCTTCACCAATCCCGGCAGATCTGCAGTCGAAGGTGTGGCTGTGCTCCTTCGGCACACGCGCAGGCACCAGAGGGAATTCGGCCTCACTCACCTCATGATTCGCCAATGCTTCATCGACCACGCCAATTCAGGTGGGCGCACGTCAGTCAGGTCAGCGATCGAGCCGTGCCTGCGCCCTGTTCGGTGGCTTGCGCGCGCTCGATGATTGCCCGGGCCAGTCCGTCGAAGATCACGATGTGAGCTGGAATCATGGCGCACCAGTAGAGCAGGCCGCGGACGCCGGCCGGGTGCCAGAAGGCCGTGGCCGTTACACGTGTTCGCTGCGGTGCCAGTTCCTGGACATGGAACTCCAGCGCCCCGGCGCCCGGGGCTTTCAGGCCGAAGCGCATCGTGAGGCGGCGTCCCAGCTCGACGCCGGTAACCTCCCAGGTGTCGATCCGGTCGCCCACGTGCACCGTGTCGGGATCGGATCGGCCGCGGATG
>JANPDV010000159.1:0-4441 GCA_031431655.1 Gammaproteobacteria bacterium | reverse complement strand
TTACAACATCGGGTCCGGGCCGCATCGCGGCGCGACGTCGGCGCCGCCCCTGCGGCGTAAGTTGTCGACGCCGTTGAGGTTTCTTCCCGCTGGCACGCGGCGTGCTTGCTCCGTCGGTACTCGCCCATCGGGGCCTCACTTGACGGAACGTGCCCATGCCCGCTAATCGCCGCACCGAAGCCAGTCTGGCCGCCTGTTTCGCCGCCGTTTGCCTGTCGTTCGCAGGCACAGCGGTGGCCGGTCCGATCTCCACGTACTTGGGCGGAATCGGGGTCACGGTGCCGTCGGCGACCGGAGGCGGCGCCAACTCGCCCTCGGCGGCCTGGGCCCCGGGCGCGGGTTCTGGCGTGCAATTCGTGGCCGAGGACTCCGTGGGCTCCGGTGGCTACGTCGGACCTGGCTACGGCGGCCAGCCCTATGACCTGGAAGCGCTGTACGTGCAGCGCACGGCGACGCAGTTGATCATCACCGGCATCTCAGGTGCTGCGCTGAGCGCGATGCCGAGAGGTGCCTCGGGATCCTGCGGCAGCAGCGACGCCTGCTATACCTTCGGCATCGGTGACTTCTTCATCGGCACCGGTTCGGCCGCCGCATTCACGCCGCTGTTCGGTATCGAGACCACCGGACAGCACTACACGATGCATCCGTCCACCGGCAACACGACCGGCTGGAATTCGCCGCTGGCGGCGGGTGACCTGGTCAGCGTCAATCCGGTGACGCACGCCGGCTATGAGCGCGGCCTCGCCGCCTGGACCTATGTCGGCGCGCCGTCGCAGCTCGCGATGAGCGGCTGGACCAACATTCCCGGCAGCGCCGTGATCACCTCGCCCGAGACCATCAACGGGCACGCCGCGTTCCAGGCCACGCTGGACCTGAGCCTGCTCGGCTCGTTCGCCACGCAGGACCTCCTGATTCACTGGGGCGAGATCTGCGGCAACGACTACCTGCGCACACCGACGACGACGGCGGTGCCCGAGCCGTCGACGACGTTGCTGCTCGGCCTCGGTCTGCTCGCGCTCGGCCTGGTGCGTCGGCGTACGACCCGCGTCGGGCTGCGCAGTTGAGTCGCTGATCCAGAACCGCCACGCCTGTAACCAGGCACTGGATTCAGCGGGTCGGCAGCACCGGCTGCGTTGCGCGGCCATCCCGGCAGCCGTTGTAGAACACCACGTCCAGCGCTACCGGCGAGCGCTGCAGCCAGATCGCTGCCGCACTGCCCGGCTTCGGGCCAGACTCGGGACCGCTGTGGGGGATGCCGCCCGGGCGCCAGAAATAGCCCTCGCTGCGGTAGGTGCCGATCACGGTGCGATCCGGCAGGCACTCGGCCAGGGCGTACTCGCCCTGCATCAGCACGCCTTCCTCCACCATCGAGTGCACTTCCCAGGGCACGGTCATCCCGCCTTCCAGCTTCACGTACCAGGTGCGTGCGGTCGTGAACGGGTCCTTCTTCAGATGCATCACCTTGAGGTCCGCGGCCGCGCCCGCGGACTTCGCCAGCGACGCGGGTTGCCAGCGCGAGGTGTCGAACCGCGTGACGTACGTGCCGCGCTCACGCTGTCGTGCCACCGCTGCGGCATCCGGCGCGGGCGGATCGAAGAACAGCAGCGCTCGCGCGCCGCGGGTTGACGCCGACGCCAGCACGGGCGGGGACACACCGGGCGGCGTGAATGCAAAGTCGTACGGGCCAAGACGCTCGGCGCCGAAGTTCAGAGTCCCCTCGAGCATTACGATCTCGACCGACTGCGGCACGGGGCCGCCACTTGCGCGCCACCAGCCTGCCGGGAAGTACGCCTGCA
The DNA here is from genome assembly GCA_031431655.1 of Gammaproteobacteria bacterium. Lineage (GTDB taxonomy): Bacteria > Pseudomonadota > Gammaproteobacteria > Steroidobacterales > Steroidobacteraceae > UBA964. The sequence continues at coordinate 2,645 of JANPDV010000159.1, read as the reverse complement.
CCGCCAGGCGACCGGTAACCGGGTCTTCGCTCAGGCGCTTGATCCAGACGCCGGGCCAGCGATCGAAGCGCTCGGCCGGCAATGAGTCCGGCTGCACGTAGCCCACGAAACCGTGTTCGCGCACCGGTGTATCCGCTGCAGTCGCAACACCTGGGCACACCGCTGCCAGCACGAGGGCGACCGCGTACCAGCTGCGAGCGATTCGGTTCCGTTCATTGCTGCGTTGCTGCATTGGAGGCTGCATCCGGTATCGTGCCGCTGGTGAACTCGGGCCCGTTGCTCACCCTCAGCGTACACGATGCACTGGCGCGCGCCGCAGGCAGCGCCGCGACTGCGCTCGAGTGCTCGCTGGATCTGGGGCGCAGCGTCACGGTGGTCGAGGTCGATGCTACCGGTTGGGTCTGGCGGGGCCAGCGCTTCCCGCTGATGGCGGGTTGCAAGGACCGCACGATCTACTACTGGGCCGGACATGAGTTCCTGCCGGCCGCGCGATTCTCCACTGCGCTCGTCAAGCTGGTACCGACGGAGTGGGGACCGCCTACGTTCGAGATCGACGGCATCAAGATGTTGCCGACCGCGAAGGTCTCGCCCTACGCTGACGCAGCGGCCAAGGTCGCGTTGATCCGGCCGCGCGGCAAGCTGGTGCTCGATACCTGCGGTGGGCTGGGCTACTTTGCCGTCCATTGCCTCGAGGGCGCCGCGACCCGCGTGCTGTCCTGGGAAAAAAACCCGGACGTGCTCTGGTTGCGCAGCCTCAATCCGTGGTCGCCATCGTCCACCGACACGCTGACCGTGAGCCAGGGTGACATCGCCACGGCCATCGTCACGCTGGCGGCAGGCTCTGTGGATGCCGTGCTGCACGATCCGCCACGCTTCGGAACCGCCGGTGAGCTTTACGCGCAGACGTTCTACGATCAGCTGCATCGCGTGCTGAAACGTCGTGGCGTGATGTTTCACTACACTGGATCGCCAAACAAGATTACCTCTGGGCGCAACGTACCGGCAGAGGTCGTGACACGACTGCGGCGCGCTGGCTTTGCGACTGAACTGAAGGGCGACGGCGTGCTCGCGACGCGGCAGTAGGGCTGCCACCGCCGCGTGCGGGTGGCTGGCCCCGCAACCACTTCAGGATGAGCGCTGGCCTCAGGCAGCCTTGAGCGGTACGTGTCCCAGGAAATCGCGCTTGATCAGCGGGACGCCCCTGGCTCGCAGGATGTCGTACGCCGTAACCGCATGGAAGTAGAAGTTCGGTTGCGCAAAGGACAGCAGGTAGCCTTCAGCCGTGAAATCCAGCCGGCGTTCGGCGGTCTCGAAACGCATGTCCCGGCCGACGAAGCCGTCGATTTCCGCGGGGTCGAGCTTCTCGAGGAACGCCAGTGCTTCAGCGACGCGCGCGCGCAGCCCGACGAAGCTGTCGGGCGCGGGACTCCGGTTGGGCGAGTAGACGCCCTTGCGTACACCCTCGATCGCGCCAACTGAGTGTGCCGTCGTGGATCGCACCTGTTCGGCGAACGACCACATGTCGGGTGCGAGTCGCGCCTGGATCAGTTCGGCCGGCGCCAGCGCTTTCTCGGCGCAGAACACTTCCGCCTTGTTGACGAGCCCCGCAACGGCGCCGAGGACCTGGCAGTAGTTCGGGACGATGGCGGCGTAGAGTGAGAATGGCATGCGCGGATCTCCATTGATTCGAGTTCTCCGAGGGTAGCAGTCGACGCCAGCATCGGACATCGCGGTCGCGCCTCGGTGATTTCGCGTGCATGCTTGGTGTCATGTCCCGTACCGACTCCCTTGCCAATGCGGATCCGTATCCGTCCGAGGTCGAACGCCGAGCAGACGTCTGGGTCCACGTCGTCGGTCTCGGCATCGCGACGGTAGGCTTCGTGCTGCTGGTTACCCTGTCGGCCTTCAGCGATCCCTCGCCCGGCGAGTTCGTCGCGGTCAGCGTCTACGCGGCGGGCGTGTTCCTGATGTGGCTCAGTTCCACTTTGTACAACGTCGCGCGCTCGCCCGCCCGGCGCCGGGCGCTGCGGCGCATCGACCATGCAGCGATCTTCATGTTGATCGCGTGCACCTACACGCCCTTCACCTCTCAATGCCTCGACGGAGCCTGGGCGATCGGGATGACGGTGGGTGTCTGGGTCGTTGCGCTGGCGGGCATCGTCATCAAGCTGGTGGTTCACGATCCGCCGAAAGGCCTGTCGATCGCGGCCTATCTTGCTTGTGGCTGGATCGCGGTGGTGGCCATCGGTCCGTTGAGCGACGGAGTGCCGCGTCCTGCCTTGTTGCTGCTCGCACTCGGCGGGGTCGTGTACTCAGCGGGCGCCGCGGTCTATGCCGCAACCGCCCTGCCGTTCCGGCGCGCGATCTGGCATGGATTCGTGATGGTGGCGGCCGGTCTGCACTGGGCCGCGGTGCTGGTCGGCGTGGTCGTGCCGGGGAATCACACGGGCTAGCGGACATGGCGCTCGCGTATTGGACACGTGCGGCAGGCGATCGCATGTCGACGTGCACGAGCCCGGCGCCATAGTCGCTGCCCCAACCCGCCAGCGTGATGCAGCGCCGGAGGCAGGTCTGCCATTGTGTTGAACCGTGCGCTGCGCGAAGCTGCCGGCCCATGAACATCTCTCGCGCTGCTGTTGCGTTCG
>JANPDV010000158.1:0-1665 GCA_031431655.1 Gammaproteobacteria bacterium | reverse complement strand
CTGAACGCTGGGGCCGAATCGTTGCGCTGGCGGGCACGTTCGGCGAAAACCTGCCTGCCACACCGGACGCGGGTGCACTAAACGCCTTTCTCGAACAACGCCGCGCTACCGACCCTCTACGTTTTCCTGATGTATCGCTGTCGGTCGTGAAGCTGCTGGGCCGCGGCGAGTACGCGGTCGAGCGCCCAGGCGAGGCAATCGAAGGCCACTTCGGTCTCGCGGTCAACGACTACACGCACTCGACGGCACCGAACCGCCGCTTCCCGGATCTCATCACACAGCGCCTGTTGAAGGCCGCGCTCGCCCGCGCGGCCACACCCTACCCCGATGCCGAACTCGCGGCACTCGCGCAGCACTGCACGGTACAGGAGGACAACGCTGCGAAAGTGGAGCGCCAGGTGATCAAGGCCGCGGCGGCGCTGCTGCTCGCACCGCGCATCGGCCAGGTGTTCGAGGGCTTCATCACCGGCGCCTCGGACAAAGGCACCTGGGTGCGGATCCTCACCCCGGTCGTCGAAGGACGGATCGTCCGCGGCCACGAGGGGCTCGACGTCGGCGACCGTGTCAGCGTAAAGCTCGTGCATACCGACGCCCAGCGTGGCTTCGTCGACTTTGAACGCGCGCGGACGTCGCGATGAGATGCACGTGCAGGCGCCGCTATCACCGCAGGGCGCCTACGAGATCCCGAAGTTCCTCGAGAGCGACGATGCCCGCCCGCTGCGCATGATCGCTGAGTATCTGGAGCCGTTACAACAACGCCTGCGCGAGGTGCGAGTGCAGCCCGCCTTCGGCCACACCGTCCGATGCTGGGCGCCTGTCGCGCATTGCCCAATCCCTGCTGTGCAGGGCCCTGGCGCTCGGACGGACGCCGGCGTCGGCCGAAGTCTTCGTCCGCCGTGCATCGACTGACACCGTCCGCGACCGGGTCGTCGAGCTCGTCAACGACGCCCGCGCGCACCCACGACGCTGCGGCCACGAGCAATTCGGGGCGACCGCGCCACTCGTCCCCTCAGCGCTGCTCGACGAGGCCGCGCAGGAACACGCGCTCGACATGGCGCGCCATCGCTACTTCGAGCACACCGGCCGGGACGGCCGTGCCCCGAAGCAGCGCCTCGTACGGCTCGGCTATCGGTCGCGCCTGACGGCCGAGAACATCGCCTATGGCCCGACGTCCGCGGAGGAAGTCGTCAGCGGATGGCTGGCGAGTCCCGGTCACTGCGCCAACATCATGGACCCGCGCTTCCGCGAGATCGGCATCGCGTTCGCGATCAGCCCGTTCCGCCGCCACGAAACCTACTGGGTGCAGGATCTCGCTCTGCCGCAACGCTAGCGCGGTCTCCGCCCCCGCACCGTGCCACGCGAAGCCCCGGATCGCCGCCCGCTTCCAGGATGCAGCCATGGCGCGCCTACCGATGCCCCACGACACGGGCCCGGAGATCCGATCCGCAGCCAGCCGTCGACATCCGCGCGACGCGCGGTCCCTGAGCACCGCACAATCCGAGCGCGCGCTCACGCCGAACCGAGAGCCAGCCGCGCAGGCACCCCGGAAGACTGCGTGGCTACAATCAACCCATGACCGATTCCGCACGCGCCTTCCTCCGCCGACGTGCAGCGCCGCGCACGCGACAACTGGCTCGCGACGAGGGCCCGCGACGCCTCCGCCGA
>JANPDV010000157.1:0-2815 GCA_031431655.1 Gammaproteobacteria bacterium | reverse complement strand
GTCGACGCCGGCCTGCCCGCCCGCCGCGAGGCCGTACAGGTAGGGCCTGCCGACGAGGCAGGCCCGCGCCCCGAGCGCGAGCGCCTTGAGGACGTCGGTGCCGCGGCGGATGCCGCCGTCGATGAGGACCTCCACTCTATCGCCGACGGCGGCGACGACCTCCGGGAGCACCTCGAGCGGGGCGGCGGCGCCGTCGAGGTGCCGGCCCCCGTGGTTCGAGAGCACGACCGCCGTCGCACCGGCGGCGGCCGCGCGCCGCGCGTCGTCGACGCTGAGCAGCCCCTTGATCGCGAGCGGCCCGCGCCACTCGGCGGCGAGCCACTCGACGTCGGCCCAGGTGACCCCGGGGTCGAAGCTCACGTCGCTGTTGCGCACCGCGCGGCCGGTGTCCTGGAACATGTTGGGCATGCTGATGCGGCCACCGGCCAGGAAGCCGAGCGCCCAGTGCGGGTGCAGGCTCACGGACAGCCAGCCGGCGATCGACAGTCTCGGCGGCATCGCGACGCCTGCGCGCCGGTCGCGCTCGCGGTTGCCGCCCGTCGGCACGTCGACCGAGACGCAGATCGATCGATAGCCGGCGGCGCGGACGCGCTCCAGCATGGCGCGCATCAAGCCGCGATCGCGCCGCGGGTAGAGCTGGAAGCAGCGCGCCTCGGGCCCGACGCGCGCGACGTCCTCGAGCGAGGTGCTCGCCATGGCCGAGAGGAACTGCATCGTGCCGTGCGCGGCCGCGGCGCGCGCGACGCCGAGCTCGCCGTCGCTGTGGAAGACCTTGTGCAGCGCCGCCGGAGCGAGCAGCAGCGGCATCGAGACGCGCTGGCCGAGCACCTCCGTCGACGGATCGACGTGCTCGACATCCACGAGGTGGCGGGGTATCAGCGCGTAGCGCGCGAAGGCGGCGCGATTGCGGCGCAGCGAGACCTCGTCGTCCGCACCGCCGTCGAGGTAGTCGGCTACCGGCCGCGGCAGCCGGCGCAGTGCGAGGCGCCGCAGGTCCTCGATGCCGGGACAGCGGGCCAGCGCACGCGAGCGGAGCGCGCTCATGCCGCACGCTCCCGCTCCGAGCAGGTCTCGCGGATGACATTCATGATCCTCGTTACGGCCGCCCACGGGGCCACGTCCTTGCGAAGCACGAATCCGGCCTGCTGGCCCGCATCGCCCGCGGGCAGGACCACGTCGAGGCGGCGCAGCAGGCGGTGACGCAGCTGGCGCCGCACCAGCGGCTCGGGCAGCAGGCTCAGGAAGCCGCCGTGCGCGACCTGGTCGAGGATCAGCGTCGGCGAGTTCGTGTGAACGGCCCGCGTCGGCGGGATCCGGTGCATTGCGAAGAAGTGCTCGTGGACGTCGAGGCACAGGGGATCCTCCAGCACCATCCACTTGGCGCCGATCAGGTCGGCGGCCGTCACGCCCCGCCTGCGCGCAAGCGGGTGGCCGCGGCCGGCGACCAGCACCGTTTCGACGGCCAGCAGCGGCTCGAAGCTCAGCTGTCTGCCGATCGGCTCGCGCGAGGCAACCCTCACGAGCGCGAAGTCGAGCCGGCCCTCCTCGACCCCCTGCAGCAGCTCGGCGACAGGCCCTTCGACCGCGCGCACAGACAGCCCGGGGGCCTGCTTCGCGATCGATAGCAGCGCCGCGTCGAGGTACGGAGAGGTGAAGATCGAGTCGAATCCCAGCGTGACCTCGCCGGTCTCGCCGGCCTGCATCACCTGGACCTCGGCCGCCGCGTTCGCGCAGTCGCGCAGGATCATCTGCGCGTACGCGAACAGCCGGTCGCCGGCCGCGGTCGGCACGGTTCTCCTGGCGCCGCGCTTCAGCAGCGGCGCGCCCAGCGCCTGCTCAAGGTGCTGGATGCTGCGGGTCAGCGCCGACTGGCTCACGAACACGCGCTCGGCCGCCGCGGAGAAGTTGCCGAGTTCGACCACGGCCATGAAGTGCCGCAGCTGGCGCAACTCGATCATGGCTCGCCGTGCCTCGCGCAGACCTCGCGAATCAGCTGCAGCACGCGCTCGACGGCCGCCGAGCGCGCACGGCGCTCGAGGTAGATCAGGCCCGCCTGGGGCGGCGGGACCGGCACGTGGATCGCGACGCGGCGCACGAGGCCCGCGCGGATCTCGCGCTGCACGCTGTGGCGCGGCAGCAGCGACAGGAACTCGTCGCTGGCGACCAGCGACTTCAACAGCGTCAGCGAGTTCGTGCGCAGCGGCTGCGGCACGGCGAGCCGCTCGGCCGTGAAGAACCCCGTCAGCACCGACAACGTGTACGTGTGATCCATGCTGACCCAGCGGTGGCCGACGAGGTCCGCCCGCTTCAGCGCCCGGCGCCGCGCGAGCGGATGCGATGCGCCGCAGACGATCGTCGGGTTCAGTGTCATGAGCGGCTCGAACGCCAGCGGCCCGCGCGGGACGATGTCGGGGAAGGTGCTGAAGACGGCGTCGCAGCGGCCCTCGAGCAGGGTGATCAGCATCTCGTCGACGATGCCCTCGGAGACCGTCAGGTTCAGGGTCGGCAGTTCCTCGCTCGCAAGCCGCGTGACCTCGCCCATCATCTCGTGGACGAACGAGGCCCCGCAGCAGAGCGTGACGTTTCCAAGGGCACCCGAGCTGATGGCCTGGACTTCCTGCGCCGCCCGCCGGCAGTCGTTGACGATCATGCGTGCGTGACCGAGGAACCGGTCGCCAGCGGCGGTCGGCACGGCGCCGCGGCTGCTGCGCGTCAGCAGGATGGCGCCGAGGCGCTGTTCCAGCCGGCCGATCGCGCGCGCCAGCACGGGCTGCGTAAGCCCGAGCTCCCGCGCGGCCGCCGACACGCTGCGGTG
>JANPDV010000156.1:0-3043 GCA_031431655.1 Gammaproteobacteria bacterium | reverse complement strand
GCGGCCCGCAGCAGCAGGCGTTGCGCGCCCGCAGGCGCCGCGCGCCACAGTTCCGGCCAGGGCAGGTTCGGAAACACCGCCGGATCCGTCGCCGACAGCAGCGCGAATGGCGACAACAGCGCCGACACCCAGGGCAACTTCAGCCGCTCGGCAACCAGCGGCGCCGCATAGACGGCCTCGCCCGCGATCATCAGGTCCGCGCCTCGCGCCGCCTGCTCCAGGTCCGCATAGGTCTGGCGCAGCGGCTGCATGAGCAGCTCACGCACCAGCAGCTCCGGGCCGCTGTGCCGGTCGAGCAGGCGCCGCGTCGTTGCCGCATCCTCGGGCGCGACATTGGGCCGCATCGCCGCGAACGCGAGGCCCGCGGCCTCGACCCTCGGGCCGTGGATTTCGCTTGTGGCCACCGTCACGTGCGCGCCGCGCGTCTGCAGGCCGCGACCCAGCGCCAGCATCGGATGCAGGTCGCCGAGCGAGCCGAACGTCGTCAGCAGTATCCGTTTACGGGACAGGGCCATCGGGTGCAGGATGCACGGCAGAAACGCCGAAGGATATGGGAGCGGCGATGAACCAGGCCGAGCGCGAGGCACGGGTACGGCGGGCGTTCGCAGCGCAGTCGAAGTACTGCGCCCAGCTGGGATCTCCGTTCACCGCGCTGTTGTGCGCCACGCTGGGCGAGCGGCTGCACGCCGCCTCGGGCATCGAGGCGGCGATACTGGACTGGAGCGGCGATCCCGCTGCCGAGGCCGACAGCCTGCCGTTGCGGGTTGCCGGCGCCCTGCATGCACTCGTCCGGGCCGGCGCGGCTCCCGCGCTGGCCGCGTTGTACCCGCCGGCGGCGCTGCCCGATCCGCTCGCGCTGCACGCCGCCGCGTCGCAGGCGCTTGCCGCCCATGGTGCGCACGTCGCGGCGTTCATCACCCGACCCCCGCAGACCAACGAAGTGGGGCGATCCGCGTTGTTGCTGGCCGGCCTGCTGCAGCTCGCGGCGCGCTACCGCAAGCCGATCGTGCTGCTCGAACTCGGCGCCAGCGCCGGCCTGAACCTGCTGGCTGACCGCTATCGTTGCCAGTTCGGCGACCGCGAATGGACGCCACCCGGAGCGCGGCTGACGCTGACGCCGCGCTGGCAAGGCCCGGAACCGCGAGTCGCGACGCCGCTCGCGATCATGCGACGGCGCGGCTGCGACCTGAGTCCAATCGACCTCAGCGACGCCGCCGAGCGCGAGCGCCTGCTTGCGTATGCGTGGCCGGACCAGACCGAACGACTCGCCCGCCTCGAAGCCGCGATCGAGACCGCGCGGCAGAAACCACCCGTCGTCGAGCGGATGGAGGCCTCGCGCTGGCTCGAAATACAGTTGGCCGAACCGTCACCGCCGAACGCGCTGACCGTGGTCTGGCATTCGATCTTCTGGGGCTACGTCGACCCCGCTCATCGCCAGCGCATCACCGATCTGCTGCGGTTGGCCGGCGACGCCGCGACGCCCTCCCAACCGCTCGCCTGGCTGCGGATGGAGATCGAGGGAGGCTCCAACCCGACCGTCGCGGCGAGCCTGCGTGTCACGCTCTGGCCGAACGGCGAAGAGACGCTGCTGGCGCGCGCGCATCCGCATGGCGCGGTCGTGGAGTGGTTAGCGGCCTAGCGTCTGAGGGGGCGCAGCCACCGGGCCCGCCACGGCTATGACGACTTTGCCACGCGCGCGTCCCGACTCGACATACCGGATCGCCTCGGGCACTTCGCTCAGCCTGTAGGTGCGGTCGATCACCGGACGAACGGTGCCGGCAGCGAGCATGTCGCGCAGCAGTCCCAGGTCCTTCGGGTTCACATCCGCCAGCAGCGACTCGACTCGCTGGCTGATGAAGGGCGCCAGCGCCAGTGACTGCAACATCGCGGCGAGCGGCCCCAGGAACGCACCGCCCTTCGGGCCGCCGACGATCACGTAGCTGCCGTTGGGTTGCAGCACGCGACGCGCGTCGAGCAGCGAGTAGTTGCCGACGTTGTCGATGATCACGTCGAAGCGCTGCGCGCCCTCGGTGAAGTTCTCGCGCGTGTAGTCGATCACGTGGTCGGCGCCGATCGACCGCACCAGCTCGAGGTTGCGCGTGCTGCTCACGCCCGTGACCTCCGCACCCAGCGCCTTGGCGATCTGCACCGCAAAGGTACCGACACCACCGGACGCGCCATTGACCAGCACCTTCTGACCCGGCTTCAGGCCGCCCTTGTCGCGCAGTGCCTGCAGCGCTGTCAGCGCCGCGACGGGCACGGCAGCCGCCTGTTCGAACGACAAGTTCGCCGGTTTGTGCGCGATCGCGCGCCTGGCGCGCACCGTCAGGTACTCGGCGAACGCACCGGCCCCGGCGCCGAAGACTTCGTCACCCGGTTTGAACTCCGTGACCTTCGCGCCGACCGCTTCGACCACGCCGGCGAAGTCGGCGCCGAAACGAGCGTCCTTCGGCGCGCCGATGCCCGATTCCATCCGCATGATGTAGGGCTCACCGCGCATGTAGTGCCAGTCCAGCGGGTTGACCGCGGCAGCACGCACCTTCACCAGCACCTGATCATCCGCGAGCGTCGGTCGCGCGGCGGGACCGACGCGCAACCGGTCGGGCGGCCCGTAGCACGGCTGCAGCACGGCGAGCATGTTCGATGCGTCGCCGTTGGCCGTGGTCAGCGGGGCACAAGTTGAGTCGTGGCTGAGGATGAGCGCCGCAGATACCAGCAGCACCGCCACCACCGCGACCAGGCCCGTGAGGATTTTGTAGCGCCGCTTCACCGCAGCACCGCCGAGTTCAACTGCGAAACATTCATGCTGCGAGTGTAGCGCCACTGCGGGGTCGGACCTGCTTCCCTCGTCCCGTCGCCGCCGCGTTCGTCCCTGCGAGCCCAACGCGCGCGCAGATCAATGGCATTACTTGCTTAGGCGGCCCGTGCGGCAGGTGATCGCAGGTCGACGTGCACGACGTACGGCGGCACCTGGCTCGTGCGAGTGTCCTTGCGGGGACGCGAAGAGCACATCCATGTGTGCTCGAGGCGCGCCGTCCTGGCG
>JANPDV010000155.1:0-4448 GCA_031431655.1 Gammaproteobacteria bacterium | reverse complement strand
GCGCCGCGCCGTCCCGCGCGGTTGCGTTGGCTGGCTGGATGCTCGCTGCACTGCTGGCCATCGCCGTGGGCGCGGTCACGACCCTGTGGGACCGCGCGGGCCTGGCGGCTGCCGTGGCTGTGTTGTGGACCGTCACGCTGGGGCCCTGGGGCGACGGCGCGGCGAACCTGCCGGGCAGTGCTCACGTCAGTGCATTGGCCGGGGCCGGCGCCGCGCCGCGCTTCGCGGTGTCCGCCGCGCTGGCGCTGGCCTGCGCGCTCGGTCTGGCGCTGGTGCTGCGCGATCGCATCGAGAGGCCAAATGCCGTGCGCTTCACGCCCGCAGCGTTGCAGGCGTTAGAGTCGTGGCGTGCGCGCATCGGGCCGACGAGCACTGTGCTGTGGGCACAGAGCGGCATAGGACCCTGGTTCCTGCTGAACCGTCGCGCCTACATCTCGCCGTCGCAGACGGTCGGAGTAGTGTTTACTCGCGCCGGCGCTCTCGAGATGGCGCGCCGTGCCAGGGCCATCGCCGCCTACCAGGATCCGCAGGCCAACCTGGGCTGGCGCCCGACCCGCAAGTTCGAACCGCAGCTGACTCCGGCGGTGGCCGTGCAATTGTGCAACCTGCCCGAGCTCGACTTCATCGTCCGGGACCGCAACCCGCCGATCAGGGCGTCGGACAACATCGTGGGCGGTGTGCTCGAGGACTACGAACTCGTGGACTGCCGCCGCATCAGGAGCAATGCATCTTGAGTCGTACCGCTGTCATCGTCGGAGCCGGTCCCGCCGGCCTCACGGCCGCCCTGGAAATGCTGCGTCACACCGACGTTCGCCCGATCGTCATCGAGGCCGACACCCAGGTGGGCGGCATCTCCAAGACCGTCAACTGTCGGGGCAACCGCATGGACCTTGGCGGCCATCGGTTCTTCTCGAAGTCCGACTGGGTGATGAACTGGTGGCAGGAGATCCTGCCGGTCGCGCGCCCCGAGGGCGTCAGCGAAGCGGAAGCCGCGGCGCTGCGCATCAGCTACCAGAACCAGCAGCGCGAGCTGACCGGCGGCGCGGCCGCCAGCGAGGAGCGCGACGATGTCCTGCTGATCCGCAGCCGCCTGTCGCGGATCTACTACCGCCGCCGTTTCTTCGACTACCCGCTGAAGCTCAATGCCGCGACGCTCGGCAATCTCGGCCTGTTCGAGGCGGCGCGAATCGGCGCGAGCTACGGAGCGTCGCGTCTCACGCAGCGCTCTCCCGAGGTCACACTGGAGGACTTCCTGGTCAATCGCTTCGGCGACCGCCTGTATCGCACGTTCTTCAAGTCGTACACGGAGAAGGTGTGGGGTGTGCCCTGTGCCGAGATCTCGGCAGAGTGGGGCGCCCAGCGCATCAAGGGCCTTTCGATCACCAGGGCGCTGCTGCATGCGGCGCGCTCGATGCTGCCTCGCTCCGCCGACATGGCGCAGAAGGACGTTGAGACCAGCCTCATCGAGCGCTTCCGCTATCCCAAGCTCGGTCCGGGGCAGCTCTGGGAAGCGGTCGCGGCGCGGGTGGTGGCCGCGGGCGGCGAGCTGCGGATGCAGTGTCGCGTCGTCGGCCTGATCCGCAGCGATCGCACCGTCACGGCCGTGGATGTCGTGGACCTGGCGACGGGCGAACGCTCGCGCATCGCCTGCGACGAACTCGTCTCGACGATGCCGCTCGCGGAACTGGTGACGATGCTCGAGCCGGAAGCGGAGGCGGTCTCGCGCATCGCCCGCGCGCTGCCGTATCGCGACTTCATGACTGCCGGCCTGCTGGTCAAGCGGATGAAGGATCGGGTGCACGGCCCCGCCGGCGCGCCCGGTGGCGCGGGCGGCAGCCGCCTGCGCGACAACTGGATCTACATCCAGGAGCCCGACGTGCGTATCGGCCGCCTGCAGATCTTCAACAACTGGAGTCCGGCAATGGTGCGGGACCCGTCGACCTACTGGCTGGGCCTGGAGTACTTCTGCAACGAGCGTGACGACCTCTGGTCCATGCCGGACGGCGCGTTCCTGGAATTCGCCGCGCGGGAGCTCGAGCAGATCGACCTGATCGACCGTGCCGATGTGCTGGACGGTACGGTGGTGCGCGTGCCCAAGGCCTATCCCGCATACTTTGGCGAGTATCGCAATGTCGGCCAGGTGCGTGACTGGCTGGACGCCTTCACGAACGTGTTCCCGGTCGGGCGCAATGGCATGCACCGCTACAACAACCAGGACCACTCCATGCTCGCGGCCAAGGCCGCGGTCGACGCGATCAGCTCGCGGCAGCGCGACAAGCGCGCGCTATGGGCGATCAACACCGAAGAGGACTATCACGAGCAGTCGGCGCCGCAGAAGCGCTTCGGCACCTAGCGAAGCTCTGCAAGGACAGCCGAGGGCGCGCCTGACGAAGTCGAGTCGATGCGCCATCTCGTCGGCTGCCGCGATGTGGCGGATCGTCGGTGCCCGTGTGGGCTGCGGCCTGCGCGATGGCGCTGCGGTTTATGCGCATGTCGCGGCAGGCCCGCCGCTTCTACCGTGTACTCCATCTGCAGGACCGTGGAGGTACCAAGCTCATGAGAACAGCACACGTGTTGCCATGGATCCCGCTGCTGCTCGCGACACTGTCCGCCTGCGGAATGAACAGCGAGAACTCGCCGCGAGGTTTCCGGCTCCCTGACGGCGATGTGGCAGCGGGACGCGCGGCGTTTGTCCAACTGCAGTGCAACGCCTGTCACCAGGTCGAAGGCGTGGAGCTTGGCACCGAGACGACCACGCCCGCGCCCCTGGCACGGCTGGGCGGAGAGACGGTGCGCGTCAAGACCTACGGCGATCTCGTGACTTCGATCATCAATCCATCGCATCGCATCGCGCCGGGCCTCGATCCGAAGACGGTCGAGCCCTTCGGCCGCTCCATGATGGAGAATGCCCGCCTCAATGACGTCATGACCGTGCGCCAGCTCGTCGATCTGGTCGCGTTTCTGCAGTCGACGTATCGTGTGCGTCCCCCGGACTACAATCCGTACGCGTTCAGCTATCCCTGAATTCCTGCGGGGGAGGCACCCGGGTGAAGCACCCGGACGGTCGCCTCTTGAGTAGCGCCGAGACTCCCTAGCGCCGATACAACTCTGTGTAGAGGCCCCAGGCGGGCGTCGTGTTATGGCCGTGTTTCTCGCGAGCCTTCGCGATGGCCGCGAGGTCGATGTCGGCGACGGCGGCGCCCTCGTCACGGCCGCCACGCGCGGCGAGCACGCGCCCGTCGGGTCCGACGATGGTCGCGGCGCCACCAGCCCATTCCGGCTCCGCGCGGTCGCTGCGCAGGAAACGGGACGTGGCGCCAGTCAGCAGGAATACCTGGCACTGAAAGCCGATCGCCTGCTTCAGTGCCTGCCACGGCACCTCATCGGACTCCATGCTGGTATGCAGGATCACCTCGGCGCCCTTCGAAGCCAGCAGCCGTGAGGCTTCCAGCACTTCCGCTTCGCCCTCCACGAAGCAGGCGAGGCGGCCGATAGGCGTGTCGGCCACTGGCAGGATCGAGTCCGGGCCGAAGGCGCGGCGATAGTCCGCGGCAATGTCGCGAAGGTATGAGACCTCGGGCGCGCTTCGCGCCTGCGACTTCGGCGATCGCAGCACCAGGCCCGACGGCCCCACGATGAACCCGGTGTGGAAGAACGTGCCGGGAAACTGCGGCACCTTTTCCTGGGTGCTCGTGGCTACGTAGCAGTCGTGGCGCCGGCAGGCCGCGACGACCGGCGCGAATATCGTCTTCTCGAGCGGTTCGGAGATCAGGTCGACGGCTACGGCCGACATCGGCACGCCCGATACGGCCCGCCGTGACGAGGTGTACTGCAGCACCGGGAAGACCAGCACGCGCGGCTTCGGGCCGGGGCCGCGCATCGCGGCGTCGATGGCCTCGACCATCGCGTTGGCGTTGCGCTGGCGCGTCGACTCCAGTGCCGCGGCGCTGATCGGCACCTCGATCGGTACCCGCAGGACGGCCGCGCGGTAGGCGGGCCGCGCCGCTGCTTCGGCCGCGCCGGCGCCCGTTGCAGTCGTGGCGATTGCCAAGGCGGAACCGGCGGCGACAAACTCCCGCCGATTCAAGGTAAATTCAGTCATGGACATGCGCTCCCGTGCGGATTCTGCTGTTGCCTTGCGGACGCCGCGCAGCCAACGAACGGCTGCACTTTACCCGGCTATCCTGCTGATCGTGCCTTGTATTGTCGTCGCTGCCGGGGCTGGCGCGAAGTCCCGCGACGGGGCGCTCGACCTGCAGCGTCCCGAGGACGTCATTCGCGCCGAGATGCGCCTTGGTTGTTCACCCGATCCGGCGCGCCCCCGGATCAGCTGGATGCAGGGTCAACTGCTCGCGCGGCGTGCCGGCGAGCCGGATCGGGTGGTGTTCCTCGTGCAGGGCATCAATACCCGCGCCTGCGCGAGCGTTGACGATGCGCGTCGCGGACCC
>JANPDV010000154.1:0-4359 GCA_031431655.1 Gammaproteobacteria bacterium | reverse complement strand
GCCGGCTCGCGCCAGGGCGCCGGCCAGCGCCGCGGCCGCGTGTACGTCGGCCAGGCCCGTCGCGGTAATGCCGAATACCGCACCCGCGCCGCCGAACCGTTCGGTGAGCCAGGCTCCGAGCAACACCGCCCCTGCCATCAGGGACGCAACGGACACCGCGTAGCGCAACTCGAAGACCCGGCCCAGCTGGTCCGGGTTGACCCCTGGGCCGGCGTGCGCCGCCCTCCGGACGAAGATCAAGGCGTATGACGCGGAAGCAGCCACCGCCGCGATCAGTCCAGGCAGCAGCCGCGCCAGCAGCGGTGGATGGGTGACAGCGAGTATGGCCATCAGCAAGAACGGGGTGGCTACCGCGGACATTGCCGCCCCGGCGACGGCGGCCAGCTGCGGCCCAGCAGTGGAGCGCGCCCGGCGGCCCATGCTGGCAATGGTCGCCGTGCTGGAGACGAACCCGCCGAACAGACCGGCGAGTGCCAGCCCGATCCGTGCACCGAGCAGCCGCAGGGCTACATACCCCGCTGCGTTGACCAACAGCACGATGACGGTGATCCGCCCGACCGTCTGCGGGCTCAGCGCTCCCCAGGGATCGACGGCGCGTGCCGGCAGCAATGGCAATGCGATCAGGGCAGCAGCCGCCAGCAGGATCGCATCGAGCACTTCGGTCTCCGACAGCCGATTCCGGAGAAAGCCATGCAGCCAGGGCCGCGAAACCAGCACCAGCGCCAGCAGCGCGCCAAGGCCTGCCGCGAGGCGCGCGTCGGACATCGCCACGACACCGAGCAGGTAGCACAGGCACCACGCGGTCTCCGTGGTGAGCCCGGGATCGTCCCGAGACGAACGCAGGTAGCCCGCAACCACCAGGGCAATCACCGCGAAACCGCCAAACGCAAACGGCGCCAGGCCTTCGAGGCTCGCCGCCACGGCACCCAGCAACGTGACGGCCGCAAAACTGCGCACGCCGAACGCGGCCCGCGCCGGACCCTCGCCCTTGCGGCGTTCGCGCTCGGCACCGACCAGCAGGCCGACGCCAAGGGCGACGGCGAAGCCGGCCAGCGTTGCATTGGACACGACCAGCATGCAGGGATGGTAGCGCCAGGCGGCGCCCGGGTTCCTGGGCCTGTTGCCGCGGTCGCTCTAGAGCGAAGGACGACGCCGCAAGGCGATCACTCGGAATCGCCGCCCATCGCGGGCCTGGCCGGCGCCGGTTCCGGCTTCTCCGTCATGGTCGCTTCCGTCAGCAGCAGCACGCTGGCGACCGACACGGCATTCTCGAGCGCGATGCGGACCACTTTGGCGGGATCGATGATGCCGGCCTCGAACAGGTCCACGTATCGCTGCGTGGCTGCATCGAAGCCGATCTGTCCGCCGGCGGCGCGCACGCGATCGACGGCGACTCCGCCGTCGGCCGCCGAATTCTCGGCGATCTGCCGCGCTGGCGACTCCAGCGCGCGCCTGAGGATCGCCAACCCGGTTCGCTCATCGCCCGAAGTCGCGGCCTCTTCGCGCTGCACGGCCTCGGCGAGCTTCAGCAGGGCCAGGCCGCCGCCCGGGACGATCCCCTCCGCGATCGCCGCCTTGGTTGCGCTGATCGCATCGTCGAGCGCGTCCTTGCGGGTCTTCATCTCTGACTCGGTGGGTGCACCGGCATGGATCACCGCGACGCCGCCCGACAGCTTGGCGAGCCGCTCTTCGAGTTTCTCCTTGTCGTAGTCGCTCTTGGTCTTGTCGATCTCGGCGCGAATCTGCCCGACCCGCGCCTCGATCGCCGACTTGGCGCCGGCACCGCCGATGATCGTGGTGTTGTCCTTGTCGATGACGATCCGTTTTGCGCGCCCGAGCTGCGTCAGAGTCACGTCTTCGAGTTTTGCGCCGAGATCGTCCGAGATGAGTTCCGCGCCGGTGAGCACGGCGATGTCCTGCAGCATCGCCTTGCGGCGATCGCCGAAGCCCGGCGCCTTGACTGCGCAGCTCTTGAGCACGGCGCGGATCTGGTTCACGACCAGCGTCGCCAGTGCCTCCCCTTCGATGTCTTCCGCGATGAACAGGATGGGATGCCCGGACTTCGCCACCTGCTCGAGCAGCGGGATCAGATCCTTCAGCGCGTTGAGCTTGCGATCGGTGACGAATACCAGCGCGTTCTCGAGCACGGCCTCCATCCGCGCCGGATCGCTGACGAAATAGGGCGACAGGTAACCGCGATCGAACTGCAGCCCCTCGACGATCTCCAGCGTCGTCTCCATCGTCTTGGATTCTTCGACGGTGATCACGCCGTCGCCGCCGAGCTTCTCCAGCGCGTCGGCCACGAGGTCGCCGATGACCGAGTCGTTGTGCGCGGAGATCGCGGCAACCTGGGCCTTCTCGAGCCGCGTGCCGATCTTGCGGGACATGCCCTTGAGCGTCTGCACCGCGACTCTCAGGCCGCGATCGAGGCCGCGCTTGATGTCGATGGCGCTCGCGCCCGCCGCAACGTTGCGCACACCCTCCGCGAAGATCGCGTGCGCCAGTACCGTCGATGTGCTGGTGCCGTCGCCGACGGCGTCGCCGGTGCGCTCGGCCGCCTGCCGCAGCATCTGCGCCCCCAGGTTCTCCTCCGGATCCTCGAGCTCCATCTCCTTCGCAATCGTCACGCCGTCGTTGCAGACCAGCGGCGTTCCCCATTTCTTCTGGATCAGGACGGACTTCGACTTCGGGCCGAGGGTGATCCGCACGGCATCGGCAAGCTGCCCGGCGCCGCGCAGGATCTTCTCGCGCGCGGCACTGCGAAACATGACTCGTTTGGCGACCATGATCTGCTCCTCACCTGTCGTTAACGGCTTTCTCCTCTCTTATGACGATTGCCTGGGGAAAGCCCCATACGCAGCAGTACGTACCGGAATGCGGACGGCTGCGTGTCGCCAGACGAAGTGCTCGCGATCCTCGGCGAGGCTCGGCGACAGTTCCTTACTCGTGCGGGTGCAGGGGCAGGGTGACTATTCCGGGCGTCATCGCCGGATCCCCTGCGTGCGTTCAGGCTCGTCGCGCGGCGCCGGCTGCAGGAAACCCGCGGTGCAGATAGCGACCGGTGGGCGCGCCGAGCACGCGGCCGGCGCGGTATATCGGTCGGCCCCGCAGGTAGGTTTCCTCGACGGCCGCGTGCAGTTCGATGCCCTCGAACGGCGTGTAGCCCTGCGACGACTCGGAGTCGGCCGCGCGGACCGTCCACGAGCGATCGGGGTTCACGAGGGCGATGTCGGCATCGAAGCCAGGCGCGATGTCGCCCTTGCCGACGAGGCCGAAGCGGCGGGCCGGATTCCAGGAGACGAGCTCTGCGATGCGGTGCAGCGGCAGTCCGCGTCGGCGACCTTCGCTGACCAGTCCCGGCAGCAGGTACTCGGTGCCGCCGAAACCGGACTTCGCGAGGAACACGTCGCCGGCCTTCGTACCATCGACCTTGAGCTCGTGCTTGCAGCATGCATGGTCCGAGCAGACCCAGTCGATCTTGCCTCCGAGCACGGCCTCCCACAGGAACTCGACGTCCTCTCGGGCGCGGATCGGCGGGTTCACCTTCGCGAGCACGCCGGTCGGCGCGTCGTGGTCGAGCAGCAGGTGGCCGAGCGTGACCTCGCGGCGGAAGTTGACGTTCGGGAACGCGTGCTCCATGCGCAGCGCCGCATCGAGCGCTTTGCGCGACGAAAGGTGCAGCAGGTTCACGTTCAGGCAGTCGGTCTCGTACGCGAGGTACGAGGCGATCGCGATCGCCGCGCCCTCGGCATGCGGCGGACGCGACGCGCTGTAGGCGCGCAGCCCCGTCAGCTTGCCCTCGCGCTTCACGAGCTTCGTGTAGGCGGCGAGTATCTCCGGCAGCTCGCAGTGCAGGCTCACCGAGATCGAGTCCGCGAGGTCCGGGTAGCTCTGCATGCACTCGGCGACCCGGCGCATCACGAACTCGAAGTGCGCGATGTCGTATGGTTCGTCCTCGCGAATCATCAGGAACTGGTGGGGCTTGTCCTGCGGGCCGTGCACGCCGAAAGCGCCGTAGAACATGAAGATCTTGAAGGACGTGACCCCGTGCTTCTCGATGAGCGCGGGGATCTCGCGGATGTGGGTCGGGTCCATCGGCGCGAGGTGATAGGCGTAGTCGACGTGGAAACGTCCCGTCGACAGCGCCAGCACCTCCGGGAAGAACTCCTCGTAGGGCCCGGTCTTGTTGAGGTAGTAGCTGCCCGTCCGGAAGTAGTTGAGGCTCGACGTGACGCCACCCTGCGCGGCCGCGCGGCTCTCCGTCACCGCGTCCTGCGGGAGCGGCGAGTACATGCCGGTGTGCATGTGCGCATCGACCGCGCCCGGGAAGGCAAGCAGCCCGCGGCCGTCGACCACCTC
>JANPDV010000153.1:0-12775 GCA_031431655.1 Gammaproteobacteria bacterium | reverse complement strand
TGCAGCTACTCGGAAAGCGGTAACAGGGATGCAAAGAAAAATCACCAAAGCGGTTTTTCCTGTGGCAGGTTTGGGCAGGCGTTTCCTGCCGCTCACCAAGGCGAGTCCGAAGGAAATGCTGCCGGTCGTCGACAAGCCGCTGATCCAGTACGCCGTCGAGGAGGCCCTGGCGGCCGGTGCGCGCCGCCTGGTTTTCGTTACCGGAGCCTCCAAGCGCGCGATCGAGGATCACTTCGATTCCGATGCGGAACTGGAGAAGTTGCTTGAGGCGCAGGGCAAGTCCGACCTGCTGCAGCAGGTGCGCAGTGTGCTGCCCTCGTATGCAACCTGCATTTACATCCGCCAGCCGGCGCCGCTTGGTCTCGGTCATGCGGTGCTCTGTGCGCGTCCCGCGGTTGGCAGCGAGCCGTTCTTCGTGCATCTGGCCGACGACCTGATCGACGCCGAAGTGCCCTGCCTGAAGCAGATGGCCGACGTTTATGAGGCCAAACGAGCCAGCGTCATTGGTTGCGAAACCGTGCCGCGTTCCGAAACGGACAAGTACGGCATCGTCGCTGTGGAAGGCCGCAGCGCGGTAACCAGCCGGATGCGCAGCATCGTCGAGAAGCCGAAGCCGGCAGTCGCGCCGTCCACGCTTGCGGTGGTGGGCCGTTACCTGCTCACGCCGTCGATCTTCGATCACCTCGAACGAATTGGAAAAGGGGCGGGCGGTGAGATCCAGCTCACTGATGGCATAGCGCGCCTGATGGTTGAGGAGGCGGTGTACGCCTATCGCTTCACCGGCAAGCGCTATGACTGCGGCAGCAAGCTCGGCTACCTGCAGGCCACGGTTGAATTCGCACTGGCTCACCCTCAGCTCGGCGCGAAGTTCCGCCGGCACCTGGTCGCACTGATGAAGGTGCCGCCAAAGCGCGCTGCGCGTCGCGCGACCAAAGGCTGATCGTCACCGCGAGGATTCCCAGCGTGCGCTTTTGGCCCGCTCTGATCACCTTGCTGTCTGTGGCGGCCCTGCTCAGTACCAGCCCGGCCGACGCACGTGAGTTCAAGGACTGCGCCGACTGTCCAACGATGGTCGAGATCCGGCCCGGCAGTTTCATGCGCGGGTCGTTGGAGTCCGAGGCCCTTGCCGAGCAGACGCCCGATCGCGATGCCCGCAACGAGCGCCCGCAGGGCCGCGTAGCGATCGCCTACCGGTTCGCCGTGGCCAGGTACGAAGTCACGCTGGCCGAGTTCGCGCGTTTCGCGCAGGAGACACGGCTCCCGCCCACGACGGATTGCCTGTCCTGGGATCGCGCCAACGTTCGCTGGGGGCGGTTCCCGGGTGAGCGCAGCTGGCGCAATCCAGGATTCGAGCAGACCGACTCACATCCGGTGGTGTGCATCAACTGGCCGGAGGCCAACGCATTTGCGGCCTGGATGCGCCAGCGCACCGGCAAACCCTACCGCCTGCTCACCGACGCTGAATGGGAGTACGTGGTGCGTGCTGGCACCACCACACGACGCTGGTTCGGCGACGGCCGCGAGCGGGTTTGCGAGTATGCGAACGTGTCGGATGCGACCAAAGCCAGCGAACTGGGCCAGAAGGCCGATCCTGCGCAGGTCTTCGGCTGCCGCGATGGCTACGTATTCACGGCGCCGGTCGGTCGGTTCAAGCCAAACCCGTGGGGCCTGCACGATCTGTTCGGCAATGCGTGGGAGTGGACCGAGGACTGCTTTGCGCGCAGTTACGAGGGTGCCCCGGCCGACGGCTCAGCCCGACAGCCCGCGTCTGGACAGGTTTGCGCGGAACGCGTGATGCGAGGTGGCGCCTGGCATGCTGACCCGTTCTACATCCGCGCGGCGAAGCACGACTTCGCCCCGCCGCTGTTGCGCAGTGCACGAATGGGCATGCGGCTGGCGCGTACGCTACCGTGACTTCGGGGTCCGGTGCCGGGGGTCCCTGATCGATGAAATGGCTCCCCGGGTTGGACTCGAACCAACGACACACGGATTAACAGTCCGACGCTCTACCAACTGAGCTACCGGGGAACGGTTGGGTCAGCTAAGGCCGCGCATTCTCGGCAATGGTCCTGGGGGCGTCAAGGACCGGTTCTTGGGGCTGACGAACCCGTCTGGCTGCCGCCGCGCATGCTCTGGACGGCGAGGCGCTGGAACTCAATCTGGGTGCGTTGTTGCTCGTCGAAACGCGCGAGCTGCTCCGCGGTCAGCACGCTGGCGGCACTGGCGCGCAGGCGCTGGTAGCGCTGTTCCGCGACCTCCAGGGCACGCTGCATCGACGCCGTCGCCTGCGCCATGGCGTCCGGACCGGGGTTCTGGGCCGGCCGCTGACGACTGGCCTCGCGTTGCAGCCGCTGTTCCCGAGTGTAGGCCTCGACCAGCGCCTGCCGCTGCTCCTGGGTCAGGGGCATGCCGCCGTCGAGCAGATCCAGCTGCAGATTGCGCACTTCCTGCCTCGCGGGCAGCGATTCCTGGTAGGCCTTGAAGCGCTGCACGGCGGCCTCGCCAAACTGGGCACTCAACTCGGTCTCGCCCTGCTGCTGAAGTTCTTCGTAGCGGCGGCGCAGCGCCTGTGAGCCTGCCGGGCTCGAGACGGCGCCGGTGGCGACCCAGTCGCGGCTCTCGGCAGCGGCCCGCAGCTGCTGATCGACGGTGGCGGCAAGGAACTGCTCGGCCTGCTCCGGCGTCAGGTCCAGGGTTCGCGCCAGGTCCGGGAACATGCGACGCATGCTCAACAGCTGTTGCCGCCGCAGGGCGTCACGGGCGGCAAGGTCGCGTGCCAGGTCAGGGCGTGCGATCGGGGAGACGCCCAGGCCCTGGATCAGCCCGACTGAGACAACGGGCTCGGCAGGGCGAGCGGCGGCGGGATCGACCGAAGGGCCGGGTGACGGCGGTTTCAGGGATCCAGTCGGGCCGGTCGAGCCTTCTGCAAGCGATGCCGGCGGGTTAGCTGGCGTGGCGCGTCCGGGCGGCGCCCGCAGCCGCGACTGAAGTTCAGCGACCTCGGCCCGCAGGTCGACCGCAGACTGCCGTTCCGCGTTCAGCTGCCAGGCGAAATAGGCGGTGCAGCCAGCCAGTACCAGCGACGCGATGCTCCATGGAATCGGGCTCGAGGCCATCCGCGAAGCATGCACGCCAGTCGCTGCCGCCGCTAGTTTCGCCTCACGAACGCCAGGTCGCGGCCACCGTGTTTTTCTGGTCGGTCACAACATCAAGCAAGCTCGGCCGAAACTCACGGGCGCAGTGCCCTGGCGATCTCGTCGAGAACCAAGGGGTCCTCGATCGTGGCCGGCGTTTCATAGGGCACACCATCGGCGATACGGCGCATCGTGCCGCGCAGGATCTTTCCCGAGCGCGTCTTGGGCAACCGCGCGACGATGTAGCAGCGCTGGAATGCAGCGACCGGCCCGACCTCATCGCGTACACGCCGGACGAGTTGCGCCTGCAGTTCCGTCGGTGGCGTGGCGGCACCGGCCTTGCGGACCACCAGGCCCACCGGCACCGTGCCCTTGAGCGCATCGCTTACGCCGATGACCGCGCACTCGGCGACCTCGGCGTGCCCGGACAGCGCCTGCTCCAGCTCGCCAGTCGAGAGTCGGTGGCCGGCCACGTTGATGACGTCGTCGGTCCGGCCGAGCACGTAGACGTAGCCGTCCGCATCGATGTAGCCACCGTCGCCGGTTGCGTAGTAGCCCGGCCATCTTTCCAGATAGCTCTGCAGGAACCCGGCATCGTTGTTCCACAGCGTCGGCAGGCTGCCGGGCGCGAGCGGCAGCCGCAGCGCCAGTGCCCCCTGGGTACCTCGCGGCAACTCGACACCGCGGTCGTCGAGCACGCAGACCTCGAAGCCGGGCACGGGCTTGGTAGGACTACCCACGCGGGTCGGTAGCAGGCCGAGCCCCAGGCAGTTCGCCACCACCGGCCAGCCGGTCTCGGTCTGCCACCAGTGATCGATCACGGGCTTGCCGAGCTGCGCGCCGGCCCAATTGACTGTGTCGGGATCAGCGCGCTCACCCGCCAGGAACAGGGCGCGCAGCGAACTCGTGTCGCTGGCGCGCATCAGCAGGCCTTCGGGATCTTCGCGCTTGATGGCGCGGATCGCGGTCGGTGCGGTGAACAGCGTCGCAACGCGGTAGCGCTCGACGATGCGCCAGTAGGTGCCCGCGTCCGGCGTGCCGACGGGCTTGCCCTCGAACATCAGCGTGGCGCAGCCGTGCAGCAGTGGACCGTAGACGATGTAGGAGTGACCGACCACCCAGCCGATGTCGGAGGCCGCCCAGAACACTTCGCCGGCCCGTGCGCCATACACCGCGCTCATTGAGTAGGCCAGCGCGACACAATAGCCGCCGGTATCGCGAACCACGCCCTTGGGTTTGCCGGTGGTGCCTGACGTATAGAGGATGTACAGCGGGTCCGTGGCGTTCACCGGCACGCAGTCGGCATCGTGCTGAGTTGCGGCCAGGCAGGCCCGCCAGTCCAGGTCGCGCCCGGTTTGCAGTGGCGCCGTCAGTTGCGGTCGCTGCAGGATCACGCAGGCGCGCGGCGCGTGCTGGCTCAGCTGCAGCGCGCGGTCGAGCAGGTCCTTGTAGTCAATGACCCGGTTGGGCTCCAGCCCGCAGGATGCGCTCAGCACCACCTTGGGCTGGGCGTCGTCGATGCGCACGGCCAGCTCGCGCGCCGCGAACCCGCCGAACACGACCGAGTGCACCGCACCGAGGCGCGCGCACGCGAGCATCGCGAACACCGCCTCCGGCACCATCGGCATGTAGATGACGACCCGGTCACCGCGCTCCACTCCCAGCTCGCGCAGCGCGCCGGCGAGCCGCGCTACCTCGGCGCGCAGTTGCGCGAACGTGAAGCGCTGTTCTGCGCCGGTCATCGCGCTGACGTGCAGCAGCGCCAGCTGTTCGCCGCGGCCGGCCTCGACATGCCGGTCTACCGCGTTGTGGCAGGCGTTGAGCTCGCCGTCCGGGAACCAGCGTATGAAGGGCTCACGGGTTCGATCGCAGACGACCCCAGGACGCCGCGACCACTGCAGGGCGCCCGCAGCCTGGCGCCAGAAGTCTTCCGGCGCGGCGCGCCAACGGGCGTACTCCGCCGGATAGGCCGACACCGCGCCGCCGGTGCCGCTCATGTGATCCTGCCGGTCCGCCCGGCCATCGATCTGAGGCGATCCATCCCCGAGTAAACCAGCGCGGCGCCCAGCAACAACAGCACCGCAGGCACGATGGCCAGCGAATCGCCCACCCGCAGCGATGAGCCGAATACATAGTCCGTGAACACGGCGACCAGCCAGGGGCCGCCGGCCTGGCCGATCAGGTTGGCCACCAGCAGGTAGAGAGCGACCAGCAGTCCGCGCATGCGCGGCGGGGAAATGACGGGGATCAAGGCGGGTCCCGCGCCGAAGGCCATGGTGCCAAAGAACACCGAACCGGCCAGCGCGGCTACGGCGACGTGCGAGTCGGTCGCGAGGCCGAACAGGATCGTGAACGGCATGGTGCAGAGCGCCGAGATCAGCGCCGTGCGAAGGTGGCCGTCCTGCTGGCCGCGCGCCTGGAACCGATCGGCCAGCCAACCGCCGAGGATCACGCCGGCCGAGCCGCAGGTCAGGAAGATGATGCCGTAGGTGTAGCCCACCTCCGGCGCCGTCCAGCCGAAGTTGCGAATGAAGTGCGCAGGCACCCAGGCGCCGAGCGAGAACTGGGCCGCCGCCAGCAGCGAGACGCCGCCAAACACGGCAGCGAACACTCGTGCCTCACTCCGGCAGAAGTCCGCGACGTCGCGCAGGCTCGGCTTTTCGATGTCGGCCGCCGTGCCCGCGCGGGTGGGCGCGAGACGACGCAACGGTTCGCGCACCGTCAGGAAGAACAGCAGGGCGATCAGCACGCCCGGCGCCGCAGCGATGATGAACGCGGCCTCCCAGGCTTGCATGACGCCGAGCAGGGGCAGCGACACCACGTCGAGTTTCTGCAGCTGCGCGATGACAAAACCACCGACCAGCAGCGCGACGCCGGATCCGACAAAACTCGCGCCGGTGTAGACGCTGAGCGGCAGCGCCAGTCGGTGCGGCTTGAACAGGTCGGCCAGCATCGAAAAGCCCGCCGGCGTAAGCGTGGCCTCGCCGATGCCGACGAACATGCGCGCAAAGAACAGCTGCCAGAACGTGCGCGCGAGACCACAGGCCGAGGCGGCCACCGTCCAGATGATGATCCCGAAGGTGATCAGCAGGTTGCGCCGTCCGGAGTCGGCGAGGCGGCCGAGCGGCACGGCCATCACGGCGTAAAAGAGCGCAAAAGCCAGGCCCTGCAGCAGGCTGATCTGGGTGTCGCTGAGGCTGAGGTCCGCCTTGATGTCCTCGACCAGCAGGTTGATGATCATGCGATCGACGAACGCGACCATGGCGCAGATGCACAGTACGAACACCACGTACCAACCGTAGCGTTCGCTCGGCCACGGGGGCTGTGCTGCGGAATGCGGTTGTGTGTCTGCTGAGTTCATACGGCCCGCGCCTCGATGAGATTGGAAGCCCTGTCGCCGAGCATTCGCAGCCCCGGCGGCACCACCGCGCGCGCGTCGCGACCCCCGTGGCACGTGTGGCTGCGATGGTAGCCCAACGGCCAGGCATGCCGGACAAGACGCGGCCGGTCGGCAGCGGTCTGCGCGCCTGCCCCGTGCAGCGGTTCGCGGGTCGTGGAAGGGGCCGATGCGACGGCCTGCGGGTCCGGGCCCGCAGGCCACCGGGCTGGGTTGCCGCCCGTGCGACTGATGGCCGCAGGCGCGGCGCCCACGATGATGCAGTCAAACTCTTGCGCCATCAGCCAGTGTTGTTATCCGGCCACCCGCCCGACCAATGATTTTCAGTGCACAATCCATGCAGCAGCCGCATCGCTGCGGCCAAGGGTACTCGGGGTTTTCCAATGGAGCTGCGTCAGTTGCGTCACTTCGTCGCCGTGGTCGATGCCGGTAACCTGTCGCGCGCCGCGACCCGCGTATCCATCAGCCAGCCGGCGTTGACCCGCAGCATCAAGAACCTGGAGGACCTGCTCGGGGTGCAATTGCTCGAGCGCAAGCCGCGCGGCGTGGCACCGACCGAGGCGGGTATAGCCCTCTACCACCAGGCCCAGGTGGTGCTGAACGCCTGCAACCGCCTGACCCGCGACGTGCGTGAACTGAAGCGGGGCGTTACCGGCACGGTGCAGGTCGGGATCGCCCCGATGTTCGCGTCCTATGTGATCGACGATGTCGCCGCCCGGCTTGCGCGCGAGCAACCGGGCTTGCGGCTGGTGGTGCGCGAGGGCTTTTTCGAGGATCTGGTGCGCGAGCTGCTCGACGGTCGCATCGACCTGATGTTCTGCAATTTCCCGTTGGTTTCTGTCACCAGTGACCTGGAAATGGAGCGCCTGCTGACCATTCGCTCGCTGGTGGTCGCCTCGCAGAAGCATCCGCTCGGGCGTCGCAAGGATCTGGGCAAGGCCGCGCTGGTCGACCAGCGCTGGGTGGTCGTGGATCAGCCGCACAGCATCGACAATCTCGAGAAATTCTTCGCGGCCGACGGGCTGCCCGCCCCGCGGGATGTGTTCCGAACCAATTCTCTGCCGCTGATGCGCTCGCTGGTGCTGTCCGGCGCGTTCGTCGCGGCGTTGCCCGAGCACATGATCGCGGCAGATCTGGCGGCCGGCGTGCTGCGCGCGCTGCCGGTGCCAGGGGCAACGATCGAGCGGCGTGCCGGTCTCGTCAGTCGCAGCGCCGGGGACACCCGGTCCGCGGTCGAACTGGTGCGCGACTCGGTGCGGCAGGCCTGCGGCGAACTGGACGCGCGGGCCACTCGCTAGTCAGCTAGATCGGTGTAGTCACCGGGTCGTAGGAGAACAGTCCAAGAGTGTCCTCGTTGCGAACCGTCGCCGGCGACATCAGGTCGGGCCGTGCGCCCGCGAGTCGCTCTCCGCCCTGCAGCGATTCGTTGTGTACCATCGTGACGCGCGCCAGCCTCGCATCCTGATAACGCGCAAACGTATGCTGCAGGTCGTCGGCGGCGACGATGCAACGGGCCAGCACCACCGCGTCCTCGAGCGCACTCGCCGCCCCCTGGCCGAACCACGGCATCATCGGATGGGCCGCGTCGCCGAGCAGCGCGACGCGCCCGGAGGTCCACTGTGGCAGTGGCGCGCGGGCGAACAGGCCCCACTTGTGGCACTGGCCGTCCGGCGTGGCCGCAAGAATGGCGTGTACCCCTTGATGAAAGTCCGCCAGCGTCTGTGCGACCTCACTGACACTGCCACGCTGTGACCAGCTCTCGATCTCCGCGCGCCCGGTGCGCGCGAACGCCACGAAATTGAGCAGGCGGCCGCGGCGTACCGGGTAGTGCACGAACAGTCGCCCGGGGCCGATCGAGACCCGCGAACCCGACGCGAGGGTGGGGTCGTCCAGACGCTCCATCGGCACCAGCCCGCGCCAGGCGACATAGCCCGAGAACTGTGGTTCTGGCACGCCGAACACCAGGCTGCGCACGCGCGACCGCCAGCCGTCCGCTGCGATCAGGGCATCGGCGCTCGCCGGCGACCCGGATTCGAAGGTCAGCTCAACTCGGTCGTGGTGTTGTCGCAGGTCCGTCAGCGTCCGGCCGACCGACAGCGCCTCGGGCGCGAGCGCGCGAATCCGCTCGACCAGCAGCCCGTGCAGGTCCGCGCGGTGCATCTGGTAGTACGGCGCTCCATAGCGCTGCACGGTGTCGCTGCGATCGATGTCGATCAGCGTGGCGCCTGTCTGGAAATGGCAGGTGCGTTGTCGTGGCGGTTCGTCGGCACGCTCGCGCAGCGCCTCGCCGAGCCCCAGGTCGGCCAGCGCCTTCACTGCGTTTGGACTCACCGATATTCCGGCGCCGATCTCGCCTAGCTGCGTCGCCTGTTCGTAGACCTGCGGCACGATGCCACGGCGCAGTAACGCCAGCGCCAGGCCCAGGCCGCCGATGCCGGCGCCGACGATCGCGATACGGGGTTGCCGCATCTCAGGGCGCCAGGCCCATCAGGGCGCCAGACCCAGCGCGCCAGGGTTGATGAGATTCTCCGGATCGGTCTGGCGCTTGATGGCGGCAAGCAGATCGATCGAAGCCGCGCTTCGTCCGGCGAGGTAGGGGTAAGCGCGACCGACCTGCAGGTGCGCGCCGCCGTGTTCCAGCATCAGCGCGATCACGCGCTGGCGCAGTGTCTCTACATAGGCGCGTGCGTCCGGATTGGGCGCGCCCTCGCGCAGCTGCGCGAGCATGTGCGGTGGCATCGTCGCGCGCTGCAGCTCGCTCCAGTCGTCCTCCCAGTAGATCACCGGTTCGTACAACAGCGCCGACGGGCCGACGCCGGCGAATACGACGAACATCACTGCGCGGTGCTGTTTCAGGTGCGACCCTTCGGCGGTGCGCAGCGCTTCGAAAGCGGCATGAAACGCGTCGACCTTTGAGTGCGGCAGGATCACGTGCAGCGGCAGCAGGCGGCGTCCGCCGGGGCCGAGCACCATCGGGGCGGGGAACGGCATCGCGCGGACCACGGCGCCCATGGTGTTGGCGGTTTCCGTGCCATGCGCCTCGGCGTGCCGGCGGATCGCGTCGAGCGTCCGCTGCAGTGACGCGGCATCGCGGCCTTCCGCGATGAAGTTGGCGGTGTAGCTGGCGCCGCTGAGGAATCGTCGCCCGGCCAGCGCCATGCGCAGCAACTGCCGCGCGGCGCGCGGCATCGAACCCTGCGAGCGCGCCACCTGCCAGGCCACTCTCAGGTCGGAGTCGGCGGCGGCTGAGCCGGCCACCATCTGCCCCAGCGCGTTTTCGAGGCCGAAGATCTCGGTCGCGAGTCCGTCGCGGGCCACGGCGGAGACCGCGCGCCGCAGCGCCGGGAAATCCGCGAATCCGAACGCGACCGAGCCGTGGCAGGCGGGGCGGGGCTCCAGCTGCAGCGAGACCGCGGTCTTGATGCCGAGCGCGCCGGCGTCATTGCTGAAGACTCCGGTGAGGTCCGGGCCGTAGTTGCGAAAGAACGGCGCGCGACCCGGTGCGGCATCAAGGCCGGTGTGCAGGACGCTACCGTCACCAAGCACCACCTCGAACGACAGCGCCGCGCTGGCCGACGTGCCGTGCCGACCGGAACCGAAGGTCGCGGCACCCTGCGACATGCCGCCGCCGACGGTGGCGAGCTGTCCCGACATCGGGCCCCAGAAAATCGCACGCACTCCGTGCGGCAAGAGCGCCGCATCGACTTCTGCCCAGGTGCAGCCGGCCTCGACCGTCGCATGCAGGTCCTCGACGTTGACGGCACGGATCCGGTTGAGGCGGCGAAGGTCCAGCACGAGGCAGGCGGCGCGATCCGGCAGATAGGCGTCCGTGTAGGACATGCCACCGCCGCGAGCAAACAGAGCCAGGCCGTGCTCGCGGGCAATCTGCACTACAGCCTGCACCTCGGCGACGGCCGCGGGCTGCACCACGGCCAGCGGCAACACGCCGGCGCGATAAACGTCCTGTGAGTACAGCCGCAGCGCCTCCGGCGACTGCAGCACCTGCCCGGCGCCGACCGCGGCGCGCAGGGCGTCCAGCGGCGTCGAGGTCAGTGCCAGCGCCTTCACCCGGCCGGCCGCACAGCCGTGGTGCGGGTAAGGAACGACGGCGTCGGGCCGGACTGCACGGACTCAAACCCTGCCTGTCGCAGCAGGTTCGGCAGGTCGCAGGCGACGAACGCCGGCGAGTAGGGTTCGCAGTTGTAGCGCGCGTCGAATTCCAGCCACAGGCGGTTGCCGGCAGGCAGCTGCGGATCGTTGGGCGCATCGACGATCGTCAGCGTGCCGCCCGGCCGCAGCACGCGATGGATCTCCCGCAGGATCGGCAGGAACAGCGGCTGCGGCACCTCGTGAAACAGGATGTAGGTCAGCACGGCGTCGAACTGCCGGTCCGCGAATCCGGTCTGCTCGGCGAGCCCCTGGGTGAAATGGACGTCGATGCCGAGGTCGGTGGCGCGCCGGTGCGCGTAGCGCAAAAGAGGCAGCGATACGTCCATGCCATGCACTTCGGCCTGAGGCTGCAGCAGCTTGATCGCCGTCGTGCACTGGCCGATGGAACAGCCGAGATCGAGGACGCGCAGCACTTTGCCGTCCGCCGGCAGCGCGAGCGAGGCGGCGACGCCGCGATGCAGCTCGTCCTGGTCGTTCTGGCCCTGGTAGAAGACTCGGGTGCCGTGATGAAACACCAGGCCGGCCAGCGGATCTCCCACATAGCCGCCGGGCTGCAGGTGGATGGGGTGCGCGGCGTAACGTGGCACGACAAAGTCGCTGCGATAGGTGAGGCGCCCTGGCCGCTGCGTCTCGGCGGCTTCGAGCTCACGCTTGAACGTGGGCGCTTCCGCAGCAACCGAGTCGGCGATCTTGGTCCAGGTGCGTTGCTGCTGGCTGCGCATCAGTCGCTTCCAGACGGCGGCCAGCGTCGACACCGGCTGTTGCCCGGTCTCGCCGGTCTGCGCGTGGCCGGCCTCGGCCTGTTGCGCCACCTGCGGAAACATCTCGCGGATCGCAAAGTTGCGGACCGACTGCATGATGTCCAGATAGCTCTCGTCTTCCAGCCGCGGCGTACGCGGCATCACTCCGTCCATTCCGCGATTCATTGTTCGCTCCCGCCTTTGAAGCCACCCATCACCCGGTGTACCAGCGCTTCGCGCGCCGCGTCGCGCTGGGCCTGCAGCGCCGCATCGCTGCGGTGCGTCTCGACGGCGGCAGGCGCGAGCACGCCGTTTGCCGTCAGCAGCTGTTCGAGGATGATCCGCCGGTCGCGCTCGATCCACAGCTCGGCGGTCAGTGCGAGGACCGCGTCCAGCAGCTGGTCCAAGGCAGGATCGCGCAGGAATGCCGGTTCCTGCTCGGGTTGGGGTACGCCGCTGTCTGCGAGGTCGGTTGGCATGGGGTTCGACCGGGCGCTCACCCTGCGCTCGCCTTCTGCCCGGCGCTGCGAGTAGCCTCGAGCTGCTTCGCAAACACTTCGTACTCGTTGATGTCCGCGCGACGCGCACGCGACCAGCGCGTCGCGAAACCGCGCGGATACTCCGCGTCGCCGTCGCTGCGGCCATCCTCCGACCAGATCAGCGGACACAGCGGACCCGCAGGGCGCTCGCCCGCGATCATTTCGTCGAGACTCACGCCTGCAAGATTGACGCAATCGGGGCGCGGTGCCCAGCGGATGTCGTCACCGAAAATCCGCAGCGACACGGCGATGCGCCAGCCGTCGGTCGGATTGCCGTGCGAATAGTGCAGGGTCCAAGGGTGGACGATCAGCAGGTCGCCTGGGTCCATCTGCCAGCGCAGGAAGCGCACGCTCGGGTCCTTGCGCAGCGGTTCGCAGTCCGGATGCGTGGCGCGATCCGGCGGGCGCAGCATCTGTCGCGCGTTGGGCGAAAACAGCCAGTAGCGCACGTCCTGGGTCTGCGAGCCGGCGATGCATTCCAGCGAGTTCTCCGGGACGATCGGCGTCAGCGGCATCCACAGGGACGGCACCATCTTGCCGGTGACCGGCCAGCCCATGCGGTCGGTATGCCAGATGGTCTTCTCGCTGGACTGCGGCGCCTTGGCGAAGATCTCATCGAAGAAGAAGTGGGCTTCGCGTGACCCCATTACGCGGCAGGCCGCTTCGGCCACCGGGCCCTCGAACGCCAGCTTGCGAAATGCCGGCATGGTGCGGGCCATGTAGCGCCCGGGGTACGTCGGCAACAGCCCGAAGTCCTCCTTGTCGCGGCACAGCCGCTCGGCTTCGGGCCGCAGC
>JANPDV010000152.1:0-7168 GCA_031431655.1 Gammaproteobacteria bacterium | reverse complement strand
GCGATTCGCGACTTGGCGGCAGGCAGCGAGACGGCCGGCCCATCCCGGCCGCCGGCCGCGGCCGCCGCGAACGGGCGGGGGAGCACGGGATGACGCTGTCCGACCTCTCGATCCGGCGGCCGGTGTTCGCCACTGTGCTGTCGCTGCTGCTGCTGATCGTCGGCCTGATGGCTGCCCTGCGGCTGCCGATCCGCGAGTACCCGGATGTCAGCCGGCCGGTCGTCAGCGTCGCGACCTCGTACCGCGGCGCCAACGCGGCGGTGATCGAGTCACGGGTCACGCAGCCGCTGGAAGACGAGATCGCCGGCATCGAGGGCGTGGAGAAACTCACGTCCTCCAGCCGTGACGAGCTGTCGCGCATCACGGTGGAGTTCGCGGTGGACCGCGACCTGGACGCCGCCGCCAACGACGTACGGGAGCGCGTCACGCGCGCCGCCGGACGCCTGCCTCCCGAGGCCGACCCGCCGCGCGTCGTCAAGGTCGACGAGGGCATGGAAGCCATCATGTACATCAACGTTGCGAGCACCTCGCGCAACGTGCTGGAGCTCAGCGATTTCGTCGATCGCTACCTGGTGGATCGTTTT
Source organism: Gammaproteobacteria bacterium (assembly GCA_031431655.1). GTDB lineage: Bacteria > Pseudomonadota > Gammaproteobacteria > Steroidobacterales > Steroidobacteraceae > UBA964. Next base: position 6,584 of record JANPDV010000152.1, on the reverse strand, counting down.
GCCGCCGTGCCCGGCGTCGCTTCGATCGGCACCAGTGGACTGCAGCGCTATGCGATGCGCGTCTGGCTGAAACGCGAGGCGCTGGCTGCGCGCCAGCTGACGGTGACCGATGTCGAGAACGCGCTGCGGCGCGAAAACGTCGAACTGCCCGCGGGACGCATCGAGTCGCGCGAACGCGAGTTCACGCTGCGCACCAACACCTCGTTGAATTCGGAAGAGGATTTCCGCGCGCTGGTGATCGGGCGCGGACCGGACGGCTACCTGGTGCGGCTCGGCGAGGTAGCGGACGTGCTGCTGTCCGCCGAGGACGTGCGCACGCTGGCGCGCTCCAACGGCCTGCCCGGCGTCAGCATCGGCGTGCTGCCCACCTCCAAGGCGAACGTGCTGGAAGTGTCGCTGGCGGTGCGCGCTGAGCTCGAGCGGCTCAAGCCGACGCTGCCAAAGGACATCATCGCCGAGGTCAACCTCGACTTCTCGGTGTTCATCCTCGAGTCGATGCAGAACGTCGCCAAGGTGCTGGCCGAGACCCTGGTGATCGTGCTGGTCGTCATCTTCGTGTTCCTCGGCACGCTGCGCGCCACGCTGATTCCGGCGGTGACGATTCCGGTGTCGATCCTCGCGGCCTGCATCGCGATGGTGGTGCTGGGCTACTCCCTCAATACCCTGACGCTGCTGGGCGCCGTGCTGGCCATCGGCCTGGTCGTCGACGATGCCATCGTGGTGCTCGAGAACATTGCGCGTCGCATCGAGCGGGGCGAGCAGGCACTGCTGGCCGCGGTGAACGGCAGCCGCGAGATCTCCTTCGCCGTGATCGCGACGACGCTGGTGCTGATCGCGGTGTTCGTGCCCATCTCCTACATGGGCGGCAATCTTGGCCGGCTGTTCGGCGAGTTCGGCGTCACCGTGGCTGCGGCCGTCGGCTTCTCGGCGCTGGTCGCGCTGACGCTGACGCCGATGATGGCCTCGAAGCTGTTCGCCGGCGGCATCCACCGCGGGCGCTTCGCTGTCTGGACCGATGGCGTGTTCCGCGGCCTCGCCGACGCGTACGAGAGCGGCCTGCGCCGCGCCCTGGCGAGCCGCGGCCGCGTGCTCGGCATCGCGCTCGGCGCCGCGTCATTCACCGTGCTGGTGGTCTGCCTGACGGTGCTCGGCCAGCCTTTCGGTTTCATGAAGCTGCAGCAGGAATTCGCACCGACCGAGGACCGCGCGATGATGCCGGTGATGGTCAACGCTCCGGAAGGCGCGAGCCTGGCGAATCTGGACCGCTACATTTCGCAGGTCGAGGCGATTGCGCTCGACGAGGTCAAGGCGGGCAATGCGCGCCGCGTCATCGTCCGCACCGGCGCCTTCGGCGGTCCGGGCGAGGTCAACGTCGGCACGGTGTACATGCCGCTCGCGCTGTGGGATGAGCGCAAGGAGACCGCGGCGCAGATCGCGCAGCGCATGCGCATGCGTACCGGCAACATCCCGGGCGTGCGCGTCGTCGTGCTGACGCCGCCGTCGCTGGCCGTGCGCGGCCCCGGCAAGCCGGTGCAGATCGTGATCGGCGGCGGCGACTACCAGGAGCTGGCGCGCTGGCGCGACCAGATCATGGATCGCGTGCAGCGCGAGAATCCGCAGATCATCAACCTCGAGTCCGACTACCAGGAGCGCAAGCCGCAGCTCACGGTGCGCATCGATCGCAACAAGGCCGCCGACCTCGGCGTGACGCTGCAGAACGTCGGGCGCACGCTCGAGACCATGCTCGGTTCCCGCATCGTCACGACTTTCATGCGCGGCGGTGAGGAGTTCAACGTGATCCTGCAGGCGCGCACCGAGGATCGCGCCACGGTGAGCGACCTCGGCAATCTGTACGTGCGCTCCGATCGCAGCGGCGAGATGGTGCCGCTGTCGGCTCTGGTGGACGTGCAGGAGAGCGCCGGGCCGACCCAGTTGAAGCGCTTCGACCGGCTGCGCTCGATCACGCTGTCGGCGAATCTCGCACCGGGCTACACGCTCGGCGAGGCGCTGGACTACATGGAAAAGACGATCCGCGACGAGGTGCCTGCCGGCGGCTTGCGGATAGGCTACGACGGTGAGTCCCGCGAGCTGAAGCAGAGCGGGTCGAAACTCTGGGTCACGTTCGCGTTCGCGCTGCTGATCGTCTACCTGGTGCTGGCTGCGCAGTTCGAGAGCTTCGTGCATCCGGTGGTGATCCTCGCCACCGTGCCGCTGGCCCTGACCGGAGCGCTGCTCGGCCTCTGGCTGTTCGCCTCGTCCATCAACGTCTACAGCCAGATCGGCGGCATCATGCTGATCGGCATCGCCTGCAAGAACGGCATCCTGATCGTCGAGTTCGCCAACCAGCTGCGCGATCGCGGCATCGAATACGTGGAAGCGGTGATCGAGTCGGCCGCGGTGCGCCTGCGGCCGGTGCTGATGACCAGCCTGTGCACTGCCTTCGCCGCGGTGCCGCTGATGATCGAGGCGGGCGCGGGCGCCGAGAGCCGCCAGTCGATCGGCTCAGCGGTGTTCTTCGGCACCTTGTTCTCGCTCGGGCTCACGCTGTTCGTCGTGCCAGCCCTGTACGTGCTGCTGGCGCGCAACACCCGCTCGCCGCATTACGTCAGTGACCTGATCGACCGGCTGGTCGCGCGCGGCGACGCCGCGGCGCCCGGTGGTCTGGCTGGGGGCGCGTTGCCGTCACCGGCCGCGCCTGCCGGCGGTGTCGCGCAGGGTCGGGTGTCGCAGCGGCGGGACGACCCTTGACCGTCGCCCTGTGGTGCCTGCTGGTTGCCTCGCTGCTGCCGGTGTTCTGCGCCGGCCTGTCCAAGTGGGGCTTCGAAGGCTTCGATAACAACCGGCCAAGGGACTGGCTCGCGAAGCAACAGGGCTGGCGCGCGCGGGCGCACGCCGCGCAGCAGAACTCCTGGGAAGCACTGGCCATGTTCACGCCGGCCGTGCTGGTGGCGCATCTCGCCGCCGCGCCGCAGGGCAGGGTCGACGCGCTGGCGATCGCCTTCATCGTGGCGCGGTTGCTGTATGTGCTGCTCTACGTCATCGATCGCGCCAGCCTGCGCTCGCTGGCCTGGCTGGTGGGTGTCGGGCTCTGCATCGCGTTGTTTGCGGCGGGCTAGCCGCTGAGGCCCGCTGGGGCGGCGGCGCTGCGGCAGATTGCATTATGTCAACCGGTCCACGGCCCGGTTGTCAACACCCCGCTGCTCACATAAGTCACTGAAAAACAAATAAATCCGGACGTTTGGCGGGGTTCGGAAGCGGACCCGGCGGTACAATGAGAGCCACTCCCAAGGACTCTGCCGCCGCAATGGCCCTCTCACCCTACAAGCAGCTCGAAGCCGAGTGGAAACGCCACAACGCGTTCCGCGGCGCGCTCGCGCTGCTGCGCTGGGACGCGGCGGTGATGATGCCGCGCGGCAGCGCCGACGTGCGCGGCGAGCAGCTGGCGGCGCTCGAGACGGAGTATCACGCCATCCTGACCTCGCCGAAGGTGTCGCGCCTGCTGGAGCGGGCGCAGGCGGGCCTGAACGCCCTGGACGACTGGGAGTCGGCCAACCTGCGCGAGATGCGTCGCCAGCGCGACCACGCCATCGCAACCCCGGTCGCGCTGATCACCCGGCTGGCACGCGCCACGGCGCGGGCGGAAGGGCAGTGGCTGGAGGCACGCAACCAGGGGCGCTTCGACCTGTTCGCGCCGCACCTCGAGGAAGTGGTGCACCTGGTGCGCGACAAGGCCGTGATGATCGGCCAGGCGCTGAACCTCGCTCCCTACGACGCGCTTGCCGACGCCTACAGTCCCGGCATCTCCAGCGACGACATCGACGCGCTGCTCAAGGCCTACGCGCGCCGCCTGCCCACCCTGGTGCGCGAGGCGCTGCAGCAGCAGGAGTCGCAGCCGCCGCTGCCGATCAGCGGCCGCTTCGCGCCGGGCAAGCAGCGCCAGATGATCACCGAGGTGCTCAAGGCGGTCGGGTTCCCGTTCGACCGCGGCCGCCTCGACGAGAGCACGCACGCGTTCACCGAGGGCGTGGCGGGCGACGTGCGCATCACCACGCGCATCGATCCGCTCGATCCGTTCAGCGGCCTGCTGGGCGCGATGCACGAAGCCGGCCACGCGATGTACGACCTGGGCCTGCCGCAGAAGTGGCTGGACCAGCCGGTCGGGCAGGACCGGGGCATGGCGCTGGAAGAAAGCCAGTCGCTGTTGCTGGAGATGGTCATCGGCCGCAGCCGGCCGTTCGTGAAGTACCTGAAGCCGCTGCTCGAGAAGCACTTCGCGGTCAGCGGCCCCGAGTGGTCCGAAGACAACCTCTACCGGCTGCTGACGCGCGTCAAGCGCAGCCCGGTGCGGGTTGACGCCGACGAGCTCACTTATCCGCTGCACGTGATGCTGCGGTTCGACCTCGAGAAGAAGCTGCTGGCGGGCTCGCTCGCCGTGCGCCACCTGCCCGAGGCCTGGAACGACGGCATGGAGGCGCGGCTCGGCATCCGCCCCGCCAACGATGTCGAGGGCGTGCTGCAGGACATTCACTGGGCGCTCGGTTCCTTCGCCTACTTCCCCTGGTACGCCGTCGGCTCGGCGATTGCGGCCCAGCTTGCCGAGGGCCTGCGCCGCGACGTGCCGGATCTCGACGCGCAGATCGAGCGCGGCGATTTCACCGGCCTGTTCGGCTGGCTGCGGCAGAACGTCTACGGCTATGGCGCCAAGTTGTCGGCCAGCGAGCTGCTGCAGCAGGCCAGCGGGCGGCCGATCGGAGCCCAGTCGGCGTTGCGCTATCTCGAGAAGAAGTACCTGGACGTTACAGCGGCCGAATCGATCGCCGCTGCGTGACACCCCTGCCCTGGTCGGGTCCAGGGGCCACCTTCGAACACCGCGTGGAACGCGGCCTGCTGCCCGGCTGCAGAAGCTAGAATCCGCGCCGATGTCGACCACCGCATCAACGCCGACCGAAACCCGCGCCGAAGCACTGGCAGGCGCAGCGGTGCCGGCCGCGCGCGCACGCCCCTCCGGCCGCTTCAAGAAGCTGCAGGCCGAGTTGCGTGGCCAGGTGGGCAAGGCGATCGAGGACTACTCGATGATCAGCGCCGGCGACAAGGTGATGGTGTGCCTCTCCGGCGGCAAGGATTCCTACGCCATGCTCGACATCCTGCTGTCGCTGCAGCGAAGTGCGCCGGTGTCGTTCGAGCTGGTGGCCGTGAACCTCGACCAGAAGCAGCCTGGCTTTCCGCAGCATGTGCTGCCGGAATACCTGCGCTCGCTCGGCGTGCCGTTCGCGATCATCGAGCAGGACACCTACAGCGTCGTCAAGCGGGTGATTCCGCAAGGGCGCACGATGTGCGGCCTGTGCTCGCGGCTGCGGCGCGGCGCGTTGTATCACTGGGCGGCTGACAACGGCGTCACCAAGATCGCGCTCGGACATCATCGCGACGACATCGTTGAAACTTTCTTCCTCAACCTGTTTCACGGCGGCCGCCTCAAGGCGATGCCGCCCAAGCTGCGGTCCGAGGACGGGCGTCACATCGTGATCCGCCCGCTCGCCTATGTGCCGGAGCGCGCCCTCGAGCAGTACGCCCGGGCGCGCCGGTTTCCGATCATTCCGTGCACGCTGTGCGGGTCGCAGCAGAACGCACAGCGCAAGGTGATGAAGAAGATGCTGAGCGACTGGGAGCGCGAGCATCCCGGCCGCACCGAGGCGATCTTCTCTGCGCTGCGCAGCGTGGAACCCGCCACCCTGGCCGATCCGGAGCTGTTCGACTTTCGCGCGCTGACGGCGGTTCCCGCGCCCGCGGAGCGCGCTTCTTGAAGCTGCCGTTCCTGCGCCGCCTGACCGGTGGCGCGCCCGATCTGCCGCGACCGTACCCGAACAGCTACTGGGTCGATCCAGGCCGGCTGCTAGCGGGCGAATATCCGGGCGCCGATGATCCGGAAGAAATGCGGCTGCGCATCGAAAGGCTCTGCGCGGCGGGCGTCAACACGTTCGTCGACCTCACGGAAGCATTCGAGCGCGATGACTACGGCGACGTGCTGCCCGCCGGTATCGAGCACGAGCGGTGGCCGATTCTCGACCACGGCCTGCCGGACTCGCGACAGGACATGCAGTACATCGTCGAGGTCATCGACCGCGCGCTCGACCGCGGCCGGGTGGTGTACGTGCACTGCAACGCGGGCATTGGCCGCACCGGGATGGTGGCGGGTTGCTGGCTGGTAGCGCACGGGCGCTCCGGCGCAGAGGCCTTCAAGGAGTTGAACCGGGCCTGGAAGCAGTGCGCCCGGTCCAGCGACTGGAAGCGCGTACCGGAGACGGAGGAGCAGCAGAACTTTGTGCTGCAGTACGACAACCCGGACGCGGCCGATCCACTGCTGGACGGCGCGGCGATTGGCGCCGCGAAGAAGCTGCGCGACCGCTTCCTCGGCGCGATGCTGGGCCTGGCGCTGGGCGACGCGCTCGCCGCGCCGACCCAGATGGCAAAGCCGGGTTCATTCAAGCCAGTGGGCGACCTGCTGGGCGGGGGCCCGTACGACCTGCCGCGCGGCGCCTGGACCGACGACACCGCCATGTCGCTGTGTCTTGCCGACAGCCTGCTCG
>JANPDV010000151.1:0-22140 GCA_031431655.1 Gammaproteobacteria bacterium | reverse complement strand
GTTCCGCGCCGTCCAGGCCGACACGGGCTCGATCGGCGGCAACGCGTCCGAGGAGTTCCAGGTGCTCGCCGATTCGGGCGAAGACGCCATCGCGGTCTCGGACTCGGACGGTTATGCCGCCAATGTCGAACTGGCTTCGGCCCTGCCGCCGACCCTGCCGCGCCCGCCGCCGCAGGCCACGCTTCAGACCGTCGGCACGCCAGGCTGTCGCAGCATCAGCGAAGTGAGTGCACTGCTGGGGCAGCCGCCAGCGGGGATTCTCAAGCTGCTGCTGGTCGACGGGACCGACGGCGGCGTGGTAGCTCTGGCGCTGCGCGGGGACCATGAATTGAATGCGGTCAAGGCACAGAAGCTGCCGGGCGTCGCACAGCCGCGGCGCATGGCGAGCGCCGCGGCCGTGCTGGCGGCGACGGGCTGCGAACCCGGTTACCTCGGGCCGATAGGGCTCAAGGTGACGGTCTACGCTGATCACTCGGCACTGGTGCTGGCTGACTTCGCCTGTGGCGCGAACCAGAAGGGCCAGCACCTCACCGGCGTGAACTGGGGCCGTGACCTGCCCGAACCGCTGGCCGCGGACCTGCGCAATGTCGTCACCGGCGACCCGAGCCCCAGCGGCATCGGCAAGCTCGTGATCCGCCGCGGCATCGAAGTCGGGCACATCTTCCAGCTGGGTACCAAGTACAGCGACAGCATGAAGGCCACGGTACTCGATGAAGCCGGCCAGCCGGTGTCGATGCCGATGGGCTGCTACGGCATCGGCGTCACACGCGTGGTTGCCGCTGCGATCGAGCAGAACCACGACAGTGCCGGCATTGCCTGGCCTGCTGCGCTGGCGCCCTTCCAGGTGTGCCTCGTGCCACTCAACGCAGGCAAGTCGCCGCGGGTGCGTGACCTGGCCGAACAGCTCTACGCCGAGCTGCAGGCCGCGGGCATCGAAGTGCTGCTGGACGATCGCGACGCGCGCCCCGGCGTCAAGTTCGCCGACGTCGAGCTGATCGGCATCCCGCACCGGCTGGTGATCTCCGATCGCGGCATCGACTCGGGGCAGCTGGAGTATCGCGCGCGGCGGGCAACCGACAACGAGTCGCTGCCGCTGGCGTCGGCAGCGGCGGCGCTGATTGCGCGGGTGCGCGGCGAGTCATGAGTGGCGGGTCGTCGTGAAAACCACGGCCCAGAAGCGTGCGTTTTTCGGCGCTCTGGTCGCGCTGCTTTCCGCTGCGACAGCGGCGGTACGTGCTGACCAGCAACGCGACCCGGAGCTGCGCGCGATCGTCGAACAGGCGGTCAACGAAGCCGAGTGCTTCCCGGACGAGTTCGAAGCCGAGGTCTGGTACAAGATGATGGAGCCGCGCCTGCGGCGGCCAGTGCCCGACAAAGCCGAGCGCGTGCAGATTCTCAAGCACGTGTTCTGCGAGGCCACGCGCAAGGACCAGCCGCGGCTGCCGCCAGGCCTGGTCATGGCAATCATTGATGTCGAGAGCCGGTTCAATCGCTATGCCGTGTCATCGGCAGGCGCGGTAGGACTGATGCAGGTCATGCCGTTCTGGCCGCAGGAGCTGGGCATGCGCCGCTACCAGCTGCTGAGCGTGCAGCACAACATCAAGATGGGAACCGCGATCTTCCGCTTCTATCTCAAGCGCGAGCGCAGCAACGTGGCCAGGGCACTGGCGCGCTACAACGGCAGCGTCGGACGCACGTGGTACTCGGACATGGTCGTGAACCGCTGGACGCGCTGGAACGGCGCCGACGATCTCGGGACCACACCACCAGCGGCGTCGCGTCCTGCGGCCAACTGATCCACCATGAACCGATGCAGCGCGAACCCCGGGAGGATCCTTGGCCGATACTGAAGTTCTGGTGCTGTACTACTCTCGCCATGGCGCGACCGCCGAGCTGGCGCGACACGTCGCGCGCGGCGTCGAGCTGGCAGCTGGGTGCGCTTCCCGGCTGCGCACCGTGCCGCCGGTCTCGGCGGAATCGGAGCGCGTGCCCGTGGCCGTGCCGGCGGATGGCCCTGCCTACGCCTCGCTCGACGACCTGAGGGCCTGTCACGGGCTGATCCTCGGCAGCCCCACGCGCTTCGGCAACATGGCCGCACCACACAAGTATTTTCTCGACGGCACTGCGCCGCTCTGGCTGGACGGCAGCCTCGCTGGCAAACCGGCCGCGTGCTTCACTGCCTCCAACTCATTGCATGGTGGCCAGGAAAGCACGCTGCTGACGATGATGCTGCCGCTGCTGCACCATGGCGCGTTGATCGTCGGTCTGCCGTACACAGAGCGCGCGCTGAACGAGACCCGCAGCGGCGGCAGCCCCTACGGCGCTTCGCATTTCGCCGCTCCGGAACACGGTACGCGACCCACGCCGCACGAGATCACGCTCGCGCAGGCACTGGGGAAGCGCGTTGCCGAGGCCGCACGACGCCTGCGAGCCCCCTGAGCTGGCGGCTGACCCCGCCTATCCCTGCGGTTCGAGCACCTCGCGGATGAACGGCAACGTCAGCCGGCGCTGGGCCTGCAGTGCCGCGAGATCCAGCCGGTCCAGCGCGGCACAGAGCGACTGCAGATCGCGCGGGACGCGCAGCATCAGATACCGCGCAGCGTCTTCAGGCAGGTCCAGGCCGCGCGCCGAAGCGTGGCGCAGCAGGGCCTGCATGCGGTCGGCATCATCGAGCGGCCGCAGCACGTACAGGGACGCCGCTGCAAATCGCGACGCAATATCGGCCAGCGACCAGTGCAGCGCCGTCGGCGGCTGGCTCGAGGTTACGACCAGGGCGGCGCCGCGTTCTTCAACGTCCCGGTAGAGGGCGAACAGGGCGCCCTCAACCGCCGGCACGCCCACGACGGCATTCAGGTCGTCGATGCACAGCGCATCCAGACCGACCCACGCGCGCCACAGTTCGGCTGGCGCAGCCTCCAGGTCCGAGGCCGCAAGAAACCCGACGCGTGCCCCCGGATCGACCGCAGCGCAGAACGCATGCAGCAGGTGCGTCTTGCCGCTGCCAGCTGGACCCGCGAGCCAGCAGACGCCGGCCGCCCCGCGCCCGCTCGTCGGCAGCGTCGCAAGTCGTTGCAATGCGGCCAGTGCCGCGCCGTTTGGCCCGGCCACGAAGGTCGAGAACCGTGCGTGCTCGCGCAGTTGGACGCCCAAGGCAAGCTGCTGCATTTCCGTCCGATCCGCAGCTCAATGCGTCGCGGGCGGCTGGTGCCAGGCGCGATTGACGAACTGCCAGACGTAGTGTGCGCCGGAGGCCAGGGTCGTCAGCAGCGTCGCCCAGACGAGTGCCGCCAGCACGGCTGCAGGGGGCACCGCATTCGCCGCGTGCAGCACCGCCACACACACCACCAGGATCTGCAGCAGCGTATTGATCTTAGACAGGATCGTGGGATTGCCGTGCAGCGGGCCGAACCAGAGCCGATAGATCAGGGCGCCAAGGCCGATGACAACGTCGCGCGCGATCGCCGCCGCCGCGAGCCACCATGGCAGGATCCCGACCCAGCTCGCCGTGATGAACGACGCCACCAGCAGCAGCTTGTCCGCCAGAGGATCGAGGAATTTACCCAGCTCGGAGGTCCAGCGAAAATGCTTGGCGAGAAAGCCGTCGAGACCGTCGGACACGGCGGCGACCATGAACAGCGCGAGCGCCAGATAGTAGTTGCCGTCGCGCAGCGCGACCACCACCGGCACGACCAGCGCAATTCGCACCAGGCAGATCAGGTTGGGCAGGTGCCGGAGCATGGCGGAAGCCATCAAGGCCCGAAACGCAATACGAGGCCCATTGAATCCGCGCCATCCGGACGCAGCACCGAGCTGCCGGACAGCGCAGCCGCGAGACCCTCGGCACCGCCACGCGCCAGCAGACGATAACGCGCGCTCTCGCTGTCGAGTTCCAGCAGACTGACGTTGCGTACGCCGGGTACGGAGGCCAGGGCGCGTCCAGTCTGCGCATAGTCACGCAGCGTGCGTACACCGCGGACCACGACAACGGCCTCTGCTTCGGACAATCCACTCACGGGGACGGTGCCGCTCGCGAGCGCATCGGCTGCGCCCTGGACGCCGGCAGTCAGCGCGCCCTGAAACACCTGCGTGCCCGCCTCCGAGTGCAGGGTCCACTGCCAGCCCGCGGCGTCAGCCCGCCCGAGCAACACGGCCTCAGCGCCCGCGCGCCGCGCGGCCGCGAGGCCCGCTGCCGCGTCGGAATCGGCGCTGAGCCCGGCGCTGGTTGCCGATGAGAGCTGCAGCGGCAGCCCGCGGGCGCTGCCGGCATCCTCCAGCGCCTGTCGCACGGCGACCGCATCGGCCCCCGGCGGCGCCTGCGCGATGACCACCATGACGACGGCACGGTTCCTCGCCCATACCGGGCGGCCGGCCGCCAGGACAGCGCGTTCGATGGCGGCGGTGTCGAAGCTGATCTGGGTGGCACCCGCGCCGGCCGGCCGCACGATCTGAGCGTAGCGGCTGGCGTCGGCGATCAGTTCAGCGAACACTGGATCGGATGCGGCATCACGCCGGCCAGTCATCCGGACCAGTGCGATACGCATCGCTTCCGGGAACGCGGCGCCGCCCGTAAGGGGGACCGTGACATCGCCGACCCGCACGGGCCGGGCCGCGTCGGCCAGCGGCGCCAGTGCGACCACCCCAACGAGAGCGGCGGCCGCGAAGCGACGTCGCGAGGGCCAGCCGATTCGGCGCAGCAACAGCATTCGGGTACAATACCACAGTGTTTTTACAGGCCATTTTTCCGGCCTTTTTCCCCATAAGGACGCATGCCGACCGATCCCGATCCCGGCCTGACCTACCGCTCGGCGGGCGTTGACATCGACGCGGGCGACGAACTGGTCGAGCGCATCAAGCCGCTGGTACGGCGCACCATGCGCCCGGAAGTCCTCGCCGGCATTGGTGGATTCGGCGCGCTGGTCGAGATCCCGCCCGGCCGCTGGCAGCGCCCGGTGCTGGTCTCGGGCACCGATGGCGTCGGCACCAAGCTACGGCTCGCGATCGACACCGGCCGTCATGACACGATCGGCATCGATCTCGTGGCGATGTGCGCCAATGACGTCGCGGTCAGCGGCGCGGAGCCGCTGTTCTTCCTGGACTACTTCGCCACCGGCAAGCTGCACGTCGACACCGCCACGAGCGTCATCCGCGGCATCGCCGAGGGCTGCCACCAGGCTGGCTGCGCCCTGGTCGGCGGCGAGACGGCGGAGATGCCGGGCATGTATCACGGCGCCGACTATGACCTCGCCGGGTTCTGCGTCGGCGTTGTCGAGCGCGACCGAATCCTCGACGGGCGCAGTATTGAGCCGGGCGACGCCGTCATCGGCCTCGCGTCTTCGGGCCCCCACTCCAATGGCTACTCGCTGATTCGCCGCGTGCTGGCGCAGTCCGGGGCCGATGCGTCCACCGATCTCGGCGGCCTGCCGCTCTACGACCGGCTGCTCGCGCCGACCCGGCTGTACGTGAAGTCGATGCTGGCGCTGGCTGCCGTGGTTCCGGTGCGCGCCTTCGCGCACATCACCGGCGGCGGCCTGCTGGACAATATCCCGCGAGTGCTGGCCGAAACACTCGGCGTCACGTTGCGGCGGGACGCGTGGGCGCGCGACCCGGTCTTCGACTGGCTGCAGCAGCAGGGGCGCATCGCCGACGTCGAAATGCATCGCACCTTCAACTGTGGCATCGGCATGATCGCGGTTGTCGCGAGCGGCGACGCCCCTCGCGCGATCGCCCAGCTGCGCGCCGCCGGCGAGTCGGCCCAGGTCATCGGCGAAGTGCGCGGGGACCATTCCGGTGTCCGCATTCTCTGAGGCCCCGTGCTGCGCCTTGCGGTCCTGATCTCAGGTCGGGGCAGCAACCTGATGGCAATCGAGCAGGCCTGCCGCGAAGGCACTCTCGACGCGCGCATCGACCTGGTCATCGCCGACCGGCCGGCAACCGCCGGCCTGGCAGCGGCGGCCGAGCGCGGCTATCGCTGCGCCGTCATCGATCGCGCACAGCTGGGCAGCCGCGAGCTGTTCGAGGCCGCGCTCGATGCCGCGCTGCGCCAGCAGACCCTTGACCTGGTGGTGCTGGCAGGCTTCATGCGGGTGCTCAGCGGTGGATTCGTCGCCCGGTGGGCGGGCCGACTGGTCAATATTCACCCGTCGCTGCTGCCGGCCTTCAAAGGCCTGAATACGCATCGCCAGGCGCTGGCAGCGGCCGCCACGGAGCACGGCGCGAGCGTGCATTACGTTACAGCCGACCTGGATGGCGGCCCGGTTATTGCGCAGTCAGCGGTGCCCGTGCTTCCGGACGATGACGAAACCAGCCTTTCAGCACGTGTTCAGGCGGCGGAACACAAGCTGTACCCTGCAGTATTGCAATGGATCGCCAGCGGCCGCCTGCAACTCACGCCAGCCGGCCCGTCACTCGACGCGAGGTTACTTGAACATCCCGAACGCATTCCCGCGAGCTCGTAATGGCTGTCGGATCGGCGCCATCGCGCTGAGCCTGCTGGCCATCACGGCCGTCTGTGCCGGCGCTGTTGCACAGGAAGGGGAGCCCGCGGGCCCGGTCGAAAAGCGCGCCAGCCCGCAGCCTTTCAGTGCGCACTACGTCGTCAGCTGGAAAGGGATCAACGCCGCAACCTCGACGCTGGAACTGCGTCCGGAGTCGGCCGGCCGGTATCGCTACGTGTCGCGGAACAACGCCCGCGGCATCTTCCGCCTGGCGTTCCCGGGAGAGGGCCTGCAGACGACCACCGTGTCGGTCAACGACGGCGCCGTGCGGCCCGAGCAGTTCCGGGGCGACGACGGCACCGGCAAGCCCGACAAGGCTGTAAGCCTCGACTTCGACTGGGCGCGCCGGCGCGTCACGGGGACCAGCGAGAAGCGCCCGGTCGACCTGGCCATTACCGCCGGCGTGCACGACATCCTGTCGGCGCAGGTCGCCCTGATGCTGGACCTGGCGCTCGGCCGTGCGCCGGCGCCATTCGTGCTCGTGGACAAGGGCCAGCTGAAGGACTATCGGTACGAAACGGGGCCACCCGAACGGCTCGACACACCGCTCGGCAAGCTCGAGACCGTGGTCTACGCCACCCGCCGCGACGGCTCGGACCGATCTACGCGGGTGTGGTACGCCCCGTCGCTTGGCTATGCACCCGTCAAGGCAGAGCGCCGCCGCGGCGACAAGCTGGAATTCACCCTGCTCATCAAGTCGATCAAGCGCGGGGCAGCGTAACGCCCTGCTGGCCCTGGTACTTGCCGCCGCGATCACGGTAAGACGTTGCGCACACTTCGTCGCTCTCGAAGAACAGCATCTGTGCCACTCCCTCGTGTGCGTAGATGCGCGCCGGCAAAGGCGTCGTGTTGGAGAACTCCAGCGTCACGTGACCTTCCCACTCCGGCTCCAGCGGCGTCACGTTGACGATGATGCCGCAGCGCGCGTATGTCGACTTGCCGAGGCACACGGTCAGCACGCTGCGGGGAATGCGGAAGTACTCGACCGTGCGCGCCAGCGCAAACGAGTTGGGCGGAATGATGCACTGATCGGCCCGGATGTCGACGAAACTCTTCTCGTCGAACTGCTTGGGATCGACGATCGTCGAGTTGATGTTGGTAAACACCTTGAATTCGCTCGCGCAGCGCACGTCATAGCCATAGCTCGACGTGCCGTACGAAATGATCCGCCGCCCATCCACCATGCGCACCTGTTCCGGCTCGAACGGTTCGATCATCCCGTGTGCCTGCGCCATGCGCCGTATCCAGTTATCAGACTTGATGCTCATGTGTCCTCGACGACAATCTTGGGGAATGCCCCGGATCGGTCCCGCGCGCGGCGGGCGAGCTCGCCCGCGGTGCGCCGCGCCATGCGCAGGTAGGCTGCCGCGCGTGGCGACTCGGGCGCAGCCACCACCGTAGGTCGCCCACCGTCCGCTTCCGCGCGTATTCGCGCGTCAAGCGGCAACTCGCCGAGCAGCTGCACGCCGTACTGCTGCGCCATGCGCGCGCCGCCGCCAGCGCCGAAGATGTGCTCTTCATGGCCGCAATTCGCGCAGATGTGCACGCTCATGTTCTCGACGATTCCCAGCACCGGCACGTTGACCTTCTCGAACATCTTCAGGCCCTTGCGCGCATCGGCGAGAGCGATGTCCTGCGGCGTCGTGACGATCACGGCACCGGAGACGGGCACGCGCTGCGACAGCGTCAGCTGGATATCTCCGGTTCCCGGGGGCATGTCAACGACCAGGTAGTCGAGCGCGCCCCAGTCAGTGTCGCCGAGCAGCTGGTTCAACGCCGAGGTGACCATCGGCCCACGCCAGACCATCGGCTGCTCGGCATCGACGAGGAAGCCGATCGACATCGCAACGACACCGTGGCTAGCCAGCGGCTGGATGCGCTTGCCGGCCGAAACGCTGGGGCGCTGGTCGGCAATGCCCAGCATCAACGGCTGGCTGGGACCGTAGATGTCGGCGTCCAGGAGCCCGACCCGCGCGCCCTGGGCCGCCCAGGCCAGCGCCAGGTTGACCGCGACCGTCGACTTGCCGACCCCGCCCTTGCCCGATGCGACCGCCACCACGTTGCCAATCCCCGGCAACGGAGTCAGGCCGCGCTGGACCGCATGCGCGGCCACCTTTCCGGTCAGTTCGAGCTGCAGCGTGCCGGCAATCCCGGCAGTCTGCAGTTGCTGCTGGAGCGCAGCCCGCAGCTCTGGCGCATAGCCACCCGTCGGCAAGCCAAGCTCAACCTGCGCCAGCCACTGGCCCGGCGCCACCGCACGGACGCCCCGCAAAGCCCGCGCGTCACCAAGCGTCTGGCGCAGGTTGGGTTCAAGGTACGCGGCCAGGGCGGCCTGGACGGCGGAGGGGTCGGATTCAGTCATCGTTCGACAGGTTGCTGCTGTGGTTGACCGGCGGAGGCGCGCGATTCTAGCGGATGCGCCGCCCATCCAGCGGGCGATGACCGTGCGCCGCTTCGGGGTGGCCCCGTGTGGCATAATTTTGCGCTTCGCATTTTCGCTTGTGAGCTGGCCGATCGGGCAACCGGATCGATGGGTTTCCTTTCCAATTTGCGTTCCGACCGGCTCATCATGGAGCTGCGCGGTACGACGGACGCGCAAAGTGCTGCAACACGCAAGGCAATCGCGCGCCTGCGCGATGTGGGCGACGAAGCCATCCTGCCGATCCTGGCGGCTCTCCCCGACGCCGACAAGCAGGCTACCCTTGCGCTCTGCGAAGCGCTGGCAGCCATCGTCAGCCAGAAGAACTTCCCCAAGTTCATCGAGTCCCTGGTACAGGGCAGCCCGCGGGTGGTGGCCGGCATAAAATGGGCGCTGTCCGTAAGCCGCAACTATCCGCCTCACCTGCTGCTGGAGGCGATGGGAGTGGCGGACGCGCCCAAGTCGGCCCTGCTCGACGTCATCGTGCATCAGAAAGACCGCTTTGGCGTGCGCGAACTGCTGAACGCCGCGCACCACCAGCAGCCTAACGAGAAGGCAGCGCTGTTCCGCGTCATCCTCGACATTGCGACGCCGGCTGCCGTACCCGAGCTGATCGGCCGGCTGCAGAGCAAGGATGCGGTGGCGCGCCTGCACATCATCAACGCGCTGGGCAAATTCAATCAACCCGAAGTGCGCGCCGCATTGCTGCAGCAGCTGCGCGACCCCAGCAAGCTGATCCGCTCTGCAGCCCTTTCGGCGCTGAGCCGCATGGATGGGCCAATCGACGTCTCGCAGGTCGTGCCACTGTTGCGCGATCCCGAGATCGATGTGCAGAACAAGGCCATCGACGTGGTCATCAAGGCCAACCACCCGGCAACCCTGCCGCTGCTGATCGACATCATGAAGGATCCGGAAGAGGGTCCACGCCGCGCCGCGGTCGAAGTGCTGAACGAGATCGGCGATGCCAAGTCGGTCAAATTCCTCCTCGATGCGATCTCGGACTCCGACTGGTGGGTGCGCAGTCGGGCGGCCGACGCCCTCGGCAAGATCGGTGGGCCAAAGGTCGTGGATGCCGTGCTCGAGCTGGTGCAGGACAAGGACGACGACATCCGGCGCGTGGCCATCGAAATCCTGGTGCAGACCAAGGACGAACGTGCGGTCGACCGCCTGATCGAGGCCACCCGCGACAGCGACTGGTGGGTAAGCGAGCGGGCGGTAGACGCACTGGCCGAGATCGGCAGCCGCAAGGCCCTGCCGCGGATGCTCGAGATGCTGCACAAGGGCCCCGCCAAGGCCATGCCGGTCGTGGTACGCGCGGTCGGCAAGATCGGCGATGAACGGCTGGTCGACCCCATCATCGCGATCATGCGCAGCCACAGCGCCAAGGAAGTGCAGGTCGAGGGCGCGATGGCGCTGGCCCGGCTCGCAGATCCGAAGAAAATCGACCTGATCCGCGCGCAACTCGAGAAGCAATCGGTGGTGCCCGACGCGACGATCGCCCGCGCGGCCACCAACGCACTGGAGGAGCTGCAGCGCCGGTTCGCGCTGGGCGGGATCGCAGTGTCAGACACCGAGTCGGCACGCGTCGACTCCAGCGCCCCCCAGGGCCGCGCCGCGGCGCGCACGCCCGAGCGAGCTGCCTCACTGTCACGTTCAGCCGAACCGTCCTACGTCCTGCCCCCCGAGCCGCCGCCGCCATTGGTGGCTCAGACCCGATCAACCGCCACGACGGGACCGACCGTGGGCGCGGTGCGCGTGGTCGACCCGAGTGACGCGAACCGCCTGGACATTTCGACGCTCAAGCCGAACGACATCATCGAGGGCCGCTACAAGTTCATCGAGAAGATCGGCAAGGGCGCGTTCGGCACGGTGCTGCTGATGGAGGACACCGTGGTCGATGACCGGTTGATCCTGAAGTTCCTCAATCCGAACGTCTCGCAGGATGAGGAAATGATGAAGCGCTTCGTACACGAGCTGCGCTACTCCCGCAAGATCACGCACCCGAACGTCATCCGGATCTACGATTTCCTGTACATCCAGGGCAACTACGCCATTTCGATGGAATACTTCCCTTCGCATACGCTCGGCGCAGAGATCGTCGACGAAAAGCCGGTCCCGATGAAACGCGCGCTGGGCTTCGGTATCGACATCTGCAACGGCATGACAGCGGCACATTTGCAGGGAATCGTGCATCGCGATCTCAAGCCCGCCAACGTGCTCATCAACAAGGAAGGCGTGCTCAAGGTCGTGGACTTCGGCGTGGCCGCTGCCCAGCGCGAAGGCGATACGCAGCTCACCAAGACCGGCTACGTGATCGGCTCGCCCAAGTACATGGCGCCGGAGCAGATCCTCGGCAAGAAGGTCGACCCGCGCGCGGACATCTATGCCACGGGCGTGATCCTCTACGAGCTGGTGACCGGCGTACCGCCGTACTCGCGGGGCGATCACATGTCGGTGATGTACCAGCACGTCCAGGGCAAGTGCAAACGCGCCAACGAGGTCAATCGCGACCTCTCGACCGCCATGGCGGAGATCGTCCACAAGGCCATGGCGGTCGACAAGGCCGCGCGGTACCAGACCATGGAAGAGCTGCGCACTGCGCTGGAGTCGGTAGGCTGAGCCGTGGCGGGCCGGCGCCAGCCCGTGGGTCGCCGGGACGGCGGCGTCGCTGGCGCGTTGCGCCGGCGCCGATATTGGCGTCAAATCGCTGCAACTTGCTTGCAAACGCTCCAATGACCCTCAGGGAGGCGCCGCCGTGGCGCGTGTAGACGCATTCCTGAAGCTCGGCATGCAGCAAGGCTGCTCCGACGTTCATCTGGCCGTGGGCGTGCCGCCGATGCTGCGCATGAACGGCGACCTGCTGCCGATCAAGTTCCGCGAGCTGCGGGACACGGAACTCGAAAGCTACCTGCTGGAGATCCTCACCAAGAAGCAGAGCGAACACTTCTCCAGCGGCAGCGACCTGGATTTCTCCTACGTCAGCGCCGACGGTGGCCGCTTCCGGGTCAACCTGTACCGCAAGGAGACGGGCATCGGCGCGACCTTTAGAGCCATTCCGACCGAGCTGCCGAGTCTCGAGAAGCTGCATCTGCCGCCGATCGTCCGCAAACTCTGCGACTACCACCAGGGCATGGTGCTGGTCACGGGCAGTACCGGCACGGGCAAGTCCACCACGCTCGCGGCGATGATCGACCTGCTCAATTCCACCCGCAAACTCAACATCGTCAGCCTCGAAGACCCGATCGAGTTCGTCCACAAGAGCAAGCAGAGCCAGATCATCCAGCGCGAGCTGGGCACGCATATTCCGACCTTCGCCGAGGGGGTGCGCGCCGCGATGCGCGAGGATCCGGATGTCATCCTGGTCGGCGAACTGCGCGACGCGGAGACGATTGCGATGGCCATGACGGCGGCAGAGACTGGCCACCTGGTGCTCGGCACGCTGCACACAACGAGCGCCACCAAGACGATCGACCGGAACATCGATGCATTGCCAGTGGAGCAGCGCGAACAGACCAAGAGCTTTCTCTCGTCGAGCCTGCTGGCGGTGTTGACCCAGGTGCTGATCCGTACCGGCGACGGCCGCAGCCGCCGGGCCGTGTGCGAAGTCATGATGATGACCCGCGCGATCGCCAAGCTGATCCAGATGGACCAGACGTTCCAGATACCAAGCCAGCTGCAGACCAATCGCGATCTGGGTTCGCAGCTGATGGACCAGGCGCTGCTGCAGGGCCTTGCGCTGCGCGAGCTCGATCCTGACGACGCGGTGGTCTACGCGCAGGACAAGCGACTGTTCCAGAAGTACGTCACCGACACCGCGCTGTTGCCCAAGCTCGAGGCCGGCACCGGCTGAAACGAGGCGATACCCGTGCCACGAATCGACGACTACCTGAACCAGGTCCTGGACCGCCGCGCGTCGGACCTGCACTTCATGGCTGGCGACCCGCCAAGGGTGCGGATATCGGGCGACCTTACCCCGTTCGCCGACGAGATCCTCTCCGCCGATCATGTGCGCGAAACGCTCTACGAGATCATGCCGCGGACGGCCGTAGCGCGCTTCGAGGAGCACGACGGCGCCGACTTCGCCTACACCATGGGCGAACGCGGCCGATTCCGGGTCAACGTGCTGCGGCAGATCAACGGCATGGGCGCCGTGATGCGTTCTATTCCGTCGAAGGCGTTGACGATGGATCAGCTCAAGTTGCCGGACGCCGTGCGCCAGCTGGCCAAGGCGGCGAACGGGCTCATCCTCGTCACCGGCAAGACCGGCTCGGGCAAGTCGACCACTCTGGCCGCGATGATCGATGACATCAACCATCGCACCAAGGGCCACATCCTCACGATCGAGGATCCGATCGAGTTCATTCACCTGCGCAAGAACTGCCTGATCAGCCAGCGCGAGGTCGGCGTGCACAGTCGCAGCTTCGCCGATGCACTGCACTCGGCGCTGCGTGAGGATCCGGATGTGATCCTGGTCGGCGAGCTGCGCGACTACGAGACGATGAGCATCGCAGTCACTGCGGCAGAAATGGGCATCCTCGTCATGGGAACCCTTCACACCAATGGCGCCGCCCAGACCGTCGATCGCATCGTCAACGTGTTCCCGGCCGACAAGCAACCGCATGTGCGCACCATGCTGTCGACCTCGCTGCGCGGCGTGGTTTCGCAACAGCTGCTGCAGCGGGCCGACGGCCAGGGCCGCGTGGCCGCTCTGGAGGTGCTGATCAACACCGCAGCCGTCGGCAACCTGATCCGCCAGGGCAAACTGGACCAGATCGAAACCGTAATGCAGTCGGGCGCCCAGTTCGGCATGCGCACGATGGACAACGCAATCCAGGCCCTGCTCGACCAGAGGCTGATAAGCGGCCGCGAGGCGTACAAGAAAGGCATCAACAAGGGCAAGTTCGAGGCGCTCAAAGACGCGAGCTGACGCCGCGCTGGGGTGCGCGTGCGATAATCCGGGCATGTCACGCAAGTTGCTCGTCACCAGCGCCCTGCCCTACGCCAACGGCCCGCTGCACATCGGCCATATCGTCGAAGCCGTGCAGACCGACATCTGGGTGCGCTTCCAGCGCATGCAGGGCCACGACTGCATCTATGTGTGCGCCGAGGACTGCCACGGCACGCCAATCATGATCAAGGCACAGGCCGAGGGCGTCGCTCCCGAAGTGCTCATCGCGCGCGTGGCGTCCGAGCACCTGGCCGACTACCAGGGCTTCCTGATCGGCCACGATCATTTCCACTCGACCCACACGCCGGAGAACCGCTACTACACGGACCTGCTCTACACGCGGCTGCGCGACGCAGGCCACATTTCGCGCCGCGCCGTGCGTCAGGCGTTCGACGAGCAGGCGCAGATGTTCCTGCCGGACCGCTTTGTACGCGGTACCTGCCCCAACCCGAAGTGCGGCGCTGCCGATCAGTATGGCGACTCCTGCGAGGTCTGCGGGTCAACGTACACGCCGGCGGACCTGATCAACCCACTGTCAACCCTGTCGGGCACGCCTCCCATCTGGCGCGAGTCCGAGCACCTGTTCTTCAACCTCGGCCACTTCGAACCGATGCTGCGTGAATGGGTGGCCAGCGGCTCGCTGCAGGCGTCGGTGCGGGCCAAGCTCGACGAGTGGTTCCAGGCGGGGCTGCAGGATTGGGACATCTCGCGCGATGCGCCGTACTTCGGCTTCGAGATTCCAGACGCACCGGGCAAGTACTTCTACGTCTGGTTCGATGCACCGATCGGTTACCTGGGCAGCTTCAAGGCGCTGTGCGAGCGGCGCGGACTGGATCCGCAGAGTTACCTCGCGCCGGACAGCACGGCCGAGCTGTATCACTTCATCGGCACGGACATCAGCTACTTCCACACCCTGTTCTGGCCCGCCGTGCTGCACGGCGCGGGACTGCGCCGCCCCACCGCCGTGTTCGTGCATGGCTTCCTGACGTTCAACGGCCAGAAGATGTCGAAGTCGCGCGGCACATTCGTCACGGCACGACGCTACCTGGAACGCCTGCCGCCGGAACCGCTGCGCTACTATTTCGCGGCGAAGCTCGGGCCGGAGCTCGACGATATCGACTTCTCGCTCGCTGACTTCACCTCTCGCGTCAACTCGGATCTGGTCGGCAAGCTGGTCAACATCGCCAGTCGCTGCGCGGGCTTCGTGGAGCGCGGCGGCGGCATCCTGGCCTCCTCGCTCCCGGATTCGAAGTTGTATGACGAGTTTGCCGCCGCTGCGCCCGGTATCGCGGCGCTGTACGAGGCGCGCGACTACGCCGCTGCGATTCGCGAGATCATGCTGCTGGCCGATCGCGCCAATCAGTATGTCGACGCCCGGAAGCCGTGGGCACTGGCGCGCGATCCCGCGCGCGCGGCGGAGGTGCTCGCCGTTGCCACCCAGGGAATCAACCTCTTCCGGATCCTGATGATCTTCCTGGCTCCGGTTCTGCCGGCAATGGCCGAGGCAGCCGGTCGCTTCCTCGGCGCGCCGCTGCGCAGCTGGGCCGATGTCGCAAGGCCGCTGCTCGCCACTCCGCTTGCACGCTACGAAGCCCTGGCACAGCGCCTCGATCCGGCGCAGGTCGCCAGCCTGGTGGAGCCCGTGCCCTTAAGTGCGGCGGTGGCGGCTGCGGCGGCGCCCACAGGCGCTGCGGCTGCCCAGACGCGCCCGCTCGACTCCCCACCGGCGAAAAACGCCGCCGCGGCGGCCGAGAGCAGCGCGCGCGCAGCAGCACCGCCGGTGCAGATCGACGATTTCACCCGGCTCGACCTGCGCATCGCTCGCGTCGAGCGCTGCGAGCTGGTGGAGGGCTCCGACAAGCTGCTGCGGCTGACGCTCGACCTGGGCACTGAAACCCGCAACGTGTTCTCCGGGATCCGTTCTGCGTACACGCCGGAACAGCTGCAGGGCAAACTCGTCGTGGTCATCGCGAACCTGGCACCGCGCAAGATGCGTTTCGGCGTCTCCGAAGGCATGGTCCTGAGCGCCGGCGATGGCAAGGAGCTCTTCGTGCTCACCGCTGACACCGGCGCCCGACCCGGCATGAGGATCTCCTGACCCTGCTCGCCATGGCCAGCGCCGAGTCGGTAGATGCCCTGCTGCCCCAGACGCAATGCACGCGCTGCGGTTTCAGCGGCTGCCGGCCTTATGCCGCAGCGATTTCCGACGGGCAGGCGGCGATCAACCAGTGCCCGCCCGGCGGCGCCACAACGATTGCGGCGCTGGCGCAGTTGCTGGGTCAGGCATCGCTGCCACTGAATCCGGCGCATGGCGTCGAAGGCCAGGATCTCGTTGCGGTGATCGACGAGTCGCTGTGCATCGGTTGCGCCAAGTGCCTGCCGCCCTGCCCGGTCGACGCCATCATCGGTGCGCAGCGCTTCATGCATACGGTGCTCAATGCGCTGTGCACCGGCTGCGAGCTGTGCGTCGCGCCCTGTCCGGTTGACTGCATATCGATGCGGCCGCGCGCAACTGCGGCACCGCAGGACGCCGCTCCCGCGGCTGGCGAGAACCGGCGGCGCTTCGAAGCACGCGAGGCACGTCGACAGGACGACGCGGCGCGACGCGCCGCGGTGATTGCTGCACGCAAGAATCAGGCCCGATCCGGGGCGTCGCCAGCTTGAATCCGGACAAGCGCCGCGAGATCTTCCGCCGCTGGCGCGAGGCGAACCCGCATCCGACCACCGAGCTGCAGTACCAGTCACCGTTCGAACTGCTGGTCGCCGTCATCCTCTCGGCCCAGGCCACGGATCGCAGCGTCAATGCGGCCACGCGCCGGCTGTTTCCGGTCGCGAATTCACCGGCGGCAGTTCTGGCGCTGGGCGTCGAGGGCCTTTCCGGCTACATACGCACCATCGGACTCTTCAACGCGAAGGCGCGGAACGTGATCCGCACCTGCGAAATCCTGTTGCAGCAACACGGCGGTCAGGTGCCGCGCGACCGCGCGGCCCTGGAGGCGCTGCCGGGCGTCGGCCGCAAGACCGCCAATGTCGTCCTGAATACCGCGTTTCGCGAGCCCACCATTGCGGTGGATACCCACATTTTCCGCGTTGCCAACCGCACCGGCCTGGCACCCGGCCGCACTCCGCTGGCGGTGGAGAAGGGCTTGCTGAAGCTCGTGCCCGAGGGGTTCCGTCTCGATGCGCACCACTGGCTGATCCTGCATGGCCGCTACGTCTGCAAAGCGCGCACGCCTGATTGCCCCCACTGCAGCATCGCTGACCTGTGCGAGTTCCGGCGCAAGACACCGGCCCGCACCTGATGTCCCTGTACGCCGGTCAATCGCGCGCCGCCCTGCGCCAGATGTACCTGGAAGCCTGGCAGCGCGAGCGGGCGGGCCTGCCGCTGACGCCACTGCAGCTGCAGATCGCGACTGCGGTCCGTGACCACCCGGAGTACCACAGCTGGCTGGAGCGCGACGACGCGGTGCTCGGCGAGGACTTCGCACCGGAGCGCGGCGTCAGCAACCCGTTCCTGCATCTCGGAATGCACCTGGCCATTCGCGACCAGATTGCCACCGATCGACCGGCAGGCTTGCGAAGCGCGCACTCGCAGCTGACGCAACGGCTTGGGGAAGCGCACGCGGCCGAGCACAGGATCATGGAAGTGCTGGGCGAGGCGCTGTGGGAATCACAACGCAGCGGCAAACCGCCGGATGAGCAACGCTATCTGGAACAGGTGCAACAACTCGCCAGCCGGCGCTGAGCGGGCCGGCAGTGGCAGAGGAAAGCGCTCAGCGCTTCTTCGGCACGTACAGATCCGTCAGCGTGCCCTCGAAAGCTTCCGCGGCGAATGCGACCGTCTCCGACAGCGTGGGATGCGGATGCACGGTCAGCCCGATGTCGGCGGCGTCGGCGCCGAGTTCGATCGCAAGGGCGATCTCGGCTATGAGCTCGCCCGCATTCGGTCCGACCAGGCCGCCTCCCAGCACACGGTGCGTGTCCGGGTCGAACAACAGCTTGGTGAAGCCCTCGTCCCGCGCCTGCGCCAGTGAGCGGCCGCTCGCCGCCCACGGGAACTGGCCCTTGCGGAACGCAATGCCCTGCGCCGCGGCTGCCGACTCGGTGAGGCCGACCCACGCGACTTCGGGATCGGTGTAGGCCACCGAGGGAATGACGCGCGCGTCGAACCGGCTCTTGAGTCCCGCGCAGACTTCCGCGGCGACCTTGCCCTCATGCGTGGCCTTGTGCGCCAGCATCGGCTGGCCGACGATGTCGCCGATGGCGAAGATGTGGCCAACGCTGGTGCGCTGCTGGCTGTCAACGGGCACGAAGCCGCGTTCATCGATCCGAATGCCTGCCTGTTCGGCATCGATCCTGCGTCCGTTCGGCAAGCGACCGACGGCCGACAGAATCTTGTCGTACAGCTGAGGCTCGGGCGCGCTCGCGCCGGCGAACGTTACGCGCAGGCCCTCGGCCAGCGCCTCAACGCCGGTGACCTGCGTGCCCAGCAGGATCTGCTCGTAGCGCGCCCGCAGGCGCTTCTCCAGCGGCCGCACCAGATCAGCGTCGCAGCCGGGCATCAGCTGCGAAGTCAGCTCCACCACGCTGACCTTGACCCCGAGCGCAGCGTAGACGCAGGCCATCTCCAGGCCGATGATGCCGCCACCGATCACCAGCATGCGGCGTGGCAGATCCTTCAGCTCCAGCGCGTCGGTGGAGTCCATCACGCGCGGGTCGGCCGGCAGAAACGGCAACCGCACCGATTCCGAACCCGCAGCGACGATGCATTGTTCGAAGCCGATGCGTTCGCGCCTGCCCTCGTGCTCAACCTCGACCGCGTCCGGCGCCACGAACCGGCCGGTGCCGCGTACGACCGTGACCTTGCGCTGCTTCGCACGGCCGGCGAGCCCTCCAGTGAGCTTGCCGACCACGCCCGACTTCCAGCGGGCCAGTGCCGCGGCATCAATCTTCGGCGCGCCGAATTCGATGCCATGCCGACTCATCTCGGCGGCTTCTTCGATAACCCGCGCCGCATGCAACAGCGCCTTGGATGGAATACAGCCAACGTTAAGGCAGACACCACCCAGTGCAGGCCAGCGCTCCACCAGTGTGACTTCCAGGCCGAGATCCGCCGCGCGAAAAGCCGCCGTATAGCCGCCGGGCCCGGCGCCGAGTACCAGCAGGCGAGTACGCCGGTCGACCGGAGTCGCAGGCCGCGCGGGCGCGCTCGCTTGAACTACCGACGGTTCTGGGGACACCACTGCGGCGCTCGCGCTGGCCTGCTCCAAACGGACACGCGCCACCGCACTGCCCTTGGAAACCTTTGCGCCCTTCGCTACCAGCAACTCGACGATCGTGCCCCGTACCGGCGACGGGACATCCATCGTTGCCTTTTCGGTTTCCAGCGTGATCAGTGGCGTCTCGACATCGACGATATCGCCGACCGCTACCAGCACGTCGATGACCGGTACGTCACTGAACGAACCGAGGTCCGGAACCAGGATGTCCTGCGCGCTCACGGCACCGCCTCGAGCAGGCCCTGGGGCTGGGTGAGCCGCTGCGACAAGGCAGTGATGAAGCGCGCGCCCGCTGCGCCGTCGATCACGCGGTGGTCGTAGGACAGCGCCAGCGGCAGCATCAGGCGCGGTACGAACTGGCCCCCCTGATAAACCGGCTTCATGGCCGAGCGGGCCACGCCCAGGATCGCCACTTCTGGCGCGTTGATGATCGGCGTAAACGCCGTCCCGCCGATACCGCCGAGGCTCGATACCGTGAACGAGCCACCCTGCATTTCATTGGCCGTCAGCTTGCCTGCGCGCGCCTTCTCGGACAGCGCCGCGAGCGCACGCGCGATCTCGAAGACATCCAGGCGGTCCGCATCGCGAATGACCGGTACCATCAGGCCATTGGGCGTGTCGGCCGCGAAACCGATGTGGCAATAGCGCTTGAGGACCAGGTTCTCGGCTCGCTCATCCAGCGACGCATTGAACTCCGGAAACTGCGCCAGTGTCTGCGCGCAGGCCCGGATGATGAACGCCAGCGGCGTGACCTTGAGGCCATCGCGGGCCGTCTTCTCCTTGAGTCCTGCCCGTGCTGCCTCCAGTTCGGTGATGTCGGCCTCGTCGAACTGCGTGACGTGTGGAAGGTTGAGCCAGGACGCATGCAGACGCGCGCCGGAGATGCGTTGTATGCGCGACAGCGGCTTGACCTCCACGGGGCCGAATGCCGCGAAGTCGACGCTCGGCACGCGCGGCAGTGCCGCGCCGCCGGCACCTGGCGCCCCGGGTCCACCTCCGCCCCGGGACAGCGTCGCCTTGACCCATGCCTTGACGTCATCGTGCGTGATGCGACCTTTGACCCCGGACCCCGTAACCTTGGCCAGATCGACCCCCAGCTCACGCGCCAGGCGGCGAACCGACGGCCCGGCGTGTGCTCGCGAGAAGCCAGGCTCATCGATCACCGCGAGATCGCCACGAACTCCCGGAATTGACCCGACCGCGGCAGGCGACACAGCCGGCTGAGCCGCTGCGCCTGCAGCGGGACCCGTGGGCGGTGGCTGCGCGGCAGCCATGGCGGCGGCGGCAACCGGCGATGTGGGCCGCGGAGCGTCGGCAGCAGCGGTGTCAGCGACGCCCTCCGACTGCAGCACAACAACTAGGTCTCCCGCATTGACCAACGCCCCCTTGGCGATGGCCACGGACTCGACGACACCGGCCGACGGCGATGGCACATCCATCGTCGCCTTTTCGGTCTCGAGCGTGACCAGAGGCGTGTCGACCTCGACGGTTTCGCCGGGCTTGACCAGCAACTCGATGACAGCAACGTCCTTGAAGCTGCCGAGATCGGGAACTCGGATTTCGATTCGCGGCATGGGGTTCGGGCCCTTCAGGAATTGAGCGGATTGAGCTTTGCAGCGTCGATGCCCAGCTTGGTCATGGCCGTCGGCAACACGCTGCGTTCCAACTCGCCTCGATCGACCAGCGCGCGCAGGGCGGCCAGCACCACGAAGCGGCGGTCGACCTCAAAATGATGGCGCAATGCAGCGCGCGAATCCGATCGACCGTAGCCGTCGGTACCAAGCACCGTGTAGGCGCCGCCTGGCACCCACTGTCGGATCTGGTCCGCGACCGAGCGCATGTAGTCGGTCGCGGCAATGAATGGTCCGGACTGGCCCTCGAGGCACTGCGCCACATACGGCTTGCGCGGCGGCGACGCGGGATTCAGCAGGTTCCAGCGGTCGCAGTCCAGCGCCTCGCGACGCAGCTCATTGAAGCTCGGCACCGAAAAGACGTCGGCACCCACACCATAATCTGACTCCAGCAAGCTCGCCGCGGCCTGTACTTCGCGCAGTATGGAGCCCGCGCCGAGTAGCGTGACGCGGCGCTTCGATGGCCCGCCGCTCGACAGACGGTAGATGCCGCGGAGGATCCCCTGCTCGATACCCGCCGGCATCGGGGGCATCGCATAGTTCTCGTTCATCACGGTGATGTAGTAGAAGATGTTCTCGCCGCGAGCCACCATGCGCTCGAGGCCATCCTGGATGATCACCGCCAGTTCATAGGCGAAAGTGGGATCGTAGGCGCGGCAGTTCGGCACCGTGCTGGCCAACAGCAGGCTGTGACCGTCCTGATGCTGCAGGCCCTCGCCCGCCAGCGTCGTCCGGCCTGCCGTCGCACCCATCAGGAAGCCGCGCGTGCGCTGATCGCCCGCCGCCCAGATGAAATCGCCGACGCGCTGAAAGCCGAACATCGAATAGAAGATGTAGAAAGGAACCATCGGGACGCCGTGATTCGAGTACGCCGTGCCGGCCGCGATCCACGAGCACAGGGCACCGGCTTCGTTGATGCCTTCCTCGAGAATCTGTCCCTTCTTGTCCTCTCGATAGGACATCAGCTGGTCGGCGTCCTGCGGCGTGTACAG
Organism: Gammaproteobacteria bacterium; assembly: GCA_031431655.1. Lineage (GTDB taxonomy): Bacteria > Pseudomonadota > Gammaproteobacteria > Steroidobacterales > Steroidobacteraceae > UBA964. The sequence goes on along the minus strand of JANPDV010000151.1, from coordinate 377 downwards.
CTGCCCGACCGATGAATAGATGCCGACCTGGCGGAACAGTCCTTCCATGCCGAATGTCCGCGCCTCGTCGGGCACGATCGGCACGACATGCCGGCCGAGGGTCTTGTCCTTCAGCAGCGCGGTGAGAATGCGAACGAACGCCATCGTGGTCGAGATCTCGCGCCCATCGGACCCGTCGAGCAGGCCCTGGAAGGCGCCTAGCGGTGGCACCGCGATCGGCGGCGCCCCGGTACGCCGTGCAGGCAGGTAGCCACCGAGTGCAGCGCGCTTCGCCCGCAGGTACTTGAGCTCTTCGCTGTCCTCCGCCGGCCGGCGAAACGGCACTCGTGAGATGTCCTCGTCCGAGACGGGAATATTGAAGCGATCGCGGAAGATCC